>JBOEGA010000015.1:0-22084 GCA_050633205.1 Methyloligellaceae bacterium | reverse complement strand
ACGGTCTGCAGCACCACCCTGATGGTGTCGGATGAGCAGGAGTATATGGGAGGATTTGGTAGGGGGAATAAGTTTTTTAAAAAAGTATATGTCTTCCCATCCCCTCAGGATCACCGCCAAAAAAGCTCTCAATTTCAGAAGATTACCCATGGTCTTGTATAAAAAAATGGCAAAACCACTTGGTACACACTATATGCCTACAGACAAATACAAAAACTGTGGGGATGTGTTGTGTTGATTACCTGTTCTGAATGTAGCGAAAAAATAAGCGATAAAGCCCGCGCCTGTCCAAAATGTGGTGCTCCAAACCGGAAAAATAGATTTTCTGCAGGAGGGTTTTTCGGTAAAGCTGTATTATGCGTCCTGGTGCTGATCGCACTGGCTCTGGCTATTGCCCCTCTCACCAAACCGGGCCACGCCCGTTTTGAGACCATGGTTCATAACCATCTGGTACAGAAACTGGCACAGCAGAACTTATCCCGGGAGGACAACTTCGTAAAAAGATTTATTAAAATCGGCTGCAAGCTTTCTACCCATGAATGTGCAAGAATTATACGCGAACGTATGCAGGTCGAATTTCAGGATCACCTCTTTGCACGTTCAGCAACAATAACCACAGATAAGGGCACCAACAAGTGCCTTGGAATTTACGGAAACTGGTGGTGCACACCGCCAAATAAAAAACAGTCCCTGCCAGAATAGGCACGGCAAAACCTGCCGTGCCCTTTGTTAAAACCGCATCAGACAATCATATCCAGTGCGCCGAGATCGGAAAGCTGCTCAGCAACTCCCTTGTCACTGCCTATCACGCTATGATTCCATGAAGTTGCAGTGATGTTATCAATCGTAAGGTCTTCCGCCTGAAGGCCTTTAAACAGATAGCTGTGTTCACCATTATCAATGACAGTAATCAAAAGATCATCGCCACTTTCCTCTATACTAACGGACTTTGCGGGTAGGTTGGTAAAGTCCAGCACATCCATGGCCGGATCAAACCCGCTATAGGTTAGTTGCTCTCCCCAGTCCCATTTGATAGCAATTTTGTCCGCCTCGGAACCAAGCTGAATAGTATCTCCATTACCCGGACCTTCTGGCCCCCCGGGGTCATTTTGATCCCAGTATGGTGCAACCTTGCCGTTACCGCCAAACACCTCCTCAAACTCCAGATCAGATGCGTTGGCAATCTCCATTAAAGTTTTGTCTTTCAGCCAACTGTCCGAGGCTGCTTTGACAAGGCTCTCCTGTCCCGATGCATCACTGGATAAAGCCCAGAACATCATGCCACCAAGGCCCTTTTCCTGCGCCCACTCTGATTTTAGTGCAATTGTTTCCGGTGTCTCAAATGTACTGTAGATCTTTTCTTCTTCGTTCCAGAGATACGCTGCCTGGGCATTATCATCATAATAAAGCTTCCAGCCACTTTCAGGGTCCTGCAGTTTGCCAAGAAGATCATCGTAATCATAACTACCTGGGCTATGGGTTCCTTGTGCTGCTCCATCGCTGTGTGCACGAACGGAAGATTCTGCATCATCCGCATCCACACCTTTCCAGGCCTTGGTATAGGTAGGAGCTCCGATTACAATTTTGTTGGCAGGAACACCACTATCCAGATATGCATCTACGGCATCGGTTATCCCGTTGGTTCCATTGCCTGTATTTTCGATAGGGGCCTGATGGCCGGTATTTTTACTCCAGTGGCCATGCATGTCATAGGCCATCATGTTGAAGAAATTGACATGAGGTGCCAGCCCCTCAAGATTGAAGTTTGACAGATTCTGTGAGCCTGTAGGAGACGCGACAGATAGGCTGTAGTCCCGTCCTGTCTCTGTCCCAAGACCATCAAGTACTGCTCTAATATCTTTAGCCAGAAGAGCATAGTTCTTGCCGTCGTCGGGGCTCTTCTCGTTTTCTGCTTCGCCACCATTTGGAAACTCCCAGTCAAGATCAACGCCATCGAACATGGGATAGGTCTTCAGGAATTCAACAACTGAATTTACAAATATCTCCCGACTGTCTTCACTCGCGACCATTGATGAGAAGTTTCTGGAAAGACCGGCACCGCCAATGCTGATAATTATCTGGAGATCCGGATGGGCCTCTTTCAATTCAGCAAGTTGGTTCATGTTGCCTTTTAATGCCTGATTAGATGTGTCCCCAACCCCATCAACACTGTTGGCATCGTCAAATGGGTGTTTTATGGCTCCCCACTCATCATGAAATTTAACTTCGTCATTCTCATCAATCGTGATGAACGCGTAGATCAGGTGAGTAAGCTCTTCTGCAGGTACATCATCAATCTGATAGTTACGGCCACCTTCATATATATCTGTCCCCTGAAAATACCCGGCAACAATTGGCTTGGTTGGCCCCGGTACTGGTTCAACAACAGCGTTATCCGCTGCGTCCAGAATATCCTGTACCTTCTGTTCAGTCCCGGCATTCTCTATAATAAAGTTGGAAGGCTCCAGGCTGGCAAGATTAATACCTTTCAGCGTAATTGTCTGCTTGTTGGATGGTATGGAGAAAACCACATTGCCATTAGATTCCGTAATGATAATGTGGTCAGGACCAACCTTGTCTATAAATATAGTATCAGTTTTCGGATCAAAATCATCGATGACTGTGGTCTTACCCCAGTTCCACGTCACGACTACTGTTGCGGAGTCATTATTAGTCATTGTTTTCCCCTTAGCGTATTAACAGCAACGCCCCACTCCACGCAATTGCAATCAGATCACCGTAACAAGTCAGAAAAGTGACAGTAAATAGAAAAGGTTATCCTGTCTCTACTGATTAGTGGTAAACTATCTCCATATAGCCACAGCAGAAGGTGATTATAGAAAAATATTGCAAGTGTAGTTTGGTGTTCTGGAAAATTTAAAGAAATATTGTATATGCAATAACAGAGAACAAGGTTTGGTTGCCATGCTCTCTGTCTGCGCAACCACTAGATTATAGTATCGTCCATTCCAAGACTGTGGAGCTGCTGAACCATCCCGTCATCCTGATTGACCAGGTTATCAAGTGAAAGCTGTTCAGCCTGCACATTCTCAAGAACCAGAGTATGCCCCCCGTTATTAAGAACAGTAATCAGCAGATCGTTATCAACTTCCTCGAAAGTTATGTGCTTGGATGCGATATTTTTATCAAACTCCAGCACATCTGTTTTGGGATCGAAGTCATCATAAACCAGTTGTGCACCCCAGTTCCAGGTTACAACAACATTGTCAGGAGTAGTGCCACCAGTCCCATCACCAGTTTCGGTGTCAGGTGTTTCCCAGAACGGATTAACTTTACCATCACCACCAAATATCCCGTCAAACTCGACTTCGGAGGCATTGGCAATTTCATGAAGGCTCATGCCTTTAATCCAGAAGTCAGAAGCTGCCTTCAGAAGGCTCTCTGTATGACCGGATGCATCATGTTGCAGAGACCAGAACTGTATTCCACCAAGTCCCAGGTCTTTAGCCCATGAAGATTTGAGAGCAATTGTCTCCGGTGTTTCTATTGAAGAGAAAATTTTCTCTTCCTGGTTCCAGACATAGGCAACCTGAGCTT
This sequence comes from Methyloligellaceae bacterium, assembly GCA_050633205.1. GTDB lineage: Bacteria > Pseudomonadota > Alphaproteobacteria > Rhizobiales > CBDHHC01 > CBDHHC01. Next base: position 18,526 of record JBOEGA010000015.1, on the reverse strand, counting down.
CATCATCAAAGTACAGCTTCCAGCCACTATCAGGATCCTGTACTTTTTCGAGGAGATCACTATAGTAATATACACCTTCAGCTCTCGTTCCGGGTGCCTTGCCATCACTATCTGCTCTTAGGGCATCTTGTGCATTGTCTGCATCGACGCCTCCCCAGGCACGTGTGTACATCGGAGCCCCGATCACAAGCTTCTCCGGCGGAACCCCCAGATCCAGATAGGTCTCAACAGCAGTAGAAATATCCCGGGTATTTGCAGTTCCATCTGTATCAAAGATTGGCGCCTGATGGTCTGTTGTATCCCGCCAGGTTCCATTGATGTCGTAGGCCATTACGTTGATGAAGTCGACATGCGGATGTATTCCGGGAAGGTTGAATTTTTCAATTTTATCTGCCCCGGTTGATACCGCTACCGATATTTCATATTCACGGCCGGTTTCTTCCTCCAGCCCATCAAGTTTTTCCCGTATTTCCTCAATCGCCAGCGCATAATATTCGCCATCCTGATTGCTCCACGTGTTATCTAGAACTTTAACGCCAGGGAACTCCCAGTCGAGGTCAATGCCGTCAAACATCGGGTGCTCTTTCATAAAGTCTACAACAGATTCTGCAAACTTTTCTCGCCCTTCTTTACTATCTAGTGTGGATGAGAAGTTTTCTGATTTGCTCCAGCCACCGACTGCGATTATTAGTTTGAGATGTTCGTTTTCTGCCTTCAGCTTGGCAAGTTTTTCAAAGTTATCTAAAGCTGCCTGGTCACCGTGGTCATTCGTAGAGTTTACTGCCATTTCACCATTATCATCGATAATAGCAAATGCATATACCAGATGGGTTAACTGATCAGCGGGTACATCCTCTACCTGGTACTTTGGACCCCAAAGACTGCCAGCCTGCTGAAACCACCCGACGACCCTGTATTCAGGGTCAACAATGTCGCCAGTCCCATCATCAGTCCCGCCGCCTGTCTCACCGCCGGTCTCGCCACCAGTCCCTCCTTCAGAGCCGGAACTCCCTTCCGCTATCAGACCCTGTAGTTTTTTTTCTGTTCCATTGTCCTTAATAGTAAAGTTGGATAGGTCCAGATCCGAAAGCTTCGTATCGGATAGTGTAATCGTTTGATCATTGGACGGGATCGAAAAGATCACGTTGCCATTGTTTTCAGTTATATCAATCTGGCTTGGACCAAACCAGTCAATAAAGACAGTATCAGACTTAGGATCAAAATCATCTATAACGGTGTTAGCGCCATGATTCCATGTGACGACCACAGATGCATTTTCTTTTGTAGCCATTTTTACTTTCCTTATTCGCGTGTTAATATTTATTTTCTCCCACGCATTTGCAAAAAGATCATGGCAGTTCGTCTGTGTCGTGACTAAATATTGGCTATTGATTTCTTTAGGAACGTTTTTATGTCGCACTTTCACCTTATATGACATAACAACGCTCAGGTATTTCCCGTAATCAGGTTTGGGCAGGCAGGTCATGTAAATATTATGTGGTTATTTACATAACTGGGAAAAGACCGCTTTTTACTAATACGCATTGATTCGCATATATTCGATTGCAGGTTTTTGATAATGCGGAAAAGTAAGTTGTAAATGTAATATTATTTGTGGGTTGAGATATTGCGTCTGCACCCAGGAAGAATGCAACCCTGATGTTTATTTACATGTATGTCAGTGTTTTTTCAAAGATGGGCAGATTTAGATTCTCATTCAGGGTAGGATCAGATCTGATATATTTTGCCTGAGTGCAGGCCCGGCAATGCTGCAGATCATCAAATTCCACGCCTTGTAATGCTTTATAAGTCTCTATAGGGTATAGATAGTTATCAGAACCACTATTCAAACGCGACAGGCCAGTCATTTTTCATGCCTATAAAAATCAATAAGAAATATCTTCGCAATGTATTGCTGGACCTTCTTGAAATACCAAGTCCAACCGGCTTTACAGATCAGATAGTACGCTTTGTCGGAAATGAGCTGGAGACTCTGGGCGCTCCTTTTGAAATTACGCGTCGGGGCGCAATCCGGGCAACACTCGAAGGGGAGCAGCGGTCTCCTGACAGGGCAATCGTTAGTCATGTGGACACTCTTGGAGCCATGGTCCGGGAGCTGAAAGATAACGGCAGACTGTCCATCGTAAAAATTGGTCATTGGTCTGCCAGATTTGCAGAAGGCGCCAGAGTTACAATCTTTACAGACAACACATCCTATCGTGGTACAATTCTGCCATTAAAAGCATCTGGGCACGTTTACAACGAAGAGATTGATACCCAGCCTGTATCATGGGATAATCTGGAAATCAGGGTTGATGAGAAATGCCATACAAAGTCAGCTCTTGAAAAGCTGGGCTTTAATGTGGGAGATTTTGTTGCAATCGACCCAACAGCGGAGGTGACTGAAAGCGGTTTTATTCAGTCCCGTCACCTCGATAATAAAGCGGGCGTCGCCTGCCAGTTAGCGACAATCAAAGCCATTCTTGAAAGCGGTGTGACATTGCCCGTTGATTGCCATCCGCTATTCACAATCTCGGAAGAAGAAGGAACAGGCGCATCCTCAATTCTTCACGGTGATGTCGCTGCTATGGTTGCTATTGGAAACTCTACCGTGGCGCCGGGACAGAACTCAAGGGAAGATGCAGTAATAATCGCCATGCGCGATCAGGGAGCGGTATACGAATATCATCTGTGTCACAAGTTGATTAAGCTCTGCGAGAAATACAACATTCCCTACGTTCGGGATGTATTTCTTCATTACAAATCAGACGCAGCCTCCGCTATTACCGCAGGTAATGATATTCGTACAGCACTGGTTTGCTTCGGGCTGGACGCATCGCATGGCTATGAGCGCACACATATGGATTCCCTCGTAGGCCTCTCAAACCTGCTCTGTCGTTACATCATGAGCCCACTCACCATCACAAGAGACAAATACAAACTCGGCCCAATCAAGGATTTTACATATCAGATTGAGGATTGAGACATACAGGCTGTAGGTCTCTCTATACCTGTAATATCTGTATGGAAAAATTGAGGTGCTTCATTACTCCTGCAAGGTAATGGAGGCCAAGTGTGATAATCTGGATACTTAACAAACATATATACCTCATTATTATACAAAGAAAATAGACGATCAGTATAGATACATGATCCACTGAAACCCAAGAATCAGTCGCATATTTCCCTGCTTACGTTGCAGTGAAAATAAATACGCTTATAAGTGGTGGGTGGATTTAATGTACAAGTATAAACTAACTGGCCTTTCGGCAGTGCTTCTGTCTGCGCTGTCAGTTTCTCCGGCTTTGGCACAATCAAAAAACTGGACTGGCGGATATGCAGGTGTCCATGGCGGTGCATCCAGGTCAGGCTACGAGACGCAACTCGATAACGCCAGCAGATTTTGTTACACTGAAAGTGAAGCGACGGGGACTGGCCAGGTTCTCGAGAATGGATGTACGTTTGATTCAAATCAGGTGACTGCCACTTCACGCGTAAAAGATAGCGCATCAACGTCTGAAGGTTCCGGCAGTGGACACGTAGATATGGGCAGCTCCAATATTACCTCAAGTGCATTTTCCAGTGGTCCGGGTGGTGCTTCGGGAAGTGGTAGTGCTAGTTATGACGACCCTGATCAGGGAGTTGTAAGTTCAAGTGGATCATTTACCTATAACGGCAGTTCTGCGAGCGCGATGGCACTGGGTGCATTGAATATTTTCAATATGTCTACAGGTGGAGAGCAGAGCGTTACTGGTGGATCATTTGGTGGCCATATCGGCTACAACTACCAGACATCAAATAACATCGTTTTTGGTGCTGAAGCAGATATTTCTGTGCTGGCAAACAATGCATTTACTGTTAACGATGTTTCTGAAAATTCAAATTACGCCAAAACCTATAGCAGAAGCATATCTGCTGAAGCAGATTTTGTAACAAGTGCACGTTTGCGTCTGGGTTATGCCTATGGGGATTTTCTTCCCTACCTGACAGGTGGCCTTGCTTACAGCAGACTGAACGTAGATGTTTCTTCATCATTCAAGGATTATTCCAACGATATCGGGAGCAGTCAGTCCTTTTCAAAAGGCGTTTTCGGATCTGTTGTCGGTGGTGGTATCTCATGGCAGGTTAAAGATGGCATCGTCCTCTCTGGTGAAGGACTGTATTACAAATTTAACAAGGGTATCGATATCAGCGATGCAACTCTGAACGAAGCTGCAACTGATACAGTCAAACTTGATGACGTCATGGAATGGCGCTTGAAATTAAGCATGGAGCTGAACTAGGGACAAGGATACACAGGCCGGTTTAAACCGGCCTGAAGTGTTTCTGATTAACAGCCAGACTCTCTATTCCTTTAACCTCTTCCATTTGTCCGTTTTGCAGATTAGTCCTCCAAAGACACACCCTTCCAGAGTTAGGATATTCCGGTTAATAGTAACTGTACCTTTATAGGTTCTGTTATCTGCCACGTTCAGAATTTTTCCATCCCATTTTCCTGAACTGGTCTTTTTAGCTCCACACATAATATTCCTGCCTGTATTTTCCTTCTTGGTCGCTTTGACAATGGTCATGCCTAACCCGTCTTTGCATTTGTAAACTTTTATATGGACACCGTTATTCCGCACCCACACCCCGTAAGGAGAACCTGCATAAGAGCTTTGTAAGGGAAGTAAAAAAAACAAAAGGCTGGTAACTGATAAAAGGCGAAAACTATTTTTCATAAGAACTCCTGACTTGACTGAACCTGATATGGTTTTATCAAATCTGCTAAGTTCGAATACAGCTCCCATCTGGCCAAAAGAAATTCAGTTTGTGCCAGAACCTCACTTTGCATCGGGTAGTTTCATACCCAACTGTGACATGGCAATAGAGCAGATCAAATTATTTTCATTAGGCGAAACATATCCGCTCCTGATATTATATCCTATATGGAAACATAACAGCCTTCAGCAGGATATAGAGAATTCAGAGTTTTGGAAGTACGTACTTAAACAGAGTTTGCGGGAACGTGAAAATGGTACATAGCTTTAAACGATTGCTGATTAGTAATAAACGCACTGTCATTGCCCGGCTTCATTTTATGATATTTTGTGCCTGTCTTATAAGCATAAATGGGGCATTTGCAGCTTCAGAAAACCTCTACACAGACCAGAAATTGCTCACAGAACTGCGCAGGGGCGGCTTCAACCTCTATATACGCCATGTGGCAACCAACTGGTCTCAATCAGATAAAATTCAAAAACACGGAGACTGGACGAGCTGTGACCCGGCAAAGGTCAGGCAGTTATCAGACACAGGCCGGAAAGCTTCCGCAAGTATTGGCGCAGCCATTAAATCTCTTGGAATTAGGATTGGTGCCATATTTTCCAGCCCGTATTGCAGAACAATTGAAACAGCCAGGCTTATGGAACTTGGAGTAAAGGTTGAGGTTACAAATGACCTTATGAACCTGCGCACTGTAGATTATGTGGGTGGACAGAAACGTGTGGTTGAAATGGCCCGTAAACGTCTGTCTTCTCCTCCTGAGCCCGCAACCAATACTTTATATTCAGCTCATGGTAATCTGGCTTCCGCAGCAACAGAATTTTATCCGGAAGAAGGTGAAATTCTCGTGTTTAAGCCAGCTTCCCCGGATGGTTTTACATTGGTAGGCCGCATCCCAGTAGAAAAATGGCAAAAACTGCAATCCTTGAGCGTTAAGTAATTCAGATCGAAAAGCTCTCGAAAGAAGCAAAAAAATGAGACAAAAGATAAAAGTGATATGTCTGCTTCTGTCCATCCTGTCAGTGAGTTCAGCCCATGCCCATAAGGCAACAGATACAACTGTAAACTTCGTAACAGAGCTGATGAAATTACTGACACCCGAGGAAGCTAAACAACTGAGTTTCTCATTCGAAGACAGGGAGCGGTTTAATTTCTTCTGGACACCGGGATCACGCAAGGGGCTGACGCTTGGTGAAATGGAGGAGAAACAGAAGGAAGCTCTAAAACATGTCTTTCAGACAATACTCAGTGACAAAGGGCAAAAACAGGTAGATGCCATTATAGCCGCAGAAGCCGCATTGGGCGTTATCGAAGACAGCAGAAATTATCGAAATCCGGATAAATATTATATCACGATTTTTGGTACTCCGTCAGACAGTGCCACTTGGGGGCTCCGCTTTGAGGGTCACCACCTGTCCATCAATATGACTTTTCAGGGAAATACAATTATTTCCGCATCTCCTCTGTTTATTGGTACCAACCCGGAAACCATACCTGCCGGACCGGATAAGGGGTTGCGCCCTCTGAAAGGGGAAGTCGATCTGGCGTTTAAATTATATAATACCCTTTCAGCTAAAGAGAGAGAAATTGCCAGAGGAAGCAGGGAGTGGTTTGGCGGTTTCCTTACCTCGCCGGGCGAGCGCAGGGCTTCATTGGGAAAACCTGCCGGAATTGAAGTATCAAAACTGCCGGAAAAAACACAAGAGAGAGTGAAAGATCTAATAGCAGTATATGTAGGCACCTTTTCTTCCCGCTTCTCTGAGAAATACCTGCAGGAAATATACGAAAAGGAACTGCCATACCTGAGATTCTATTGGTCTGGCGGCGAGAAACCCAATCAAAACTATTATTACCGCATAGCAGGAAAAAAACTCCTCATAGAGCACGACGCCATGTCTCGCGGAACCCACATCCACGCCGCATGGCGAGACCTGGATATAGATTTCGGCAGGTGACAGTGAAAGTGAGAGGGAGCTGGCCGGGCTTTGTGGTATCCTGTAATAAACTACAAAATATCTCTATTCCTGATTGTCCTGATACAGGCATAGACAACACTGGCCTTCGCAGCAGTGCTGTCATTTGTATACCGGGATTTAGGTCTGTCAGAATTGCCGGATAAAGCTGTAGCTGGTAGTGCAGCTTGAAGTGTAGGGTAAGCCTGATGAAACAACTCGAGATCAACTAATCAATCACCAAAAAATCTCTCCGGCATACGAGATTCGGCACCTAAGCAGGTGCCCGGCGCTTGGCGCCGCCCATCGGAGCTGTGAGCGCAGCGAACGTGGCGTGACATATAACAATAAAGTGGAGCCAGGCGGAATCGAACCGCCGACCTCTTGNNCAAGCGCTCTCCCAACTGAGCTATGGCCCCGGAACTGGTGTGAGAATCACAACCACAGGTAAGAAACAGGATTAACCTATACCCATCTTCTCAAAGAGGATCAAGAGGGACTCGTAAAAAAATGCCCCTCTTAAATGTCAAAAAAATTTAGGTTTCGTCTGCGCCAGGAACAATTGGAGCGCCTATGATGCCTGACACATCAGGATCGTCATCTTCCTCTTCCAGGAAGGTATCATCGTCTGAAGCATCAGGAATATCGGCATCATCATCAATATCAGCCAGATTTTCTTCATCTTCAATAACAGGAACGCCGTCATCACTGCTCTCATCAACCTCATCAAGGCTGACAATCTCTGTGCCTGCAGGTGCATCGATGATTTCATCAGCTTCATCATCGTTCTCGGCAATATGGTCAACCGCGCTGATAGCACCTTTAACTTCAAACACTGTTTCGCAAATTGGACAAACAATAGGATCACGATTCAGGTCGTAATACTTGTTCTCGCAGTTTTCGCATAAGCGCTTGGTCCCGCGTGCCGCTTTGATCGACATGGACTCACCTCTATAGCTGGTATGGAAATAATAGCCTTCACTGCCACGATGAGACCGCTCTGTCAACGCAGTGAAGCTTATTATTTGCCGAAATTCCAAGAAAACTTGCAATTTCATTTCATTCGGCATGTTTTGCTGTTGTCTTATAACTATGGCTTCTAGTAGAAAGATGATGAAAATCCGCAATCTCCACTGCCGGCAGAAAGAAAACCGGAATTGTGTGGGCCGGGCTTGTCCCGGAAAAAGTAAATGGCTTAAATCCTCATGTCACAATCATTAACAGCTACGAAGTCCAGCGCTCTGAAAGGGCACGTCCGGGTTCCGGGCGACAAATCCATATCGCACAGATCATTGATTTTCGGTGCCCTGTCTATTGGCCAGACTAGAATTCGCGGCCTGCTTGAAGCAACAGATGTTATTGCAACGGCAAAAGCAGTTGAGGCGCTGGGCGCTGATGTCCGCAACGAAAATGGTGAGTGGATCGTAACTGGTGATGGTGTGGGTGGCTTCAGACAGCCTGAAGGACCTCTTGATTTCGGTAACTCCGGTACTGGTTCCCGCCTGATGATGGGGGCAGTTGCCGGGCACAGCATGAAAGTCGAATTCACCGGAGACGCATCTCTTTGCAGCCGCCCGATGGCTCGCATCCTCAACCCGCTGAAACAGATGGGCCTGAACCTGTCAGATCCGGATAGTGATCGTCTGCCCGCAGTTCTCGAAGGTTCAGACGACCTGCTTCCGATTAAATACACATTACCAATGCCATCTGCTCAGGTAAAATCTGCTGTTCTGATTGCAGGTCTCCATGCATCAGGGAAAACCACAGTAATAGAGCCAAAGGCAACGAGGGATCATACTGAAAGAATGCTGACACACTTTGGTGCAGTAATCACCAGAGAAGAAACACCGGAAGGCCTCGCCATAACGATTGAAGGGGATGCCGAGCTGAAAGGGCAGGATATCGTAGTTCCCGGAGATCCAAGCTCCGCCGCATTTCTGACAGCTGCCGCACTCCTCTGCCCGGATTCAGAAGTAACGATCGAAGGCATTCTCACAAACCCGACGCGCTTTGGTTTTTATCAGACCCTCATCGAAATGGGCGCTGATATAACATTGGCAAATGAGCGCACAGAAGGCGGGGAGCCTATCGCAGATATCATCGTGAAATCCGGTTCCCTCAATGGCGTAACGGTTCCGGCTGACCGTGCACCTAGCATGATAGATGAATATCCATGCCTGTCTGTTGTTGCATCATTCGCAAATGGAGAAACCAGAATGCTTGGCCTTGAAGAGCTCAGGGTCAAGGAATCCGACCGTCTGGCTATTACGGCTGAAGGGCTGACAGCCTGCGGTGTCCAATGTACAATAGAAGGCGACGACCTGATCGTTCAGGGAGCAGATACAGTAACCGGTGGAGCCACAATAAGAACCGAGATGGACCACCGTATAGCAATGTCCTTCCTTATCATGGGATTACGGAGTGAAAATCCTGTCACCGTAGATGATGTTGAAATTATCAATACCAGTTTTCCGCAGTTCATGGATCTGATGACAGGGCTTGGAGCAAAATTTCGCGAAGCGGGGAAATAAAGCATGATAATCGCAGTCGATGGTCCCGCCGCCTCAGGAAAAGGAACTGTAGCGAGACGTGTCGCGGTCCATTATGGTTTGCCCTACCTTGATACAGGAGCGCTGTATCGGGCTACGGCCCTGAGCGTTCTTGATAACAACGGCAATCTTGAAGATGGTGAAAATGCCGCTCTTCATGCCAGTAAGTTAAAAGCAGAAACGCTTGAAGATCCCAGACTGCGTAACCGGACAGTTGGAGCTTCCGCCTCAGTTGTTGCCGGTCACCCGGAAGTTCGCCAGGCCCTGATGGAATATCAGAGAAACTTTGCTGCAAAAGAGCGGGGAGCCGTTCTGGATGGCAGAGACATCGGTACAGTGATATGCCCTGATGCAGATGTTAAGCTTTTCGTAACCGCTTCTGTAGAAGAAAGAGCACGCAGGCGTTTTGCCGAGCTTAAAATCAGGGGAGAGGATGTCGATCCGGAGCAGGTATTAGCTGATATAGTAGAGAGAGATAAGCGTGATATGTCACGTTCTACCGCTCCTTTACGTCAATCTGCAGACTCCTACTTGCTCGATACGACAAATTTAGATATAGAAGCTACATTCAAAGCTGCTGTTAAAGTGATCGACGACATGATCAGGCGGACAGGGTGCGCTTAAATAAGCGTGCCCCTTTGGCGTTTCTCCTTGTATTTATAGGGATTTTGCAGCAGAGAACACTAATCTGAGCATCTAATTGGCTGGCTAATTTTTAAAAATGAGGTCCCGATGGAAGCTTTACTTGTAACTTAAGGAGCCCGGAAATTGATTTTCGGCCAAGGAAGGGCTCCTGATTTGGATTTGCGTGTATTCTGGTACAGATACACGTTAAGAACCGTTAACAGGAGTTCGAATGAACGAATTGCAAGCAGGAGATCTTAATCCCACGACCGAGGATTTTGCTGCGCTACTTGAAGAAACGTTTGGATCGTCCGACGTATTGGAAGGGTCGGTAATTAAAGGGAAAGTCATCAGTATAGAGAAGGACCTGGCAGTTATTGATGTCGGTCTTAAAACTGAAGGCAGAGTTCCCTTGAAAGAATTCAGCCCCGCTGGCAAAACTGATGCCGTAAGTGTGGGTGACGAAGTAGAGGTTTATCTTGAGCGCGTAGAAAACGCAGCTGGTGAAGCGGTTCTTAGCCGTGAAAAAGCACGTCGCGAAGAAAGCTGGACCCGTCTTGAAGAGAAATATAACAACGGCGAAAAAGTTGAAGGTATCATCTTCAATAAAGTCAAAGGTGGTTTCACTGTTGACCTTGACGGCGCTGTTGCATTCCTTCCAGGTAGCCAGGTAGATATCCGCCCGGTCCGCGATGTAGCACCTCTTATGAATGTTCCTCAGCCATTCCAGATCTTGAAAATGGATCGCAGACGCGGAAACATCGTAGTTTCTCGCCGCTCTGTCCTTGAAGAGACACGCGCAGAACAGCGTAACGAAATCGTCTCTAAACTTGAAGAAGGTCAGGTTCTTGAGGGCGTTGCCAAAAATATCACAGACTACGGTGCATTTATCGACCTTGGTGGCATCGACGGTCTGCTTCACGTAACTGACATGGCTTGGCGTCGTGTAAATCACCCGAACGAAATTCTTACAGTTGGTGATACAGTTAAAATTCAGATTATCCGTATTAACCCGGAAACTCAGCGCATCAGCCTTGGCATGAAGCAGCTTGAAGTTGACCCTTGGGAAAATATCGATAGCAAATATCCTCTGGACGCGAAATTCACTGGTACAGTAACAAATATTGCTGATTACGGTGCATTCGTTGAGCTTGAGCCAGGTGTTGAAGGTCTTATCCACGTTTCAGAAATGAGCTGGACTAAGAAAAACGTACACCCGGGCAAAATCGTTTCTACAAGCCAGGAAGTAGAAGTACAGGTTCTTGAGGTTGACCCTCAGAAACGCCGTATCTCTCTTGGTCTGAAACAGTGTCAGGAAAATCCTTGGCAGGCATTTGCTGAGAAAAATCCTAAAGGTACAGAAGTTTCAGGAAGCATCCGTAACATCACTGAATTCGGACTGTTCATCGGTCTTGAAGGCGGCGTAGACGGTATGGTTCACATGTCCGACCTTGACTGGAACCTTCCAGGTGAAGAAGCTATCAAAAACTTCACTAAAGGCGAAGAAGTTGGCGCAGTTATTCTTGAGGTTGACCCTGAGAAAGAACGCATCAGCCTTGGCATCAAGCAACTTGGAAGCGATCCTTTCGAAACTGTCTCTGGCCTCAAGAAAGGCGCACGGGTTACCTGTGAAGTTCTTGATGTTAAAGAAGGCGGACTTGACGTTAAAATCATTGACACAGACATCGTTACCTTCATCAGACGTGCTGATCTTTCAAGAGAGCGTTCTGAACAGCACCCTGAGCGTTTCGCTGCAGGTGACAAGGTAGACGCTGCTATCACTCAGGTAGACAAAAGCGGCCGTCGCATCGCTGTATCAATCAAAGCCCTTGAAATCGCTGAAGAAAAAGAAGCTGTTGCACAATATGGCTCTTCTGACAGTGGCGCATCTCTTGGTGACATCCTCGGCGCAGCTTTGAACAAAGCGAAGCCTGAAGATGGTGAAGAAGGAAGCGAAGAAGCGCCGGAAGCGGCTGCTGAAACGGGGACTGAAAAGTCTTAATCGCATGTTTTCCCGGCTTGCGGGAAACCTGATTTACCAGAATATCTAATAAAATGGCCCGGTTAGCTTGCTTTCCGGGCCATTTTCTGTTGATAGTTAACACCACAATAGTATTATGCTTTTCAAATACATTGATCATTTTCAAATCAGTTAGGTCGTTAAATCACATGTCCCTGAATGCTGAAGCTTTAGTTGATCGTCGGCGCATGCAGCGCCATTTGAGTTTTTGGAGAATAGCAGCTCTTGTTATTCTTTTATCTCTTGTAATCTATGCCGCTGTTGTCGTCGGAAATACCGCTATCGGCGCAAAGCATATTGCCCGCGTTGATATTGCCGGAATGATCACAAACAACCGCGCACAAATGAATCTGTTTGAAAAGCTGGAAAAAGCGGACGATGTAAAAGCCGTAATAATCCATATCAACAGCCCGGGCGGCACAACAGCCGGAGGAGAAGCTCTTTACCTCTCTATCCGCAAACTCGGGAAGAAAAAGCCGGTCATTGCAGTTTTCGGTACAATGGCGACATCTGCTGCCTATATTACGGGCTTGGCCACCGATCACATTGTTGCTCGCGGTAATACCATCACTGGTTCCGTTGGCGTTATCATGCAGTGGACCGAGTTCACAGGGCTGATGAATAATATCGGCGTCAAAATGAACGAAATAAAAAGCGGTAACCTGAAAGCCAATCCGTCCCCATTCCAGCCGCTGGATGAAGCAGGCAGAGAAGCCACCCAGGAAATCATAGCAGATACACATAAGTGGTTTGTAGATCTGGTACGTGAAAGAAGAAAAATTGATCCCGGTTCAGTTGCCGGACTTACAGACGGCAAGATCTATTCAGGTAGACAGGCTCTGACACATAAGCTTATCGATGCAATTGGTGGTGAAGAGAAAGCAATCGAGTGGTTGCAGACCAGACATAAACTGTCTAAGGACCTCGAAATCAAGAATTGGACAGTACAAAATGAGGATACTTTCGGTATCTTTGGTAACGCAGCAGCATCTATTGCAAAAAAAATGGGTATTCCTGTCGATATATTCAATAAAAACCATGGTTTAGAGCGACTTAGACTTGACGGACTTGTTTCTGTTTGGCACCCTCATACAAAATAACAAGTTATTGATACTCGTTTTTTTAAGGGATGATTGAGTTGATGATAAAATCGGAACTGGTTCAAAAAATTACGACAGCAAATCCGCATCTTTACCAAAGAGATGTGGAGAGAATTGTTAATGTTATATTTGACGAAATAATTGCAGCACTGGCACAGGGCGATAGAGTTGAACTGAGAGGCTTTGGTGCCTTCACGGTAAAACATCGCGCAGCAAGAGTTGGCAGAAACCCGAGAACTGGCGAAACAGTGTCTGTACCGGAGAAGTTTGTTCCATTCTTCAAATCCGGAAAAGAGATGCGTGAGCGTTTAAATGGCAGCGCTTAGGTGCCAGTGTAAATACTTTTAGTAAATACATTTGATATATAAGTGATAGGCATATAAATCAGGGTTGGGTTTTTATCGGTTTTGCAGGTGCTCATATTGCATACATCATGATTGATCGGAGATCTTGTAATCGTGAAGAAACTGATTTGGATACTTTTAGTCGTTCCGGCAGGAATAATATTTGTTACATTGGCAGTTGCAAACCGCCATGAGGTAAATCTTGTTCTGGATCCGTTTGCGCCCAAAGACCCTGCTATAGCGATTAATATGCCTCTCTTCTTCTTTATTCTGGCAGGCATGATTTTGGGTGTATTGCTCGGTGGTATTGGTGCCTGGATAAATCAGGGGCGATGGCGAAGAACTGCCAGAGAAAGAGCTCTTGAAGCCCACCAGTGGCGATTGAGAGCAGAAAAGCTGACGAGACAACTCGAATTGTCCGGGCAGCAGCAATTGCCCCCTGCTTGAGTTCGGGGCTGAACTTTCAATCCTGCGGGTTACAGATGATGTAATCCGGCATTGAAAAAGCCATATTTCCGAAATGACCATAAAAACAAAAATTTGCGGTCTGAAAGATCGCAGCAACCTTGATGTTGCTATAGAAGCTGGTGCCGATTTTGTCGGTTTTGTCTTCTTCCCCAAAAGCCCGCGTAATATCGAACTGACAGAAGCTGCAGACCTCGTAAAATATGCTGGCAAAAGAGTGCAGTCCGTTGCTCTCACTGTGAATGCCTCAGACGAAGATCTTCTGAAAATTAATAGTGAGGTTAACCCGGACTGGTTCCAGCTCCACGGTTCAGAAACACCTGAGCGGGTCTCGGAGGTGAAGTCTCTGCTGAAAAAACCTGTCCTGAAGGCACTTGGCGTGGCATCAGCAGCAGATATAGAGAAGGCACGGCAATACAGGAAATGCGTTGATTTTCTCCTGTTTGATGCAAAACCGATAGCAGATGGCAAGTCTCTCCCTGGAGGGAATGGTATTACCTTTGACTGGACATTGCTGAAAAATGTAGAAAATGAAATGCGTTTTATGCTATCAGGTGGCCTGAATCCTGAAAATGTGCGTTCAGCAATTGAACTGACTGGAGCGGGCGCAGTGGATGTATCTTCCGGAGTCGAGAAAAGCCCGGGAGAAAAAGATCCTCAATTAATCCGCAATTTCATCGCCGCAGCGCATTCTGCTTCAAAAGCATAGAGGCCCCGAACATAGGGTCTTGATCAAAGTCATTATCAATTCGGTTTCTCAGAAGAAATCCTGAATTATAAAAGACCTGAAATATAAAAGGTTTATAATCAAATGTCAGACACACACATAGATGAGAATGATCGTCTCACCAACAGTTTAAGAAACGGCCCGGATGAGAATGGCCATTTTGGAATTTTTGGCGGCAGGTTTGTCGCTGAAACTCTGATGCCCCTTATTCTTGATCTCGAAAAAGCTTATAAAGAAGCTAAAGTAGACCCGGAATTTCAGGCAGAGCTGACAAAACTTCTCACTCATTATGGTGGTCGTCCAAGCCCTCTTTATTTTGCTGAACGCCTGACAGAACATCTTGGTGGTGCAAAAATCTACTTCAAAAGAGATGAGTTGAACCACACCGGATCTCATAAAATAAATAACTGCCTTGGCCAGATACAGGTTGCCCGCCGAATGGGTAAGAAACGCATCATCGCTGAAACCGGGGCTGGTCAGCACGGAGTTGCCGTCGCAACTGTCGCTGCTCGTTTTGGCCTTCCATGCGTTGTCTATATGGGCGCAACTGATATCGAACGCCAGAAACCAAACGTATTCCGCATGAAACTTCTGGGTGCAGAAATCAAGGCAGTAACAGCAGGCTCAGGCACTCTGAAAGACGCAATGAACGAAGCCCTGAGAGACTGGGTTTCCACGGTAGACGATACATTCTACATCATTGGTACTGCAGCCGGCCCGCACCCTTATCCTGAAATGGTACGCGATTTTCAGGCCATCATTGGCAACGAAGTCCGCGAGCAGATGATGGAGCAGGAAGGCAGACTACCGGACAGCCTTGTTGCCTGTATTGGTGGCGGTTCAAATGCCATTGGTCTCTTCCATCCATTCCTTGATGACAAGGGAATAGATATTTACGGCGTTGAGGCCGCAGGCAGAGGTATTGATACACCTGATCATGCCGCATCACTTAAGGGTGGCCGTCCTGGTGTACTCCATGGAAACAGAACATATCTTCTGCAGGATGACGATGGGCAGATCATTGAAGGTCATTCAATTTCTGCCGGTCTTGATTATCCGGGCATTGGCCCTGAACACTCATGGTTGAATGAAACTGGTCGTGTAAAATACGTATCAGCAACAGATAAGGAAGCCCTTGACGCATTCCAGATGTGTACCCGCCTCGAAGGCATTATTCCTGCGCTGGAGCCAAGCCACGCCCTTGCCTATGTTAAAAAACTCGCACCAACACTCCCCAAAGACCATATACTGGTCATGAATCTATGCGGCCGTGGCGACAAGGATGTCTTCGCAGTAGCAGAGCATTTGGGAACGGAGATATAAGAAAATGAACACAAAATCTCCTATAACACGCATTGGCCACCGTTTTGAGGAACTGAAAGCAGAAGGCAAAAAAGCATTTGTCGCTTTCATTACCGCAGGTGACCCTGATTATGATACTGCCCTGAAAATCATGAAGGAACTTCCCGCAGCCGGTGCTGATATCATCGAGCTGGGAATGCCTTTCTCCGATCCGATGGCAGATGGTCCTGCAATTCAGCTTTCATCTCAGCGTGCCCTTAAATCCGGCCAGAATATGAAAAAAACGCTGAAAATGGTTCGCACTTTCCGGGAACAGGATAAAAAAACTCCGATTGTATTAATGGGCTATTACAACCCCATATACAGCTACGGTACCTCCGAATTCCTGACCGATGCCAGCGAAGCCGGTGTTGATGGCCTGATTGTCGTTGACCTTCCACCAGAAGCAGATGACGAACTATGTCTGCCAGCGATGGAAAAAAATATCAATTTCATCCGTTTATCAACGCCAACCACTGATGCAAAGCGTCTTCCAGCTGTTTTGGCCAATACTGGTGGATTTCTTTACTATGTTTCCATTACGGGAATTACAGGTACGGCAACCCCTGATGTTCAGGCGGTACAAAACCGTGTTTCCGAGATCAAAAAACACACAGACCTACCAGTAGCCATAGGTTTCGGCATTAAAACAGCCGAACAGGCAAAGGCCCTTTCGGCGGCTGCAGACGGGGTTGTTGTAGGTTCCGCTTTGGTAAACGCGATAACTGAAAATTTAGATAATGACGGAAATGCAACAGATACGACTGTTCAGGCGGTCGTAAATTTGGTAAAAGAGTTATCTGGAGGCTTATCAGGGACTGAATAATTTCCGCAGGTGTGAAGAGAAGTCACATACTTAAAGGGTATGTTGGTACCTGTTTTTAAGCATTAAACATTGCCTTGGATTTGGCTGCGAATTAAATTAGGGGTAGTATAATATAATTCTGCTAATCTGAACTGAGAATTGTAATACACCCAGCAAATTAAGAGTAATAAGACATTGAACTGGATTAATAATGTAGTGCGACCCAAGATTCAGGGGATGTTGCGGAAACGCGACATGCCGGATAACTTGTGGGTAAAATGTCCAGAAACCGGCCAAATGGTCTTCCATAAGGATCTGGAAGCTAATCAATTTGTTGTGCCTGGCTCAGACTATCATATGCGGATGAACGCGCCGGCCAGGCTTAAATCACTGTTTGACGACGGTATTTACGAGAAAATGGAGCTTCCTAAAGTTCCTCACGACCCTCTTAAATTCCGTGACGAGAAACGCTATCAGGATCGCCTGAGAGACGCTCGTGCTAAAACTGACCTGGAAGACGCCGTTCTTGTAGGATCTGGCCGTCTGGAAGGTATGCCTGTTGTTGCTGCTGTTCAGGATTTCAGCTTTATGGGTGGTTCATTGGGAATGGCCGCTGGTGAAGCAATCCTTCAGGGCATGACAATGGCTTTGGATCAGCGTACTCCGTTCATTCTGTTTGCTGCTTCTGGTGGTGCACGTATGCAGGAGGGAATTTTGTCCCTGATGCAGATGCCGCGCACAACAGTTGCTGTAAGGCGTCTTCGCGAAGCTGCTCTTCCATACGTAGTTGTTCTGACTGACCCGACAACAGGTGGTGTGACTGCATCCTATGCGATGCTCGGCGACCTGCATATTGCAGAGCCCGGTGCGCTTATCGGTTTCGCAGGACCTCGTGTTATCGAACAGACAATCCGCGAACAATTGCCAGATGGCTTCCAGCGCGCGGAATACCTGCTTGAGCACGGCATGGTTGATATGGTTGTTCACCGTCACAAAATGCGTGAGACACTGACAAACGTATGTAAATTGCTTATGCACGAGCATGTCAGCAAGCGTGGTGTACGTCCTTTGATTGATGAAACACCTGATGAAGGCAATGAGTCAGACGATGAGAGCGTATTGCCTGTACCTGTTGCTGAGGATAAGACATCCGAAAAAAAGCAGGATAATGTGACTGAACTTTCCGGGAAAAAGAAGAAAAAGACTTCTAAATCTTCAAAGACAGTCAAGCAGGATAACGAATCCCAGCCGCAGGATATCGCCGCTGAATAGGCTGAATACCAGCTTTTCCAAAAACTATTTACCAACCCGTAATATAGACTTTCTATGTTACAGGTTGGTGCATGTCTTATTGCTAATACCTTTTCTGAAATGAGGAGCGCCATTATGGCCAAAAGTGCGGAATTACTGGCGCAACTCAAAACCCGCTACACTGAAAAACTTGATATGTCTGTGGATCGTATGCAGCTCCTTATGGATAAGCTGGATAACCCTCAGACCAAATTACCCAGAGTAATTCATGTCAGTGGCTCGAATGGCAAGGAAAGCGTGCTGGCCTTTATCCAGTCCATACTCTATGCCTCTGGCATCAGGGTACACAAATATACCTCTAATCACCTGGCAAGCTTTAACGAACGTATTGGCCTGAGTGAAATGACTGGCACAAAACCCATTTCAGAAAAGAAGCTGGTAGAAGTGCTGACGAGGGTTATCAAGGCAAATGGTGATGCCCCTCTGACATTCTTTGAGGCAACAACAGCCGCAGCACTTCTTGCATTTTCAGAAACTCCGGCAGATATCCTGCTTGTTGGTGCAGGGCAGGGTGGTGGTGTCGA
>JBOEGA010000014.1:9997-12896 GCA_050633205.1 Methyloligellaceae bacterium | reverse complement strand
CACCTTCAACTACAGGGCGTTTATACGTAATGTGGTAACCTTCTCCACAGTCTGCACATGTATATCTGCCGACTACGCGATCTACCAGCTTCTCATCGTTAACTCTCATTTCGACAACGACGTTAAGCTTCATGTTCTTTTCTGCTAACAGATCATCAAGAGACTGTGCCTGGGCAACTGTTCTTGGAAAACCATCAAGAATGAAGCCTGCTTTACAATCGGGCTGGTCAATTCTCTCGGATATAATACCTGTTACGATTTCGTCAGAAACAAGCTCGCCACGTTCCATTACAGCTTTTGCCTGTTTCCCTATTTCAGTTCCTGCAGTCACGGCAGCTCGTAGCATATCTCCAGTAGACAATTGAATAAATCCCAATGCCTCCTGCAACAGCTTTGCCTGTGTCCCCTTCCCTGCCCCTGGTGGTCCCAGTAGTATTAAGTTCATCTGCGCCTTGATCCCCTTAGATTAGATTTTTTGATCAAACCTTCATACTGATGCGCTAACAGATGACTTTGGATCTGTGCAACAGTATCCATCGTCACACTAACAACAATGAGGATAGATGTTCCACCGAAATAGAAAGACGCTCCGAGATTTGCTCTAAGCAATTCGGGTATAACGCAGACAACGGCAAGGTATATAGCACCGACTAAAGTAATACGACTAAGGACGAAATCTATGTATTCAGCAGTTCTTGCACCTGGACGAATTCCAGGGATAAAACCGCCATGTTTTTTAAGGTTTTCCGCGGTATCTTCAGGGTTAAACACAATCGCTGTGTAGAAGAAGGCGAAGAACATAATCATGCTTATGAACAGCAAGAGGTATACAGGACGGCCAGGTGCCAACTGTGTGGTCAACCATGTCAGCCACTCAGCACTTCCCTGCGACGACATAGCCTGTGCAATTGTGGCCGGAAGCAGTAGCAAAGAGGATGCGAAGATAGGTGGAATAACACCCGCTGTGTTCAATTTTAGCGGCAGGTGAGACGAATCTCCCTGGAACATGCGGTTTCCAACCTGTCTTTTCGGGTACTGAATAAGGAGGCGTCGCTGTGCGCGCTCTACATATACGATGATGTAAATTACAGCAAGGATCATAAGGATCAGAGCAATAATAGCGGCTGCCGAGATCTGACCTGTACTCTGTGCTTCAAGAGCTCTGTAGATGGCTACAGGAAGCTCTGCTACGATACCTGCGAAGATCAGAAGCGAGATACCGTTACCAATTCCGCGGGCTGTGATCTGCTCACCGAGCCACATAAGGAATACTGTACCGCCAACGAGTGTAATAACTGTCGTAAATCTGAAGAATAATCCCGGATCCTGGGCCACACTTCCGCTTTCCAGCAGCAGGGCCATACCGTATGCCTGAGCCGTAGCCAGCAATACTGTACCGTACCGGGTGTATTGGTTAATCTGTTTCTGTCCCTGCTCTCCTTCTTTCTTGAGCTGCTCAAGATGAGGAGACACGGTTGTCATCAACTGAATAATGATAGAGGCAGAGATATAAGGCATGATGTTCAGGGCGAAGATTGCCATTCGCTGAACTGCGCCACCTGAGAACAGGTTGAACATGCCGAGGATGCCACCGGATTGTGAATCAAAGGCTGTTTTCAATGCCTGTGGATCTACGCCTGGTAGAGGAATGTATGTACCAAGCCTGTATACGATTAGTGCCCCGAGTGTGAACCAAATTCGCTTTTTAAGATCTTCCGCTTTTGCAAACGCGGAAAAGCTCATATTATTGACAAGCTGTTCAGCTGTAGAAACCATTATATCTATGCTCCGGGACAAATAACATTAGGTGACAGGCACATTATATTAAATCTAAAGCCTTCTGAGAGGTTTTACTCACCTACCATGTACACCCTGTCCATTATATTTCAAGTCAAACCCCGCAATAAAAGCGGGGCCTAACCTATTATTTTTTTTCTTTTTTCTCTGAAGCTTCTTTTGGAGGCGTCAATATTTTGACAGAACCGCCAGCTGCTTCGACAGCTTTGATTGCTCCCTGGGAAGCTCCTGCGATCTCAAAAGCAACCTTTGCCTTGATCTCACCATTCCCCAGCAAACGTACTCCATCTTTCTTTCTGCGAACCAGACCAGCCGCAACAAGTACTTCTACTGTTACAGTTGATTTGCCATCCAGACGGCCATTATCGATAGCTTCCTGGATATTGGAAAGATTGATTTCGTTATACTTTTTAGCAAAGATATTATTAAAACCACGCTTTGGAAGACGACGGTGAATAGGCATCTGACCGCCTTCAAAACCTTTGATCGCCACACCACTACGGGATTTCTGACCTTTGACACCACGTCCGGCGGTCTTACCTTTACCCGAACCGATACCGCGGCCAACGCGCTTGCGTTGCTTCACGGCACCAGGGTTATCTCTCAATTCATTAAGCCGCATGGGTTTAAATCCTTATTCACACGTTCTCGCGCTTACTATTCTTCGATGACCTTAACAAGGTGCTTGACTTTATTAATCATGCCGCGAACCTGAGGAGTGTCTTCCAAAGTTCTTCTGCGGTGCAACTTGTTCAGACCCAGTCCTACCAATGTAGCCTGCTGGTCTTTAGGACGGCGAATTGAACTGCGCATCTGTTCCACAGTAACTGTCTTATTTGCCATTTTCGTTTACCTTGTATCAATGATACCGCTTAGCCAGCTTCAGCCTGCGTTTGCGGTTCACCGGCCGTATCACGACGGCGTGCAACAATCTCGCTGACCTTCTTGCCACGTCTTGCAGCAACACCACGTGGGCTGTCTTCGCTTTGAAGAGCGTCAAACGTAGCTCGGATCATGTTATACGGGTTTGAAGTTCCCAGTGATTTTGCAACCACGTCCTGGATACCCAATGTTTCGAATACAGCACGCATCGGACCACCGG
>JBOEGA010000014.1:0-9980 GCA_050633205.1 Methyloligellaceae bacterium | reverse complement strand
TACCACGAGGTGCGGCACGCATGATCACACGGCCTGCACCGTGACGTCCTCTTACGTCGTGATGGAGCGTACGTCCTTCACGCAATGGAACCTTGATCATGTTTCTCTTTGCCGATTCTGTTGCCTTACGAATTGCTTCCGGGACCTCACGTGCTTTACCGTGTCCGAAACCAACGCGTCCTTTTTGATCGCCAATTACTACCAGCGCAGCAAATCCAAAACGACGTCCGCCTTTTACCACTTTGGCGACGCGATTAATATGGACCAAACGATCAACGAATTCACTATCGCGATCTTCACGATCCTTTTGCGGTGCTCTTGCCACCTTGTTCACCCTTTCGCAAATCGCAGTTCAATACAGAACTGCCTTAGTACCTTAAAAGTCCAAACCGCCTTCACGTGCAGCCTCGGCCAATGCCTTGACGCGTCCATGGTACAGATATGCACCACGATCGAAGACTACATGCTTAACGCCTGCTGCCACGCCGCGTTCGGCAATCATTTTGCCTACGACCTGTGCTGCGTCTACGTTTCCACCTGCTTTAAGAGATGATCTGAGATCCTTCTCTATTGTGGAAGCGGAAGCTAGAGTTTGTCCTTTTTCATCATCAATAATCTGAGCATAAATATGCTGAGAAGATCTATATACAGAAAGACGCGGGCGCCCACTGTTCGCGCGGCGCAGAGACTTTCGTACACGAAATTTGCGCTTAGCAATACTTTTTTTCGATGCGCTCATATCCTGGCCCTTACTTCTTCTTGCCTTCCTTACGGAAGATATATTCATCCACGTACTTGATACCCTTGCCTTTGTAAGGCTCAGGTGGACGGTATTGACGGATCTCTGCCGCTACCTGACCGACTTTTTCTTTTTCAATCCCTGAAACAATGATTTCAGTCGGCTTAGGACATTCAACTTTAATTCCCTCAGGAATAATATGAACGACCTCATGGCTCAAACCCAGCTGAAGCTGAAGATCTTTACCTTTAAGTGCAGCACGATAGCCAACGCCGTTAATCTCAAGATTTTTCTTGAAACCATCCGTTACCCCAACGATGAGGTTCTGGATCAACGTACGTGACATGCCCCACATAGATCTTTCACGTTTTGAAACTCCACGTGGATTGATCTCAATGCCGTCATCTCCCATGTTAGCAAGAACTTCTTCTACTAGCACGATCGATAATTCACCTTTAGGCCCCTTAACAGTCAGGTCCTGACCGTTAATTTTAACCTCAACATTGCTGGGGACCGGCACAGCCTTTTTTCCGATCCGAGACATGTCTAAACCCTTTCCTGGCCAGCTATGGCCTAACAATAATTCTCATATTTCCTAATTGATTCGGGGACCAGGGTCCCCAAATTATTATTAGAAAATGTTACATAGAATCTCACCACCAACATTGTCCTTGCGGGCCTGAGTATCGGACATCACACCTTTTGGTGTTGATAGTATCGCTACTCCCAGACCGTTCGCAACAGTTGGCAAATTCTTAACCGATGAATAAACCCGGCGACCTGGTTTTGAAACGCGCTTGATTTCTTTTATAACGGGCTGGCCGTCAAAATATTTCAGCTCGATTTCCAACTCAGACTTACCGCCTTCGAATTCTACTTCAGCGTATCCCCGGATATAGCCTTCCTGCTGAAGAACATCCAAAACGTTTTTACGCAGCCTTGAAGCAGGCGTAGAAACTTTTGATTTCTTCCTCATTTGAGCGTTTCTGATCCGAGTTAGCATATCCCCCAAGGGATCCGTCATCGTCATGGATGTGTTCCCCTACCAGCTTGACTTTACCATACCAGGAAGCAGACCTGCAGATGACAGGTCACGCAACGCAATACGTGAGATTTTTAACTTACGATAAAATCCACGAGGGCGTCCTGATAGTTCACACCGATTACGAATCCGTGTCTTTGACGAATTGCGCGGAAGCTCAGCCAGCTTCAGACGGGCGGCAAAGCGCTCTTCATTTGGCAAACTGTCATCTTTTGCAATCTGTTTGAGCCTTTCACGACGCCCTTCAAATTTCTTTGAAAGCTTGCGACGTTTAACTTCGCGCTCAACCATTCCTTTTTTCGCCATTCATTCCTCCAATTAAACCGAAACCGGTTACACGTAGTCCTAGTTACGGAATGGGAAGTTAAAACCCTTGAGAAGCGCACGCGCTTCATCATCATTTTTTGCTGTTGTACATACAACAACATCCATTCCCCAAATCACGTCGACTTTATCATACTCGATCTCAGGGAAAATAATGTGCTCTTTGATACCAAGCGCATAGTTTCCGCGACCGTCGAAGCTTTTCGGGTTCAATCCTCTAAAGTCACGAACACGAGGAAGTGCGATGTGTACGAGTCTATCGATAAACTCAAACATACGGTTCCTGCGTAGTGTCACTTTAGCACCGAGCGGCATTTCTTCACGAACTTTAAAGCCTGCGATAGATTTGCGTGCTCTTGTAATTACCGGTTTCTGACCTGCAATTAATGTCAGATCATTTACTGCTGAGTTGATTTTCTTAGTATCACCAACAGTTTCGCCAACACCCATGTTCAGAACTATCTTGTCAAGTTGCGGAACCTGCATTGGGTTTGCGTATTTGAATTCCTCAGACAAAGCCTTGCGGACAGTCTCTGAGTAATGTTGTTTCATACGCGGGATATACTGTGCCTCAGCCATCGATCTCTTCTCCCGAGCGTCTGGCGACACGTACTTTATCGCCATTCTCTAGAATTTTCATTCCAACCCGAGTAGGCTTACCGTCTTTAGGATCTTCCAGAGCGATATTCGATATGTGAATAGCAGCTTCCTTGGAAATGATACCAGCTTCCTGGGTCTGTGTCTGTTTCTGGTGACGACGAACAAGATTAACACCCTGAACGATCGCTTTGTTCTCACGAGGGAGAACCTTGATCACTTCGCCCTTCTCGCCTTTATCTTTACCGGCAAGAACGACAACGCGGTCACCCTTTTTAATTTTTACCTTCGCGGCCATTTATAGTACCTCCGGAGCAAGAGACACAATTTTCATGTGATTCTTAGCACGTAGTTCGTGTGTTACCGGGCCAAAGATACGTGTTCCGATTGGCTCGCCCTGTGCGTTCACAAGAACGGCGGCATTCTTATCGAAACGGATAACACTACCATCACGACGGCGTATCGCTTTCGCTGTGCGAACGATAACGGCCTTCATGACCTGGCCTTTTTTAACTCGGCCGCGCGGGATGGCCTCTTTTACACTTACTACTATGATGTCGCCAACGGAAGCGTATTTCCGTTTTGACCCGCCCAATACCTTAATACACTGCACGCGGCGTGCACCGGAATTGTCAGCGACATCAAGGTTTGTCTGCATCTGTATCATGGCGTCAGCTCTTAACTCTTACCCCGTAAACAGGGTTTTTTTAATCTCAATGCCC
This sequence comes from Methyloligellaceae bacterium, assembly GCA_050633205.1. Taxonomy (GTDB): domain Bacteria; phylum Pseudomonadota; class Alphaproteobacteria; order Rhizobiales; family CBDHHC01; genus CBDHHC01. Next base: position 6,556 of record JBOEGA010000014.1, on the reverse strand, counting down.
CTGGAAATCTGTCCAGCTCAGTTGTTGCAATGTGACCTGCAACAGAAATCATCAAATCTGCTTACGCAGCATCCGATTTCAGGACTACCCATCTCTTGTTTTTAGAGATTGGAGCACATTCTTCAATTTTGATAATGTCGCCAATTTTAGAAGTATTAGCCTCATCATGAGCCTGATATTTCTTTGAACGACGTACCACTTTTTTCAATAGCGGGTGCGTAAAACGGCGTTCGACCTTAACAACTACTGTTTTGTCGTTTTTGTCGCTTACAACGACACCCTGGAGAATTCGCTTTGGCATATCTCAATTTCCTTACGAGGCGGCCGTAGCGGCTTCCACTTGTTTCTGCTGCTCAATTGTCTTCAAACGTGCAATCGTACGACGCACCAGACGAATTCGAGCGGTATTTTCAAGTTGCCCTGTCGCAACCTGGAAGCGCAGGTTAAACTGCTCCTTCTTCAACTTAATCAGTTCATCTTGTAGCTGATCAAGCGACAGGTCGCGCAATTTGCTCGCTTTCATTGTCCTAAAACCTCAATCTCATACTGTTCCACAAAACGGAACGTGTTATTCACCCAACCGCATTACAAAACGTGTCTTGATAGGCAGTTTTGCAGCAGCCAGCCTCATTGCTTCGCGTGCGACCGGCTCAGATACACCGTCCATCTCGAACATGATGCGTCCAGGCTTAACCTTTGCGGCCCAAAATTCGACCGAACCCTTACCTTTACCCATACGAACCTCAGTCGGTTTTTTCGACACAGGTACATCCGGGAAAATCCTAATCCAGACACGGCCAGCACGTTTCATATGACGTGTCATAGCACGACGAGCAGCTTCAATCTGGCGTGCAGTTACTCTTTCAGGCTCAAGTGCTTTAAGGCCAAAAGACCCAAATGTGAGAGTTGTCCCACCTTTGGCTACGCCTTTGATGCGCCCTTTGTGAGCCTTGCGGAATTTTGTTCTTTTGGGCTGTAACATTGCCTCAAACCTTTAATCTCTAACTGTGAACCACAACCTGCTAGTTGTTGCGGCCACCGTCTCTGTCTCTACCACGTGATGGTCTTCCGCCAGTTTCCTGTACTGCGATCGCACGACGCTCCTGCGCCATTGGATCGTGCTCAAGAATCTCGCCTTTAAAGATCCATACTTTAATTCCAATAATACCGTAAGCAGTTGAACCACGAGCTACACCGTAATCGATATCAGCACGTAGTGTGTGCAACGGAACACGGCCTTCGCGATACCACTCAGTACGAGCGATCTCAGCGCCACCAAGGCGGCCACCGCAGTTAATACGAATGCCCAGAGCACCAAGGCGCATGGCAGACTGTACTGCGCGTTTCATAGCACGACGGAAAGCTACACGGCGTTCCAGCTGCTGAGCAATAGCTTCTGCAACCAGGTTGGCATCAACTTCCGGCTTGCGCACTTCCAGAATGTTCAAATGAACTTCTGAGTCTGTCATGTTTGACAGCTTCTTGCGCAATACTTCGATGTCGTTACCTTTTTTACCGATCAAGATACCAGGACGTGCAGTGTGTACTGTAATCCGGCATTTCTTGTGAGGGCGTTCGATAACAACCTTGGATATCCCTGCTGCTCTGCGAGACTCAAGGATGAACTGGCGGATGCGCATATCTTCATGCAACAGATCGCCGTATCCATTTTTGTCCGCGAACCAGCGCGAGTCCCAGGTGCGGTTAATACCTAACCGCATTCCAATCGGGTTTACCTTCTGTCCCATTATGCGGACTCCTCAACTTCTCTGACAACTACAGTCAGCTGTGAAAATGGCTTCAAAATCTTGCCTACACGGCCACGAGCACGTGCTTTCCAGCGTTTCATAACCAGGTTCTTGCCAACATAAGCTTCAGAAACGATCAGTGAATCCACATCAAGATTATGATTGTTCTCTGCGTTAGCAATTGCAGATTCCAAAGTCTTTTTAACATCAACAGCAATACGCTTGCGTGAGAATGTCAGTTCAGCCAAAGCTTTTTCGACTTTCTTACCGCGAATTGTTTCGGCTACCAGATTTAGCTTCTGGGGGCTGATACGAAGATTTCGCGTGATCGCTTTCGCCTGATTTTCCGGTAGCGAGCGTTCTTTTTTCGCCTTACCCATTGCTATTTCCTCTTCGCTTTCTTATCCGCTGCGTGACCGTAATAAGTCCGCGTTGGAGCGAATTCGCCAAACTTGTGGCCGACCATGTCCTCACTGATGAGAACTGGAACATGTTTATGTCCGTTATGGACACCGAATGTGAGGCCCACAAAATGCGGAAGGATCGTCGAGCGACGGCTCCAGATCTTAATAACCGCTTTTGAACCGCTTTCGCGTGCTTTCTCTGCTTTCTTAAGCAGATAGCCATCAACAAACGGACCTTTCCAGATTGAACGTGTCAACGCTTGTCTCCTTACCGCTTCTTCTTCATGTGGCGACTACGAACAATCAACTTGTCCGTGCGCTTGTTAGAACGAGTTCTCTTACCTTTGGTAGGTTTACCCCAAGGTGTCACCGGATGACGACCACCTGAAGTACGACCTTCACCACCACCATGAGGGTGATCAACCGGGTTCATTGCAACGCCTCGAACTGCAGGACGTTTGCCCAACCAGCGTTTACGACCTGCTTTACCCAATTTGATGTTTGAGTGATCAGGGTTTGATACGGCGCCGATTGTCGCCATGCACTCGGCTCTAACCAAGCGCTGCTCACCTGAGTTCAAACGAATAATTGCGTAACCTGAGTCCCGGCCAACAAGCTGAACATAAGCACCGGCTGAACGTGCAATCTGTGCACCCTTGCCCTGCTTCAGTTCAACGTTGTGAACTATTGTACCAATTGGTATATTTTCCAGTGGCATTGCATTGCCTGGCTTAACGTCTACTTTGTTTCCAGCGATAACCTGATCGCCTTCTGCCAGACGCTGCGGAGCAATGATATATGCCTGCTCACCATCTTCGTAGTTGATCAAAGCGATAAACGCAGTTCTGTTTGGATCATACTCAAGGCGCTCTACAGTGCCAGGTACATCAAACTTGCGACGCTTGAAATCAATCAGACGATATGATTTTTTGTGTCCGCCACCGCGACGTCTTGCTGTCACGCGGCCTTTATTATTACGTCCACCTTTGCTTGTAAGGCCCTCAGTCAGTTTTTTGACTGGTTTGCCTTTCCACAAATGCCCACGATCAACTATAACCAGGTTACGCTGACTGGGCGTGGTGGGATTGAAAGTCTTTAATGCCATAACTCAAATCCCCCTACAGACCTGTGGTGACATCGATTGAATGTCCGTCTTCCAGGGTGACGATTGCATTCTTAATATCACTCTGTTTGCCCACTATGCCACGAAAGCGCTTTACTTTACCCTTACGGTTAATCGTATTCACGGCTTTCACTTTGACATTGAACAGCATCTCAACAGCCTGTTTAATTTCCGGCTTTGTCGCTGACGGAGCCACACGAAAAATGACCTGGTTATTTTCAGACGCCATAGTCGCTTTTTCGGTAATGACCGGCGACAGAATTACGTCATATGCTCGCTCTTGCTTCATCAAACATTCTCCCGGGGACTTATGCGTCCTCCGCGCCTCCTGCCAAACGCGTTTCAAGCGCTTCGACCGCAGCTTTGGTCAAAACCAGCTTTTCACGACGCAGGATGTCGTAAACATTAATCCCCTGAACCGGTAACACATCGATATTCGGTATGTTACGTGCGGCCAATCCAAAATTCTTATTCGGCTCTGCGCCATCAATGATCAGTGCAGATGACAGCCCAAGTTTTGCAAACTGCTGCTTAAGACCAGATGTCTTAGGCTGGCTTACTTCGGTGTTCTCAATGATCACCAGTTCATCAGCTTTTGCTTTTGCAGACAAAGCCAATTTAAGAGCCAAAGTTCTAACTTTTTTAGGCAAACCAATCGCATGGCTTCTTGGCTGCGGGCCGAAGGCCTTCGCACCACCACGGAAAAGCGGAGCTTTTCTGTTACCATGACGAGCGCCACCGCCACCTTTTTGCTTGCCGAATTTACCTTTACGGCCAGTTACATCGCTTCTACCCTGAGAAGCATGTGTGCCAGCCTGGCGTTTCGCAAGTTGGTAGCGAACCATGCGGTGAAGGATATCTGCACGTGGTTCCAGACCGAAAATCTCGTCGGCCAAATCCACTGTGCCACCTTTACCGGCTTCAAGTGTTGTAACTTGCGCTTTCATTACTCTTGCCCCTTCTCTTCAGCCTGGGCCTTGTCCTGATTCTGGTTTGCTGCAACAACGGCATCCGGAATACGGAAACTGCCTGGTGTTGGAACTCCCTCAGGTGCTGCTTTTTTTACAGCATCCTTCATCAAAACCCAGCTGCCTTTAGAGCCTGGAACAGCGCCGCGTACTAACACGATGCCGCGCTCAACGTCAGTCTGAACAACTTTAAGGTTTTGCGTCGTAACACGGGTAGCACCCATGTGACCGGCCATTTTCTTGCCTTTGAAAACCTTACCCGGATCCTGACACTGGCCTGTAGAACCATGACTACGGTGTGAAATAGATACACCGTGAGAAGCTCTCAAACCGCCAAAACCGTGACGTTTCATTGCGCCGGCGAAACCTTTACCAATGCTGGTCGCTGTTACATCAACAAACTGACCTTCAAGGTAATGATCCGCTGTAATCTCAGCCCCAACATCGATAAAGTTATCGGGACTAACTCTGAATTCAGCCAACTGGCTCTTTGGCTCTACTTTAGCAACTGCGAAGTGTCCGCGCTGCGCTTTGGACACGTTTTTCACTTTTGCAAGTCCTGCACCCAATTGTAGTGCAGTGTAACCATTTTTTTCTTCGGTGCGATGGGCAACAACCTGACAGTTGTGTAGTTGCAGAACTGTTACTGGAATACGTTCTCCAGTCTCAGAAAAAATCTGCGTCATTCCCATTTTCTTTGCAATGACACCTGACCGCATTGGCCTTGTCCTCACATCCGTCCACTAAAGGACTGTTAAATCTTACAGTTTAATTTCTACGTCAACGCCTGCAGCCAAGTCCAGCTTCATCAGGGCATCAACAGTTTGAGGTGTAGGATCTACGATATCCAACAATCTCTTATGCGTTCGCATTTCGAACTGCTCGCGACTCTTTTTGTTCACGTGAGGCGAGCGGTTCACCGTATACTTTTCGATACGAGTTGGAAGCGGAATTGGCCCCCGAACTTCGGCACCGGTTCTCTTGGCTGTATTCACTATCTCTTTTGTTGACGCATCCAGGATACGATGGTCAAACGCCTTGAGCCGGATTCTGATATTTTGGCTTTGCATCTTTTGCTCTTACCCCAATAAGAAGGGGCACTCCTTCTATTTCCAGAGCGCCCGCTCCAAATTATACCTACGCAATAATTTTCGCTACGACACCGGCGCCGACTGTGCGGCCACCTTCGCGGATCGCGAAGCGAAGTTTTTCTTCCATCGCAATTGGCACGATAAGCTCAACTTCCATTTCGACATTGTCGCCAGGCATAACCATTTCGGTACCTGCAGGAAGCTGGCAAACGCCAGTCACGTCTGTTGTACGGAAGTAAAATTGTGGACGATAGTTTGTGAAGAATGGAGTGTGACGTCCGCCTTCTTCTTTCGTCAAAATATATGCTTCCGCAGTAAATTTAGTGTGTGGTGTAACCGAACCAGGCTTACAAAGAACCTGACCACGCTCAACATCCTCACGTTTCGTACCACGAAGTAGAACACCAACGTTATCGCCAGCTTCACCCTGGTCAAGAAGTTTACGGAACATCTCAACACCAGTACATGTCGTCAATTGAGTGTCTTTAACACCAACAATTTCGATCTCGTCGCCAACGTGGACTTTACCGCGTTCGATACGACCGGTAACAACTGTACCACGACCGGAAATAGAGAATACGTCCTCGATTGGCATTAGGAACGTCTGATCTACAGGACGCTCTGGCTGAGGAATGTACTCGTCAACCGCTGCCATCAATTCAGCAATTTTTTCAGAACCGATATTGTCATCACGGCCTTCAAGTGCTGCAAGAGCAGAACCTGCGATGATTGGAATATCGTCGCCCGGGAACTGGTATTCGTTAAGAAGTTCCCGAATTTCCATTTCTACAAGCTCAAGAAGCTCTTCGTCGTCAACCTGGTCTACCTTGTTAAGGAAAACCACAAGCGCCGGAACACCAACCTGACGAGCAAGAAGAATGTGCTCACGTGTCTGAGGCATAGGGCCGTCTGCTGCGTTAACAACAAGGATACCGCCGTCCATCTGTGCAGCACCGGTGATCATGTTTTTCACATAGTCAGCGTGGCCTGGACAGTCAACGTGTGCGTAGTGACGCGCTTCTGTTTCATATTCAACGTGCGCTGTTGAAATTGTGATACCGCGAGCCTTTTCTTCAGGCGCGCCATCAATTTCATCATAGGCTTTAAAATCACCAAACTGTTTCGTAATCGCTGCCGTCAATGTCGTCTTGCCGTGGTCAACGTGACCAATCGTTCCAATGTTACAATGCGGCTTCGTGCGCTCAAATTTTTCTTTAGCCAT
>JBOEGA010000013.1:0-52361 GCA_050633205.1 Methyloligellaceae bacterium | reverse complement strand
GTGTTTGGGTTAAGGCCGGATCACGCACTGAAGATGAACATGAGCATGGTATTTCTCATTTTCTGGAGCATATGGCCTTTAAAGGTACTCCAACACGATCAGCACGAGAAGTTGTTGAAGGTATTGAGGATAAGGGCGGATATCTTAATGCCGCAACCAGTTTTGATACCACATACTATTACGCGCGGGTGCTGAAAGAGGATACGGATGTGGCTCTGGATATCCTGGCGGATATTCTGCAGAATCCCCTTTTCAGTTCAACCGATATTGATCGCGAAAGTGAAGTCATACTTCAGGAAATTGCTGCCAGTCAGGATAGTCCTGATGATGTGGTTTTTGATCTTGCACAACAGGCTGCATTCTCAAATCATGCACTGGGCAGGCCAATACTGGGAACAGAGCAGAGTGTCGCCGGATTTGATGCTACAATGTTACGGGCATATATGCAGAAGCATTATACTACGGCCAATATGGTTGTCTCTGCTGCCGGGGCCGTTGATCATGACAGTATTGTAAAGAAGTCCGAGAAGATATTCTCATCGCTTAACAGGGATACCGGTATCAGTTCGTCTGACGCGATCTATCAGGGTGGGAACAAGCAGTCAGACAGGCATTTTGAGCAGAGCCATATCATCGTTGCGTTTGAAGGCCTGCCTTATGTGCATGAGGATTATTACGCCATTCAGGTGTTTTCTGCTCTATTTGGTGGTGGTATGTCCTCGCGCCTGTTTCAGGNNAGAGCTGGCGAGATCAAAAGCGCAGTTGAAAGCCGGGTTGTTAATGAGCCTGGAAAGTACAGGATCCAGAGCTGAGCAACTTGCAAGGCAGGTTCTGGCATTTAATGAGCCAAGGACTACAGAAGAGCTGATTTCGCGGGTTGACGGGGTTACTTCAGAGCAGGTGAGAAATTTGATAAGGCGTATAATGACCAGTTCAGTTCCAACCTGTGCAGGAGTGGGGAGCTTTGCAGGATTTAAAGGGTATGACTGGCTTTCTGCACAGTTTAAACCATAAGGTGTAGTTTCAGAAGCCAACACGCCAAAGGAAAAATGAGGATTGACGGGAAATGGCCTTTTTGAGATCAGGAGTTTACTCCGAAGTCGCACCAACTCTTTATGGTCAAAAGGTTTTTCTGAGAACACCTCAGATGGCGGACTTTACTGTATGGTCCGAATTAAGAAGTGATAGTCGCGATTTTTTAGCTCCCTGGGAGCCCAAATGGAATGTTGATGAGTTAACGAGGTCATCATTTCGCCGTCGTATTCGACATTATCATAAAGAAATTAGGGATGATAATGGATACGCGTTCTTTATCTTTGATTTATGTGATACGAAACTACTGGGCGGTGTAACGCTTAATAATGTTCGCCGTGGTGTAACCCAGAGCTGTACTATAGGCTATTGGATAGGTGAACCTTACGCGAATCAGGGGTATATGTCTGATGCGTTAACGGCGATTATACCGTTTGTCTTTGATACGCTGGGTTTACATCGTCTGGAAGCTGCGTGCCTTCTGACAAATGCTGCATCTGTGAGAATTCTTGAGAAGGCCGGATTTCAACGTGAAGGTGTGGCCAGGCGGTACTTGCGTATAAACGACATATGGCAGGATCATCTATTATATGCTTTGCTGACCAGTGATCCGTGGCGGGAACTGGGGCGGTAAGCCGGGTGGCAGGTTATTTGTTCAAGGATATTATCGGTTTAGTTAGATCTGCACGAGCGGGTCGATTAAGAAGGTAGGAACAGGTTTTGATAAAAACACTCTCTTTTCTGGAAAACCAGGGTAAAGGACGCGCTTTATCACGACACTGTGATTGTGATTATCGGTGGGGAAACATGTCTGTTTTTAAATATCTCGGTACTATCCTTGCTGTGATGCTGTCTATTCTGGTCATCACGCCTTCTTATGCCCTGAAGCCGATGATTATCGGGGAGGGGCAGGAAAAGATTGCACTTCCTGTAGAATCTCACCAGGGACGGCAGGGCAGTCTGGAAGTTGAAACAGCGCCAGGGCTTGATAAAATCGCCGGGCGTATGACTGTTCAGGCTTCCAGCAGTGGTACAAACCCTAACTGGGTGGTTTTTGCCTTAACCAATCCATCAGACAAGAGAATTGAGCGCTGGTTAACGGCTGAGCGCTATAGCATTATTAATTCCGGTATGCTGCGTCCTAATCTGGATGCCGGGCATATTGCACAGATTACTCCGTCTCTTGGTTTCCGGCCTTCACGTATTCCAAATGACGACGTGGATATTTTTAAAATTGAGCTGGAGCCGGGGGCGACGGTTACGTATGTCGCGGAACTGCGGTCTGATCATTATCCAAGATTATATCTCTGGCAGGCGCGTGCCTTTGAACAGAAACTCAGGGATATGACCCTGTTCAAGGGGATTCTGCTAGGGGTGACCGGGCTATTGGCGGTCTTCCTGACGGCTGTATTTGTGGCGAACCACAAGGCTATTTTCCCGGCTACTGCGCTGGTTGCGTGGGCGGTGACGGCTTATCTTTGTGTGGACTTCGGGTTCTGGCATAAGCTGTTCCAGTTGAGCCCTGAAGATAATGCTCTCTATCGAGCGGCTGCGGAGGCCTCGATTGCGGCCAGTATTATATTATTCTTATATACGTTCCTGCGGCTTTCTCTCTGGCATAACTGGATCAGGATGGCGTCTATTGGCTGGCTGATTGTTCAGGTGGCTTTGATATTTTTCTCAATTGTTGATCCGCATATGGCGGCTGGTCTTGCGAGAATGTCGTTTGTGCTGATTGGCGGGGTTGGCAGTCTTCTTATTCTCTATCTGGCCATGCGCGGGCAGGACCGTGCCCTGTCGCTGGTTCCAAGCTGGATGCTGTTACTGGTATGGATGTTTGCGACCGGCGTGACGATTATGGGGCAGGTATCGGGTGATATCTTTGTGGCCGGTATTGTTTCCGGTCTGGTTCTGATTGTTCTGCTGTTCGGCTTTACGGTGACACAGTTTGCCTTCCGGTCGTCTGATACGCTTTACGGGGCTCCTCCGAGCCAGTTACAGCAACGTTCACTTGCTCTTGACGGGGCGAGTGCTGTGGTCTGGGAGTGGAATGCCAAGCGTGATGAGATCAGTGTCAGTGAAGAGGTGGATATTGCTCTCGGGCTTCCTCCGGGGACGCTGAACTGCCGTGTTGATGAGTGGATTAATTATCTTCACTCTGCGGATAAAGACCGTTTCAGAATGCTGCTGTGGTCTATTCAGGAGAAAAATGGTGGTGAGGTTCATCTTGAGTTCCGTATGCGCCGTAGTGACAGTTCCTATCTGTGGTTTGAGTTGAGTGCGCATTCTGCGCCTATTACGCAGTACCGTTCGCTGAAGTGCGTTGGTCTTATGCGGGATATTACCCATACCAAGCGTTCGCAGGAGCGTTTGATGCAGGATGCTGTGCATGACAGCCTGACTAGCCTTCCGAACAGGGAGCTGTTCCTTGACCGTCTGAATACGGGTATCATCCGGACGCAGGAAGAAGGGGCTAACAGGCCTACGGTTCTGTTTATTGATATTGACCGCTTCAAGAATGTGAATAACAGCTACGGGCTTGTGATTGGTGACAGTATGCTGCTGACGGTTGCGCGTCGTCTCTCAAGACATCTGAGCCCGCTGGATACGCTGGCGCGGGTTGGTGGAGACCAGTTTGCGATTATGCTGGTTACGGAAACCGAGCCGAAGCAGATAGCGCTTCTGGCTGAGCGTGTGCGCCGTTCTCTTCGCAGTCCCATGACGTTTGAGGGTAAGGAAATTATTCTTACGGGCAGTATTGGTATTGCCGTTTATGACGGTCATCAGATTGGTGAGCAGGATCTGCTGCGTGAGGCCGAGATGGCCATGTATCGTGCGAAGCGATCGGGGACTGACCGTGTCGAGATCTTTAAACCTGCGATGCGTAATGAGCAGGATGACAGGATTGCGCTGGAAGCTGATCTTCGCCGTGCGGTGGACAAGAAGCAGATCAAGGTTATGTTCCAGCCAGTTATGCATCTTGAAGGTGAGGAGCTGGCAGGTTTTGAAGCGCAGATGGTCTGGGAGCATCCGAGACTTGGTATACTGAACCCTGAGGATTTCCTTCCTGTGGCTGAAGGTGCCGGGCTGGTTGGTGCTATTGGAAACTATGTGCTTGATAAGGCGGCGCGTCAGGCAGCGCGGTGGCAGCGTGTTATTACGCGCCCGGATGATCCGCTGTTTGTGAATGTTAGTATTTCCAGCAGGGAAGTGTTCAGGCATGATCTGATTAAAGATATCCGTCTGATACTCAAGCGTGAAATTCTGCCGAAAGGGTCTTTGAGGCTGACCGTGAAGGAATCTCTGGTTATGGAGAATCCGGAGCATGCGGCTGAGATTCTTGACTGGCTTAAAGGGGCGGGGGCGAGCCTTTGCCTTGATGAGTTTGGTACGGGGTATTCCTCGCTTAGTTATCTGCACCGCTTCCCGTTTGACTCGATCAAGGTTCACAGCAGTATTGTGCAGCATTCAAGCTTTGATGAATCTTCTGCGGCGGTTGTCCGTTCTATTGTTACGCTTGCGCATGAGCTTGGGAAAGACGTGTTTGCGGAAGGTGTTTCCGATGTTGAGGATGCGGACCTGTTGAGCTCTATTGGCTGTGAGTATGGACAGGGCATGTATTATGGTGATCCGCTTGGTGAGAAGGATGTTATGGCGCTGCTTACTGCCATGAAGAAGTCCGGAAAAGTTGATGGTCACCGCAGTCTTACGTCGCGTAACAGCCAGGCTTCACTGGAAGCGCCGAAGAAACCGCAACAACCTCAGCAGGGACAGCAGCAGGTGCAACAGCCTCCTCAGCCTCAGCAACAACAGGTGCCACCGGTTCGTCAGCAGCAGCCACCGCAACAGCCACAGCAGGGGCAGGTTCCGCCACCACCGAATTTCCCGCCGCAGCAACCGCAGACGCCTCCAGGGCAACAGCAGCAGGGCAGGCAGACAATTGATGTTGATCCGTCTCAGATGACGACAATCAGACCTAAAAAGATTGCTCAATAGGGCAATCTTTTAGTCTTTCAGCAGCCCTAATTCCTTACGTTTTGCTTTAGTGAGTTTTGCACATATGATTTCATATGCAGCTTCTATGTGGGATTTGATATCTTCGTCGCTCATGGCGTCTGAAGATTGCAGTTGCACCCATTTTGCCCTTGCCAGATAGGGGGCAGGAATGATGCCTTCCTGTTCGATCAGAACCATGTAGGCCATGTCGCTGCACTTGAATGCAATCTTCTGTTGTTCGCCTTCGCCCCAGTGGGAACAGATAGCAAATATCTTTCCGCCCACTTTCCAGACAGTAGCATTTCCCCACTGAATGACATTTGTTACGGATTTGAATTTCTGGCAGAATTTGTCGAATTCTTCGCGGGTCATTTTTCTGGTCGTTTTTTATGGGGTTTCAGGGTTTGGGCTTGTGTCAGCTTATCATATTCGCTTTGGAGGGGGATAAGTTATTGTGTGATTTTTATTTGATATTTCTAAATTATTTATAAATTTCAGTGGATTAAATGTTTTTGAAAAAAATGGAGGCCGGGTGAGTTTTGTTCGTTTTGGGGGGGATTGGGTAATTTTTTGCCAGTTTTGAGTAACCTTCAGTTACGCCGGAGTAACCGGGAGTCACCTGATATGCCCTCCCGGTTCCCTTTTTTGTATGCTTTGTTACGTTTTGTGATTTTTTACGGTTTTTTCNNGTTTAGGTTGTGTTTGTGGTCAAGTTTCTATTATTGAGGCAGGTTTTGCCGCAGAAAGAATGTTGCTGTAGCAATAGAGGTGATGGAGGAGGTGGCAACCGCTGGTCTGAACGGGAGGTTGCTATTGCAAATTTAGGCCGATTGGGATATCAGAACCGCTTGCCCTTCTTCAAGGTAAGTATTTTTAATGATAAGCATTAATAAATCATATTTTAAACAAAATAAATAGGCTTGTAATGCATATGAATTAACTTTTTAGAAGAAGATTGATATGCTTTATTATCGAATTCCTGGCGTGCTTGTTCGTATTTTTTGTTCAAGCTACACAGCTTTTGGCTCAGCAGAACAAACAGGGTGGAACGCTGAACAGAAGGGGGGATACACACAAAGTCAATATCCTTACCGAGTTTCCCAATACAGAAACAGGGATTACTATGATGACCGAGGTTATGATCGAGAATATTAGCGCGATCGTCGAAGAAGAAGACAAAATCAACGCGTTGAAAGTGTTAAGGATGCCCTGAAACAAAATGGGCAGGAGATCAGTATACTCGGCGATAAACTGGTCATACCTGATAATTCTGCAGCTGCTATATCGCGAACGCTTGCTGATTACTACAGTGCACGTAAATCCTGCATCAAATTCGCTGCGGGGAGGGGCAACCGAAATGTTATTATACACCGAGAACGCTCAAGGAGATTCAGTCCTTATTCCCGCCGGCGGCCTGATCCCAGAGTTTATTTTATCGGTACTCTGGAAGAGCTTGGGTTTATAAGATCCCGGCCCGATTATTTTGCTTCTGGTCCGCGCCAGCGGGGAAGATGGTCTTACACGGAATATGATATTACACGGAAAGGAAAACGTCATATCAAGCTGATAAACAAAGGTTTCCATCTCTGTTATGCAGCGCAGAAGTTTCATAAACTGGTTTCTGTGAGCCCGGTCTTTACTGTGGAGGATATCAGCAAAAACAGGCCTGTAGGAGAAGTTTCCGGTCCTGACGGGACGGCATTTATCTACGATTACAATAAAAATACCCTTTATAAGTGGCGTTGCAAGCGAAATGCCAGGGGGAAGTGCGATGCTAACCGGGTTATATACAAGTTCAGAGTCATTGATATTGAACCATGGGCAAACCGACTTCCGATGTCTCTCAAGTTCTTTATGCAAAAGCGCGACCCCCTGAGCCGCATGGCACAAAGGTTTAAAGGCTTTGGAGAAACGACCGCCACCGGAATATACGGTTCTATTTTTGCGCCTGATGTCTACCAGAATAATATTAGTGCTGATCTGCTAAACCCGGAAGTAACTGCTGATATAGAGTTTATCCGGACCCCGGATGGATGGGTAACCAAAAACCATGTTGGAAAAGATGTTATAAGCCCCAGATGATAGTTGAGAAAGTCTGTATTTTTTATGTCCGAAATTAAATATGGAATTTCGAGATGATATGAACCAAGGTGGGATGAATGGGATGTCGTGATTGGAAATCACGGCCGGCTGGGGAGAAGGGAGAATATCATGGGTACTATCGAATATCTGGATCTGGTGGATGATGATGACAATGTTATCGATGTAAAACCCCGGTCCGAGATTGAAGCGGCTGGATTGGGAAATTTCCGGGTTATCAATGCTTTTCTTGTCAACTCTGATAACAAGCTCTGGATTCCAAGGAGGACTGCTCATAAGAGGCTTTTTCCTTTATGTCTGGATGTGAGTGTCGGTGGACATGTGGAAAGTGGTGAGACCTATGATCAGGCTTTCAGGCGGGAGACGATGGAAGAGATCAATCTTGATGTGGATGCCTGTGACGTGAAGGAGCTCGGCTATCTTCAGCCGAAAATGCATCATCTGTCCGCTTTTATGAAGGTTTATGAGATCAGGTCTGATGACGCTCCTGATTATAACAGGGATGATTTTGTGGAGGCCTTCTGGTTTAGTCCGGCGGAGTTGAAGAGCAGGATTGCGCAGGGGGAGAAGGCCAAGGGGGATCTGCTGCGGTTGGTGGAGTTGTTTTATTGAGGGGGGAGACAAACTCTGCGCTCGCTGCTTTACCCCCATCCCCCTCGCGTTGCTCGGGTACTTCCCCCGAAATGGGGGAAGGCAGGAGTTTGTGGCGACTTTGGGAGCTCCTTTTGTATTTTTATGTAAAATTCAGGCGATGTTAACTTGCACCTTGTATCTGCTTCCCCAGTATAAAAGCAGGTGACAGCATAATGCCCAACGAAAATGCCCGACACATGCGCAAGAACCCTACGGACGCCGAAAAAGCTTTGTGGTCCAGGTTACGTGGGAAACGGCTTGATAATTTTCGCTTTCGGAGACAGCAGCCTATTGATGGCTATATTGTTGATTTTATCTGCTTTGAAGCCCGCCTGGTCATAGAGCTGGATGGAGAATATCACAATGATCCTGAGGCTATAGACTATGATACAACAAGAACCGAATGGCTCAACAATCACAATTTTTTAGTTATTCGATTTAACAATCATGAAGTCTTCGAAAATATGGAAAAAGTTCTCCAGACAATCAAACAGCATCTACCACAACAATAAACCATCATAGTTGCACCCTCTACCTTCCCCCACTTCGGGGGAAGTACCCTGCAAAGCAGGGGGATGGGGGGAAGCAGAGAGCGCGGAGTTTGTGGCCTTGCCCCCTTCCCACTGCTTCGCAGCGGACTTCCCTCACAGGGGCAGGAAAGAGGGGGCGGATGGTTTTTTCAGCTGCTTTTGGCGTTTTATTCCCATTGCACCGCTTACAATTCCCCCCTAAACTTCCCGCAAAACATAAAGACAGAAAGCAGGGTGGGTATGAACAGGAAGACTATTATTTATCTCAGTATTATTTTGTTTATTTTTCCGTTTGTTCCGGTTGTTATGGCAACTTTTATCCGGCTGGTGGGGAGTGTTTCGGGGTGTTCGCTGGCGGGGGATGTTTGTTCGCTGTTCGGGGTGAATATGGGGGATATGCTGAAGCACTGGGTTAGTATGAGCTGGGGGGCGATTTACTGGGCGCTGTTGCCGATGATTTCCGGCGGGTTGCTGACATTGTTTGTGCTGGATAATTTCAGGCAGCGTTTTCTGATTGGTGGAGTGGCTCCGGCGGTGAGCCTTGTGGCGGTTATTCTGCTGCCGGTGTTTCTTGTTGTGTTTTCAGCTCATGATAAATGCATGATCAACGAAGGTGGGGTCGGGGATTGCGTTGTGTGGGGGACTTCGATGAAGGATACATTCCATACGGCGATGGTTGCACCGTGGTTTGTTATGTTTGCGGTTCCGATTTCGGTGATGTGGATTATTCTTGTCAGTGTTTCGGCGTTTTTTCTCGGGCGGTATAAGAAAGCATGAGCCTGGTTATTTATTGGCAGCTTTTTTCAGGTCTTTACGGATCAGTTGGGTGAAGCTGTCGTTTGGTCCCAGTTTCTGTTGTGCAGTTACAAGTGCCTGTTTCAGCAGAGGGACCGCCTTTTCCTGTTCGCCTTTCAGGGTGTAGAGGGCTGCGAGGTTGGTTTGGGTTTTGGCAATGCTGAGTTTGTTTTTTTCGGGGCTGGCATTGTAGATATTGAGGGCCTGTCTGAAGTAGTTTTCGGATTTGTTATATTCCTGTGTTTTCATGTGCAGCAGGGCCAGATTATTGTTTGTAATGGCAACTGACGGATGGTTTGTTCCCAGTATTCCGGTTTCGATGTTGAGGGCCTGCCGGTACATCTGTTCTGCAAGAGTGTGTTTGTTCTGGCTTGTATAGATGGCAGCCAGACTGTTCAGGGGCCTTGTGGTGCGGATATCATTATTGCCGATGGTCTGTTTGAATATCTGCAGGGAGCGTTCCAGAAGGGGTTGCGCTTTGGCCAGATTATTCTGCTGCTGGTATATGCCTGCGAGATTGGTGAGGGCTGTTGCTGTTGTCGGGTGAACGTCTCCGAACTGTTCCTCGGTGATTTTGAATGCTCTCTGCTGGAGGGCGAGGGCATCATTGAGGCGGCCCTGTTCCTGATAGACGATGCCGAGTTCATTGAGGCTGGCGCTGAACTGTTTCAGGTTCGGTATATTGTTTTTTTCCTGTAGTGCGATCAGGCGTTTTAACAGAGGTTCGGCTTCCTTATAGCGCTCTGCAATCCGGTACATGCTGGCGAGGCCGGTTATTGCGGGGATAAGGTCCGGGCTGTCGGCGGGCAGTTGTTTTTTTGCGATGGCCAGGGATTTTCTGAAGAGAGGTTCGGCTTTTTTGTATTGTTTCAGCACGATATGGGTCTGGGCGAGCTGGTGGATGGTTTTGGCATAGGCCAGATGTTCGGTTCCGACCTGGGCCTCGACAGATTTCACGAGAGCTTTTGCAGTTTTGAGGGCCTGCTGAAAGTTTCCGGATTTGTACTGGCGGGCAAAACGTTCATAAAGGGCGGCGGCGTCCTCATCCTTTGCGCTCTTTGTGCTGTCTGCGTAGGCGGAGATGGTGAACAGCATCATTCCCAGGGCTGCCAATATCAATGCTGCTGTCTTTTTCATGTGTTCGAATCCTGATGCTCAAAATTTTCGCCATGTTTCTATAAAAGGAGACCATATTCAAGCAACAGCGTGTCACATGTCAGTGAAGTGTATATGGGCCAATTATGGCAAGTTTTTTTATTTTTGCATAATCGTGTGATGCTGGGAACTCTTAAGTGCCGGAATGGGGGTATGAATTATCTTTTTCCGTTATGGATTGTTTGCATTACGTCAAACAGGAAAGCCGTGCTCCACCCGAAAATCAGCATTCCGCTGGTTGCAATCATGGCAGAGAGGATGCGCCACTCTTCGGTGAGGATCATGTCGCCGAAGCCAAGGGTGGTGAAACATACGATAGCGAAGTAAACCGCAGGTTCCAGCCCTGTTACGGCACTGAGCAGCAGGAGCACAATTGCCCAGAGCCAGACCTCTATAGTTATGGCGAACAGGACCCAGAAGACCGAAATTACGATCATTGTGCTGTTTTTCAGGCGGCCTTTGAGATGCTTTGTAAAGGAGCGCAGATATTTTGAATGCTGGTAATAGAGTGCGAGCATTTCTGCATGAATCAGGATAATCAGGCCCATAGTAATGCTGCCGATAAAGAGTTGTTTCAGCATAAGCGATAGTTCCTGCTTCCAGTATTATGCAAACTCTTCCAGCAAATTTGCTGATGATTGCCGCCCAACGAGTTTGACATTGTCTTCCAGCCAGCTGCCCGCATGCTTTTTACCGGATTTGAACAGATACTGCAAAACTTCCTTTTCAGGAGACAGTTTTGACTGATAGTCCATTTTTTCAGTGATATCGGAGGCGTTTATCAGGTGAAAACGCATATTCTGATATCGGCGTTCGGTCTTGTCACCGGCCAGCAGGCCACCGCGCCTTCTGAATCTGTATATGATTTCGATCTCATGAATAAGGGGCTGGTTGAATGTAATCCGGTCAATATTTTCCAGAATTTCGGCCTGGGTGGTGGGTAATTCATGGCGTGTTGTCGGATTGAGCTGGATAATCAGGGTATCTGACGCGCTGGTTTTTTCGATCAGGGTCAGAAGGTCAGGGTTTGAGGAATAGCCGCCATCCCAGTAGTTTTCACCGTCGATTACGATTGCTTTGAATAATGCGGGCAGACATGTGGATGCAAGGACTGCTTCAACGGTCAGGTCATCATTGGTGAATATGCGGGCGCGGCCGCTTGAGGCATTTGTCGCCGAGATAAACAGCTTGACCGGGGAATGCTTGCGCAGGGCGTCAAAGTCAATTGCGTCCTTCAGGATATTACGTAAAGGATTGATGTCCATCGGGTTAAAATCATAGGGGGAAAGGTGTTGTGTCAGTGTCTGCATCGCTTTTTGTGCAGCATCTGTGATATTTTTGTTGGGCCACAACAGTCCGACAGGAAATGTAACAAGTTTGGCCAGGGAACCTGCTTTTCCAATTTTCTTCCATACTTCAGCCAGTTTTTTCCTTGCTCCTTCCGGACCGCCCTCCATAAGGCCTGCAGCCAGAGCAACTGCGTTTACTGCACCAGCGCTGGCCCCGCTTACACCATCTATCTGTAATTCTTCCTGTTCAACAAGCCTGTCCAGTGTTCCCCAGGTAAAAGCGCCATGTGCGCCGCCGCCCTGAAGGGCCAGGTTGACCAGTTTTTTTCTTGAGAAGGCTGAACTGATATATTCTAAACCCATAGTGCTGCTTTCTAAAAACTCAGTCAGGTTCCTCTATAGAACCCTATATCCGAGCGGTAGACCATGTGGTGAATCGGTCATATTGTCATAATATGTATGCTGTAAGTCTTTGGTCTTATTAATGCCGATATGAAGACCCATTAGATTGTACTATCTGGTGCAGATATCAAGGTACTGATGAAAATAATCGACAGATGATGCATTTGAGCTTTTGAAAGCTGTCCGATATTATGCATAATCAAAATCGGGTGGAAAGAAATGTGAATAAGCGATGTTAGCAGTAGGAATAGATTTAGGAACTACAAATTCACTAATAGCCGTTATTGAAGGTGATAGCCCGAAACTAATCCCGAATTCTCTGGGGCATACCCTGACTCCATCTACCGTTGGTCTGGATGAAGAGGGGCGTGTGCTTGTTGGTGAAGAAGCAAGACATCGTCTGGTTACTCACCCGGAACTGACGGCTGCGCGTTTCAAGCGTTATATGGGAACCGAGCATGTTTTTGATCTTGGTGGTCAGAAATATCGTGCAGAGGAACTTTCTGCTCTCGTTCTGAAATCGCTCAAGGATGATGCAGAAAAATATCTGGGGCAGGCGATTACTGATGTTGTGGTGTCAGTTCCTGCCTATTTCGATGATAACCAGCGTAAAGCGACCATAGCTGCGGCTGAAATTGCCGGGCTGAAGGTGAGCCGTCTGATTAATGAGCCGACTGCTGCTGCGATTGCGCACGGTGTTCACAACAAGACAGATGAAAGCACGTTTATTGTTCTCGACCTGGGTGGGGGGACTTTTGATGTCTCTATCCTTGAAATGTTTGACGGTGTGATGGAAGTTCGTTCTTCTGCCGGGGATGCTTTTCTCGGGGGGGAGGATTTTACTGATGCGCTTGCCAGAGATTTTGCCATTCAGGCCGGTTATGAGTGGAATGATCTGTCGCCGCGAAGAATGGCTGATATTTATGAGCTGGCTGAACGTGCCAAGATTCAGCTTGGGAGTGAGCATGATGTTACAGTTGTTCTGTCTGTCGATGGTGAAAGAAAAGAGCTGAAGGTTGACCGGGAGAGTTTTGAGGAAATCTGTGCGCCTATCCTGCTGAAGTTACGCAGGCCCATTGAGCGGGCCATGTATGATACCAGCCTTAAAGTCGATGAAATTGACAAACTTATACTGGTTGGTGGTGCCACCCGGATGTCTGCCATGCGGTCTCTTGCATCGAAGCTGTTCAGACGGCTGCCGGAAAAAGATATTGACCCGGATACGGTTGTTGCGCTGGGGGCGGCAGTACAGGCTGGACTAAACCAGAAGCATAAGGCGCTGGAAGATGTTGTAATGACGGATATCTGTCCGTTTACTCTGGGAATTGAAACAGCAACGCGGTCGGGGAAAAATATAGAGGATGGGCTTTTCAGCCCGATTATCGAGCGTAATACGGTTGTTCCGGTCAGTAAGGTGGAGACCTACCATACGATGGAAGACAAGCAGAAGGCTATTCTGCTGAAGGTCTTTCAGGGGGAAGCGCCGAAGGTGATCGATAATGTTTTTCTTGGGCAGATTGAAGTTCCGGTTCCTAAAAACAGTGCAGGTGAAGAGGTTGTTGATGTTCGGTTTACCTATGATCCGAGCGGAATTCTTGAGGTTGGTATAACGGTTAAATCGACCGGTAAAGAGACAGTCTTTATCATTGAAAAAACACCCGGAAAAATGAGCGATGCTGAAATTGCCAGTAAGATTAAAGCGCTGGAGAGCCTGAAAAAGCATCCGCGTGAAGATGCTGTAAACCGGACTTTGCTCGCCCGTCTTGGTAAAGCTTATGAGATGACACTTGGTGAGGACCGGGGGTATATCGGGGAGCTGCTGAAGAAGTTTGAGTTATGTCTGACCCGTCAGGATGCGGCTGAAATTTCGCGGGTTCACGGGGAAATAACAAGGGTCCTTGACCGGATTGAAGAGCAATATGTCTTTTAGGCTCAGGAACCGTTAATTTCATCACTTCAGTTAGACATGGATATACAAAATGCTAATAAATCTGACGCGGGACATGCCAAAGCATATTCAAGGAAGATTTATGCCGCAGGTTGTGTATCCATGTCCAACCCGATGGGCGCTCCATGCTTTCCTTTTGTGGCCGTCGGAAAGTCTTGAAAATAGTCATATTTACTGCGGCTTCCCTCCTACACAAAAGAAAAATATGGAGCGCTGAAGAGATGAAATTAACAGTTCCTGAGCCTAAGAACTGGCCATGGGATGGTCTGGGGCTGGAAGAGGAAACGTCCGACAAGCGCGAGATAAAACGTGCTTATGCCCGCAAGCTGAAAAATATTGATCAGGCTACAGATATTGAGGCATTTACAAAATTACGGGAAGCCTATGATTATGCATTGTCCATATGTGAAGAGGCCAGCGAACAGGATGAATATTATCATGCTTCTCTGACATCTCCGGATCTGACATCTCCAGAGGAGCCGTCAAAGCCTTCAGAAACTGATAATCAGGAACAGGTTCTGACTGAACAGGAGGTTTCTGAAGAGGGACACGAAGGCAGTACAGCAAAGGATGATGCAGAGACCGAGGTTATTACCGAGGCTCCTGAGGTTGAGGAAATGCTCTCCGGGAAGGTTGCTGATGAAACTGAGGTTTCGGTCAGCTCCAGGGCAACAGAGACTGATCATGATGACTGGGATAAACTTCATTCTCTATCTGAAGAATTACACAAACTGGTAGCTGAGGGTCATAAGAATTATGATGTTTCGGCCTGGCAGGCGATTATAGAAGATCCTGCTGTGATGTCTTTTGAAGCCCGGCAATATATTGAAGAGCAACTTGTTGAGGTGATTTATCAGGCCATATCAATAGAGGGGGAAAGCAGGCCGGTTACTCCCGACGAAATGACCCCTGCATTTGTGGAGCTTATTGATAATCATTTCAGCTGGGTCAGTGACGGAGTTTCATTTACAAAACAGTATGGTCATGATGCAGAGCTGATATTACAGGCAATTAGTGTCGATCGTCTCCGGTTCAGGGAGGAACGTGGAGCAGTGCAGGGGGATGCTCTTGTAGAACCACATGAACCCATGCCGTTTCTTTTGCGGTGGTATGTGGTGCTTGGCATATATATTATTTACCGTCTTACCGTGATGTCATAGGAGCCAGTTATCAATGCTATACATATACGGTGTTCTGGGGGCGTTGTTATTATATTTCGGAATGCGTTTTATCTATTACGCACTGGAATTTGTGTTTTCTGACCGACCTTATAAAATATCGAAACAACAATGGTATCTGACCAGCCTTGTTCTTTTTGCTGTGATGGCTGTTCATTTGCTGTTGCCTCCTTCACATGATGTTTATATTGAGCCTGAGATTTCTTCTTTGCATAAGGAGGAATTAAAGCAGTCGGAAAATCCTACTGTTATCGCATTATCTGATCTGTTGAGTGCAAAGGAAAAACCGGGTGTTAATCTGCCTCAGAAGCTGGTTCATAAATCTCTGAACAGGCTGGAGGTCTGGTCGTTGTCTCGTATGGACAAGCTTGATTATACGGTCCCTTCATATGGTCTCTGGTATCTGTTTAAATATCTGCCGAAGGAATTTAAATATACTGGAAAAACGACAGACAGGGCGTTTGCAAAGTCCGGGATGCGTTGCGATATTATTCTGGGTGGAACGGGGACAGCGGCAGAAAGACAATGCATTCTCGTAACGCCGGTTAATCTGGCTGTTGATGTGCTCGATGTGGAGTGCCTTACTCAATCTGAGCAAAAGAAATCCGGCAGGAAGTGTCTGCCTGCTGCTGCTATCAGATTTCCTACGATGACAATCAGACTGGACAGAGATAATGCTGAAATAGATATCAGCCGTGTGTGGACTTCAGGCAAATATCTTCAAAAGCCGGGTTATGAGATGCTGATCCGGGATGAGAGAGGGCAGAATGTGTGGAGAGGTTTGCCTCTAAAGATTCCTGTTAAGCTGTTTAGTGTGCAGGATCGGAAAATACTTTCTGTCAGGCTGAAGCCGGAGGGGGTGCATTTTGCGTTGTCTGACCAGTTTTCCAGCCGTGGACATTTCTCCGGTCAGGTTCCTTCATACTGGAAAATAAAAACCGGGCAAAAAAACGAAGCGGGAAGTGTAAAGCGTCTTCAAGGGATGATTGCTTTGGGAATGAGCTTTGTGACTGACGAGATACAACAGGATTTCAGCCAATTATACAAAGACAAAATTCTGATTCATGCTCTCCAGAATAATGTGCGGGATCATTTATTTGCGGCGGGTGGGTATGCCAAATGCCCCAAGTTATATGGTTCGGCCAATATTCACGGGCTGGCAGACTATCTTAAGCTGGATGTAAGGGGGCATAAAACTGTGCCTGAGGCACTTGTTAATTCTGCTACCGAAAGGCATCAGGGATTGATTGAGATCAGTTCTATAATTTCTGATTCAACCTGTGCGGAACGACAGACTGTTCTGGAAATTATGGCTTCGCAGCTCAGGTCAGTTCTGCCGGAAGAAATTCGCTATGCTCATTTTCAGAATCTGAGAAGGGAAGCTCTCAAAGAAAAAGGAGAGAGTATTTCACCCTCGCCTTAAGTTCAGATTAGTCAGAAAGCGTTTTAGCTTGCAGCTTCAAACATCTCTGCCACGTAGTCCCAGTTGATCAGGTTGTCTACGAAAGCTTCAAGATATTTAGGGCGCGCATTGCGGTAGTCGATGTAATAAGAGTGTTCCCAGACATCACAACCAAGAATTGGTTTCGCACCGTGTACAAGCGGGTTTTCACCATTTGGCGTTTTGGTTACTTCAAGCTTGCCGTCCTTGTTGATAACAAGCCAGCACCAGCCAGAACCGAATTGTGTCATACCAGCTTTAACGAAAGCGTCTTTGAATGCTGCGTATCCGCCAAGGTCTTCATTGATTTTTGTTTCAAGAGCACCTGGAAGGCTTGTGCCGCCGCCGTTTGGTTTCATCCAGTTCCAGAAGTGGATGTGGTTGTAATGCTGGCCAGCGTTGTTGAATAGCGGAGCATTTGTGCCGTAAGACGCCTGGATGATCTCTTCAAGAGATTTGTCAGACAGACCAGCTTCTGCAGCCAGTGTGTTGCCTGTTGTTACATAGGCGTTGTGGTGTTTGTCGTGGTGAAACTCAAGAGTCTCTTTTGACATGTATGGATCAAGAGCGTCATATGCGTATGGTAGCTCAGGAAGTTCGAAAGCCATATGGATTCTCCCTTTATGTGTTGCGATTCAATTGACTGGGGCTGAAATTAGACCTGCAAGCCCGATTAGGCAAGACTTGATATTGTGCAGGGGGGAGGGCATTTTAACCACCCATGCCAGAATTTATAAATTTATTCTATATTTAAACAGGTTAGAATAAATATATCTGCAAAATAAGAGCATTTTTTATTACAAATTAGAACAATAGCTATTTCATCCTCACATTTATTGTTAGCAAATTGTCCGTAGGATTCAGGGTTCCATACGAGTGAGGCTGAATTTTGAGCACCCTTTTCTATCTTTCCAACCTACCTTTTCTATCTGACTTTTCAGCCGGAGCTCTCTAACTTTACCTTTAATCAGGGAGTTATCTTATGATCCAGGGAACAAATGATGACGACATTCTTATCGGTACAGCAGGGGACGACATAATTCTGGGAGGGGAGGGAGGTGACGAAATATATGGCAATGGAGGAAATGATAATCTAAGCGGTGAAGCTGGCAATGACAGTATTGATGGAGGGCAGGGTGACGACACTCTCTATGGGGGAGATGGTGAGGATAGCCTGAACGGAGGACAGGGAGATGATACCCTTTACGGTGGTTCAGGTGATGACAGTCTAAGGGGAAAGCAAGGTAACGATATACTATATGGTGGTCTGGGAAATGACACCCTTATGGGAGGTCAGGATGATGATACCCTTTATGGAGATGAAGGAAACGACGAACTCTATGGAGGAAGCGGTACTGACTATGTGTATGGAGGAGAGGGAGACGACAGTGTGTTTGGTGGTGAGGGGGATGATTTCCTTTTCGGAGGGGTTGGTAATGACCGTCTTTTCGGAGGCCAGGGGAATGACAGTCTTTCGGGGGGAGAAGGAGATGATCTTTTATACGGAAAGGCCGGGCATGATACCCTGAATGGAGATGATGGTCATGACGTGCTTATAGGAGGTTCAGGTGATGATACCCTGTTTGGAGGAGCAGGAGATGATGAGCTGAACGGCGATAGCGGTGATGATGAAATGCATGGTGGAGAAGGGGCTGATGTCTTTCATGGAGGCAGTGGCGCTGACACGATGTATGGCGGGGAAGGTTCCGATATACTTACCGGAAATGACGGGAATGATCTGATTTATGGCGGCCTGGATGTAGATATTCTGTATGGGCGCGAAGATGATGATGAACTTCATGGTGGTGAGGGCAATGATGTGCTCATTGGCGGTGATGGCCATGACATGATGTATGGCGATGAAGGCAATGACGAAATGTATGGCGGTGACGGTAATGACTGCATGGCCGGTGGTACTGGAAATGACACGATTTACGGAGGTGACGGTGATAATTGCTTTGATGGTGGAGAGGGTGATGACTATATCGTTGCTGGTTCAGGTGATGATACTTTCTTTGATAGCGCCGGGAATGATGTGATGTTTGGAGGTGATGGCTATGACTGGTTTATTTTCTTTGCCGGAAATGGTCATGATGTCATCGCAGATTTTGAAGGTGATGCCGAGTTTGCGGATCTCATAATCCTTGACGGATTTGGCATTCCTGACTTTCAGACATTGATGAGCAATTCCTATCAGGATGGAGCCGATGCGGTTCTTGATCTTGGTGGAGGTAACGATATCAGGCTGTCGAATATGGATCTTTCTGATCTGCATGAGTTTGATGTTGTTTTGGCATAAACACTCTCTGGCCGGCAATGGCAGTGCTGTTGCCGGTTTCGTTACATGGATAGTCCGGAGTGATAGGCATTCCACATGGTGTTGACGAAAGTGCTTTGATAATAACCGGTATCAGCGCCTTTGCCATGTTTGTCTGTGAAGCGTCCGGATCCGCTGACACACTGCCCGGAAAACTGTTCCGGTGCTTTGAAACTACAGGGATCAGGAGATGCCCATACGCCGTGATCTACCCAGCGGTCTACATATCTGAAGAAGGGTTTATGGTTCCATATGTCTTGTCCACCAGGTAACAGTCTGGCTGCCAATGCAGCGCCCTTATATGCGTGGGCTGTACAGCATGTCTGATAAGCAGCACCGATTTCGGAGCCACCACCATCGATATATCCATAAGGGTCACGGCAGTCCCTTTTGCCCCTGCCTTTTAACTCGCGGAGCCAGTAGCCTTTTTCTCCGCATTCCTGACCGAAAAGTGCAATATTGTTGTTTCCGAAATAAGTATGATCATCTTCGCTGAATGTGTAGGAAGGGGCATTGGCAATGTCCTGCTTCATTTCCGGGTGGTCCAGAAGTATGGCTGCAAAAACAATGGGTAGTTTCCGTCCTGCCATATGGCCGCCATTAGCTCTCCAGTTCACCCCTGATTTCATCATGTGGTAATAATCAATACCAGCCTGAATATAGGAAATGAGTGCTTTCCTTTTGCGTTTTAGCGGGTCTTTGAGCATTAACCGCAAGGCAGCTTCATTCGTTGAAATTGCGATGTTTGAACCATATTGGGGCATATTACCGACAGGGTGCATATATCTGCCAGTCCAGGAATTCCAGTGGTCAAACCTGACGCGGGAAAATTCCTTTTCCACCCATTGCAATGTTGGTGCATTTTTAACTTTAGGTAAGGACGGTAATAAATCTGTTTTCAGTTTTTTAACCGAGTACAGGGGCTTTGCGGTACCTGTATACGGTGGGCGAAAAATTGTTTTTCCACGATCTTCCGGAATTTTTCCAAGAATAGTCAGCACGGCAACTGTTTTGAGGTAACAGGGGTGTTTCTGACTGTCAGATTTTCTGCATTTGCCATTAACGTCTGATACGGATTTTACGATAGACTGGTCAGCCGTTGCCTTAAACGGAAGAGCCGGGATTTCTGTTTCAATGAAGCTGTTACGCGGGATGCGGTTGTCGTAAGCGTTTACAGGTTTTTCCGGATTAACGGTCCAGCCGTTGCGCCCGTTATTATAATCAGGAGTTATGCGACTGATAACAACCGGGCCCAGTATCCACCAGTCTTTATTTGCAAACTGCCCGCAAGGACGTTTCTCATTTAAATACCAGGTTATTCCGTGTTGAGAAATCTTTGAGCAAAAGTTTTGAGAATTATCAGATGAGGGAAAAAACAGAGAAACTGTACCAAGTAAAGTCAGGATTACCAGAACGTACAATAGTTTTTGCCTCATTAAAAATCTCAGCAGGAAGGGTTATATGGTTTAGCTACCAAGTGTGTAGTTGAGTTGAGACAGGCAATCAACTTGCAAGTGGTATTATACACGGAAAAGTGAAAGAGGCAGGGAACCTCTTTCAGGGAGGGATGTTCTCCTGAAAGAGGTGTTTGTTGTTTTGTTACAGCTTTATAAAGTGATGAGATCTTACTCTATCTCAATGACTTTCAGTGCGAATGCGTAAGATAATGCGACTTCTTTCAGGCGATCGAAACGGCCTGAGGCTCCGGCATGTCCTGCATCCATATTGGTTTTGAGTAACAGCAGGTTCTGGTCTGATTTCAGTTCTCTGAGCTTCGCAACCCATTTGGCCGGTTCCCAGTAAGTTACACGCGGATCAGTCAGTCCTGCCAGTGCAAGAATATGCGGATAGTCCTGCCTGCAAACGTTGTCGTATGGGGAATATTCAGCAATCCATTCATAGGCCTGTTTGTCGGTAATGGGGTTACCCCATTCCGGCCATTCGATTGGAGTGAGTGGCAGTGTGTCGTCAAGGATCGTGGTCAGGGTGTCGACAAATGGTACTTCTGCAATAATGCCTCTGAACAGATCAGGCGCCATATTCGCAACGGCTCCCATCAATAATCCGCCTGCAGATCCGCCATGTGCAACGATATTTCCGCGTTTGGTCATTCCGGTTTCAACCAGGTAATTGCCGCATGAGATGAAGTCTTTAAAGGTGTTGATCTTCTGGTCTCTGCGCCCGCGTTTGTACCAGCCAAAGCCTTTCTCCTTGCCACCGCGTATATGGGCTATGGCGTAGATAAAGCCGCGGTCAACGAGGCTCAGGCGGCCGGTTGAAAATGAAGCGGGCATGGACATGCCGTAAGAGCCATAGCCATAAAGCAGTACTGGGGCAGATCCGTCACGGGGGGCGTCTTTTCTGTAGAGCAGTGATACAGGTACGCTTTCACCATCATGGGCCGGGGCCAGCATTCTGCGGGTTACATAGTCATCCGGGTTATGACCGCTTGGTACTTCGACCGTTTTGCGCAGGGTACGTTCCTGCGTATCCATGTTGTAGTCATAGATCTGTGCCGGGGTGGTCATTGAGGAATAGCTGAAGCGCATTGTATCGGTGTTATATTCATATACACCATTCAGGCCCAGAGAGTAGGCTTCCTCCTTAAACTCAATGCTGTGCTCTTCCGCATATATCCAGCTACGGATCACGATACGAGGAAGGCCATCCTCGATTTCCTGGCGGACAAGAAATTCCTTAAATACGGAAAAGCCCTGAATAAGCCTGCCGGGTTTGTGGTCTTCAATAATTGACCAGTTGGAGGAATCCATTGCTGATAAAGGTGTTTCAACAATTTTGAAGTCTTCTGCGCCACCAAGGTTTGTCAGTATAATGAGACGGTCATAAAATCCACCGCCACCGTGGTGTTCGACTGAATACTGTACTTCTGCTTCTCTGGGTCTGACAAGCTGTGGTTCCAGTTCAGGCTGATTGGCATCTATAAGGTAAGTTTCATTTGTTTCGTGTGTTGATGTGTCTATCAGAATGAATTTACGGCTGTGAGTGATATCCACGCTGGCAAAAAAGCCGGGGTCGCTTTCTTCATAAACGATTACATCCTGATCGGAGGTGGTTCCGACCTTGTGGCGGTAAATCCATTGCGGGCGGTGGTTTTCATTCAGTTTTGCGTAAAACAGGGTCTGGTCATCTGCACTCCAGACCGGAGCGCCTGAAACTTCAGTAATTTCATCAATCAGATGCTGACCGGTTTCAAGGTCTTTTATGCGTAGTGTGTAGAATTCCGAGCCTTTATCATCATAGGTGTAGGCCAGATATTTATGGTTATTGGAATGATCAACGGCGCCAACATTATAATAGTTATGAGGCTCAGCCAGCTGGTTTACATCAAGCAGGACAGTTTCGTTTTCTCCGTCCAGTGTCTGGCGGCAATAGATCGGGTGTTGTCCGCCTATTTCATATTTTGCATAATATGCATAATGTCCGTCTGGGGCCGGGACTGTGGAGTCATCTTCCTTGATACGTCCCTTCATTTCTTCAAACAGAGTTTTCTGTAAAGGTTCAGTATCTGCCAATGTGGCAGCGGTAAAAGCATTTTCTGCTTCCAGATATTCTCTGATTTCCGGATCGAGTTTTTCAGGTGCCTGCATTACCTCCTGCCAGTTGTCAGCACGGAGCCAGGCGTACTGGTCTGTTTTCTCTATGCCATGATGGGAGGTTGTGAGGGGTTTTTTGAGTGCTATAGGAGCGGTGAGATATTCACTTTTGTCAAAGCTCATTTTTAGGTATTCCCTCGAAGTAGTGTCGAAATTCAAACTAGTCTATTTGTTGTCTGTGTCTTTTTGTTCTTTAAAATCAAGAGCTACACCATTGATGCAATAACGTAACCCAGTCGGTTGAGGTCCATCTTCAAACACATGCCCAAGATGAGCATCACATTCATTGCACCGAACTTCGGTTCTTCTCATAAACAAGGTATTATCAGAATGTTCACCGATAACCTCCCGGCTGGCAGGCTGAAAAAAGCTTGGCCATCCGGTGCCGGAGTCGAATTTGCTGTCAGATGAAAACAATTCAGCTCCGCAACATACACAATTATAGTTTCCATTGCGTTTCTCATTATTGTATTCATGAGAAAAAGCACGTTCCGTACCATGTTTACGTGTTATCCGGTACTGTTCACCGGTAAGCTTTTCTTTCCAATCAGAATCAGTCAAAGTACTTTTTATGTCTTTAGTCATAATATCACCATTCTGGTATGTGATGTCCGGTGCAGTCTACTGTTCTTAAACTAAAATGTCTGCATGTTGTGGCAAGTCCTACATTTAGTACAAAAAATATGAAGTGTTGCATACTTGCAAATAAGAATATGGTGCTTATCAGTCACAATTTGTAGTGCATATTTATGTTCTGACTTGATCTTGTTAACAAAATTCTTAGAAATACAGATTAGAGATGGCCTTGTAACATGCGTCTCTTGTGCAAGGGTGTCGCATGTATCATTTTGTATCCCAAGTATAATGTCAGCTCTATAGTTTGCCACAGTTGTGGTGACATAGCATTTCTTTCAGCGGGGGCTTTGGGTATGCGGTATATCAGTCTAGGTGCTATTCTTTTCGGTTTCTGGTTATTACTTTCCGGACCGTTCAGCTTTGATCATCCAACACTTTTTGTTTATGCGGCGATCTCTATCGGATTGTGCATATTTCTGGCCTGGAAAATGAGGCTGGTTGATGAAGAGGGACATCCTGTTCATCTGTTCCTGGGTGCGCTGACATATATGCCCTGGCTGATTATCGAGATTATAAAATCGACCCTTCATGTTACCAAAGTTATTTTAAGCCCGAGCCTGCCGATATCTCCTTCAATGTTTAAGGTGAAAGCCAGTCAGAAAACACGGGTTGGTGTGAATGTGTACGGAAACTCTATCACTCTTACACCTGGCACTATCACAGTTGCAGTAGACGGTAACGAATTGGAAATCCACGCACTTACAAAAGATACAGCAGCCGACCTGAAGTCGGGAGGCATGGATAAACGTGTCAGTCAGTTTGAGGGGAGCAAATGATTATATTCTTTACAGCAGCAGTTGCCATACTGGTTTCATTGACGCTTGCGGTTATTCGCGCGTTGAAGGGACCTACGGTTTTTGACCGCGTTCTTGCCGGAAATGCAGTTGGAACACTTTCCATTCTTCTGCTTGCGGTATTCGGGTTTATGACGAACCGCCCCGAATTTCTCGATATTGGTATTACATATGGCCTGCTCAATCTTATTGGTACGGTTGCAGTATTAAAGTTCTTCCGTCATGGAGATTTAAGCCATGATGGGGAAGAGGAGAAAAGCAGCAATGGGTGATATTTATCAGATAGTTAGTGGTGTTCTGGTGCTTATTGGCGCTTTCTTTATTCTTGTTGGCGGGATTGGTCTTGTACGGATGCCAGATATTTTCACAAGAATGCATGCTGCCGGTATCAAAGATACAATGGGAGCAGGATTTCTGCTTGCGGGAATGGCAGTTTATTCGGGATTCACAATAGTGAGCCTGAAACTTGGTGTTCTGTTTTTATTATTTTTGTTTACAAGTCCGGTTGTTTCTCATGCGCTGGCTCAGGCGGCGCTGCATGACAAAGTCAAGCCAGTACTTGGTGACCAATCTTCTGATGACAAGGCGGGGTGAGGATGACCATTGACTCAACAGTCGGAATTCTATTGATCAATATGGTGCTGCTGACCCTTATGGCAGTTGTTACCATTGGAATTATCCGGCTAAAGAACCTGTTTGCAGTTGTGATCCTTGGCGGGATTTACAGCTTCCTTATGGCAAGTGTGCTGATTGTGCTTGATGCAGTGGATGTTGCCATGACCGAGGCATCTGTCGGAGCCGGGATAGCAACGGTTCTGATGCTCGCAACCTTATCTCTGACAAAGGTTGAAGAAGCTCCTCCGATACATTCAATCATATTACCACTGTTTGTCTCTGTTGTGACGGCAGGTGCACTGCTTTACGGAACGATTGACCTTCCGGCATTCGGATTAGCGGATACTCCGGTCCATAATCATGTGGCTCCGTATTATCTGCAGAATTCTATCAAGGATACAACGATCCCCAATGTAGTCACTGCGGTGCTGGCCAGTTACCGGGGATTTGATACTTTCGGAGAGGTTACCGTGGTTTTCACTGCAGGAATTGGCGTTATGCTTCTTCTTAAAGGCAAAAAGAAAAAGAAAAAAGGAGGTCAGGCATAAGCCATGAAACTTGATCTCATCTTACGTGTAACAACGAAACTGATACTGCCCTTTACTCTTCTGTTTGCGCTGTATGTTCAGTTCCATGGTGACTTTGGTCCCGGTGGTGGTTTTCAGGCAGGGGTTATCGGGGCAGCTGTCATTATTCTTTATGCCGTAATTTTCGGATTACAGGCGGCTCAGAAAGTTGTTCCCCAGGAATTTGTCGAAGTGCTCGTGCCATTAGGCGTTCTGATTTATGCTGGTGTTGGCGTAACCGGAATGATACTGGGCGGGGAGTTTCTGAATTACTCTGTTCTTGATAGCCATGATCCGGCGCATGGGCAGCATCTTGGAGTTCTTCTTGTAGAAATCGGGGTGCTTGTGACTGTGTTTGGTACAATGATCGCTATCTTTTACGCATTTGCAGGGCGGGGGCGCTAATGGATATCCTGAAGCAAGTTCTGGCTCACTATAATCACTGGATTACTATTTTTCTAATGGTATCAGGGCTTTATATCGTTATTGCCCGTGGAAATATGGTGAAGAAGCTTATAGGCCTGTCTCTCTTTCAGACATCTGTTTACCTGCTTTATATTACGCCGGGTAAAATTCTGGAAGGAACTGCACCCATACTGGATAAGAACTTCAAGGTCTATTCCAACCCGCTTCCACATGTATTGATTCTGACTGCAATTGTTGTTGGTGTTGCAACGATAGCGCTGGGGCTGGCGCTGGTTGTGCGTATCAATGAAGCCTATGGAACAATTGAAGAAGATGAAATCTTTGGGAAGGATGAAGAAGAATGAGTGCCGAAGGCGCCGTAGAAGCAATGAGCCTTAAACAGCAGCTTCCCGCATTAATTGTTATTACTCCTTTACTGGGGGCAGTGCTTTGCGCATTTCTCAAGCGCAGTACTATCGCCTGGTTTGTATCACTTATGGTCAGCTGGTCATTGCCTGTTATGGCAATCATGATCCTGCAACAGCTGCTGGAAAAAAGTTCGGCTGTTCCCGGAGAAGCAGCAACGCTCAGTGGCAAGGTGATATCCTATCATATGGGCGGATGGGCGCCACCTCAGGGTATTGAATACCGGGTTGATATGCTGAGTGCTTTTATACTGATACTCATATCTGTGGTTGGTGCGATTACTATTCTCTATGCCAGAAAAAGTGTTGGTAAGGAGATCGACTCCAGCCGTCAGACCTGGTTCTACACCATGTATTTGCTTTGTATCGCGGGGCTGCTTGGTATTACGATTACCGGTGATGCATTTAACGCTTTCGTGTTTCTCGAAGTTTCCTCACTGGCAACATATGTTCTGATCGCTCTTGGTAAAGATCGCAGGTCGCTGGTTGCTGCCTATCAGTATCTGATTATGGGGACAATCGGGGCTACTTTTTATGTTATCGGTATCGGCCTGCTGTATTCAGTTACGGGTAGTCTGAATTTCGCAGATATTGCGAGCAGATTGAATGATACTCAGGCGTTTACACGTCCTGTGCTTGCTGCTCTGGCCTTTATTATTGTAGGTATCAGTCTGAAGCTGGCATTGTTCCCGCTGCATGTGTGGTTGCCGAATGCTTATGCTTATTCACCCTCATTTGCGTCAGTCTTTCTGGCGGCGACAGCAACAAAGGTTTCCATTTACCTTCTGCTACGTTTTCTGTTCTCGATCTTTCATGAAGATTTTGTTTTTGAAAAGCACTCGGTATCAGAGATTTTCCTGATACTGTCAATTGCAGCAATGTTTGCAGCTTCGGCGGTGGCGATATTTGAAAAAAATGTCAAGCGTATGCTGGCATTCTCATCAGTTGCGCAGATTGGCTATATTACTCTGGGGATCAGTCTTGCCAACCAAGCGGGATTAACCGGGGGAATTGTTCATCTGTTTAACCATGCTCTTATGAAGGCGGCGCTGTTTATGAGTATCGGTGCTGTATTCTACCGTATTGGTTCGGTGAAAATTGAGGATATGGCCGGTATTGGCAGGGTGATGCCTGTTACCATGACAGCTTTTGTTATTGGTGGCCTTTCACTGATCGGTGTGCCCGGTACAGCAGGGTTTATAGGTAAATTCTATCTGGCTGTTGGTGCTATCGAGAAAGACATGGTGTGGCTGGTGTTTGTTCTGGTTGCGAGTTCTCTTTTATCCGTTGTCTATATTGGCCGAATTGTTGAAGTGGCGTGGTTCAGGGAACCTGTTGATATAAACAAGAAGGCGCACGAACCACCGATGAGTATGATGATGCCAATGGTTCTGCTGGCTCTGGTCACGATCTATCTTGGAATTGAAACAAGCAGCACAGCCGGTATTGCGTCTCAGGCAGCACAATTATTGCTGGGAGGCGGGAAATGAGCGGACAGGATCTGGTACTTCTAGCACTGGCAATACCATTTATTGCTACTTTTCTTATTCCTCTTTTTCATAAAGAGCCCAATCTGCGTGAAGGCGTAACACTGCTTTCTTCGGTTCTGCTGTTTGTGACAGTGATGTCATTACTGCAGAAGGTTCTTGGTGGTGAAGTTATCAAGGTTGACGGGCTTGAAGTTGTTCCCGGACTGAAGATTGCTTTCAGTGTTGAGCCACTGGGGATGCTGTTTGCCTGTGTTGCAGGTACACTCTGGATGGTAAATTCTGTTTACTCCATCGGGTATATGCGGGGCAATAAAGAGCCTCGTCAAACGCCATTCTATATGTGTTTTGCACTGGCTATTTCCAGTACGATGGGGATTGCCTTTTCCGGAAATCTATTCACGCTATTCCTGTTTTACGAAGTTCTGACGTTATCAACCTATCCGCTCGTTACGCATAAGGGTAATGAGGCGGCACGTAATGGTGGACGGATTTATCTTATCCTGCTGATGGGTACTTCGATGGTCTTGCTGTTACCGGCGATTATCTGGACCTATACGCTTGCAGGAACACTGGACTTTACATTTGGCGGTATTCTGACTGTTCTGAAAGATCAGCCTGTTACAATGGGATTCCTACTGGCGCTGTTTATGTTCGGTATTGGTAAAGCGGCTCTGATGCCGTTCCATTTCTGGCTTCCGGCGGCGATGGTTGCACCAACTCCGGTGAGTGCATTGCTTCATGCGGTTGCTGTGGTGAAAGCCGGTGTGTTCTGTGTCGTCAAAATTATTGTTTATGTCTTCGGGGTTCAGACTCTTGCGGAAAATGGTGCGGGTTCGTGGTTGCTGTATGCAGCAGGGGCGACTGTTATTATTGCCTCTATTGTAGCGCTGAGACAGGATAATCTGAAAAAGCGGCTGGCCTATTCCACTGTGAGCCAGCTTTCCTATGTTATTCTGGCAGCTGCCATACTTGCTCCAATCTCTCTTGTTGGTGCGGCCATGCATATTGCAGCTCATGCAGTGAGCAAGATTACGCTCTTCTTTGCTGCGGGCTCGATTTATACTGCAGCTCATCTGACTGAGGTCAGCCAGCTTCGCGGGATTGGCAGGAGAATGCCTTGGACTATGGGGGCTTTTGCCATTGGTGCGTTCAGTATGATTGGTATTCCACCAACGGCAGGTTTCCTCGGGAAATGGTTTATGCTTTCGGGGGCTGTTTCTACCGGGCAATGGATTGCTGTGGGGATTATTGTTGTGAGTACGATCCTGAATACAGCGTATTTCCTGCCGATTATCGTCAATGCATTTTTCTATGAGCCGAAGCCTGTATCTGAAGGCGGGCATCCGGAGCATGGTGAAGCGCCATGGCCAATGGTGCTTGCACTGACATTAACAGCTGCCGGGACAGTTCTTCTTTTCTGTATGCCTGGCATACCGTACCAACTATCAGAAATGATGATGGGACTTAAAAAATGAGTGATAAGCAGGAAGACCACTGGCTTGTACGGCCCGAGAATGTGAAGAAGCTATGGATTGCATTTATTGTAATTCTGGCGCTTACGGTTATCGGAGACTTTTTCGTTGAGCATCATCCCCATTTTGGTATCGATGGTACATTTGGTTTTGGGGCCTGGTTTGGCTTTGTGGCATGTGTGATCCTGGTCGTCCTGTCCAAGGTTCTTGGTGTTATTTTAAAACGTTCGGATACTTATTACGATGATTAATATCGCTGCTATACCACCTGGATTGATCCTTGTTTTTGGAGGTCTGTTACTGCCATTTCTGCGCGGTAATATCCGTAATGCTGTTCTGCTGGGGCTGCCACTTATTGTACTTTACTTTATCTGGCAGGTTCCTGACGGGGTTTCCGTTACAGTTCCCTATCTTGGGTATGATCTGATACTGGTGAA
Organism: Methyloligellaceae bacterium; assembly: GCA_050633205.1. GTDB lineage: Bacteria > Pseudomonadota > Alphaproteobacteria > Rhizobiales > CBDHHC01 > CBDHHC01. The sequence continues at coordinate 23,091 of JBOEGA010000013.1, read as the reverse complement.
AGGCGATAATCTCAGCAGATTGTTCGCGACAGTCTTTGCTCTTATGAGTGCGACAGGCGCGGTGTTTGCTTTTAATCAGCAGAAAACTTCCGAACTTGCGGCTGCCTTTGTTTATGCAGGCAGTGCTATCAGTGTTACTTTTTGCGGTGATCTGATCAGTCTCTTTATATTCTGGGAAATTATGGCTGTTGCCTCCACCGTTGTCGTGATGAGTGGTGGCGAGAACTCTTTGCAGACCGGCATTCGATATGCAGCGATTCATTTTCTTGGCGGTGTATTGCTTATGGCCGGCATTGCCGGAGAGATTGCATCCAATGGCGGAAATATAGCATTTGTCAGCATGAGCGCGGAACTGACGGTTCCAAGACTGCTTATTCTGGCGGGCTTTCTTATTAATGCCGGCGCACCTCCGTTTTCTTCATGGCTGTCTGATGCCTATCCGGCGGCTTCCTGGAGTGGGACTGTTTTTCTTTCGGCATTTACGACCAAAACTGCAGTCTATGTGCTGATGCGCGGCTTTCCCGGTACAGAATTACTTATATATGTGGGTTTGTATATGGTCTTTTACGGGATCGTCTATGCAATCCTTGAAAATGATATGCGGCGAATACTTGCCTACAGCATCATAAACCAGGTCGGGTTTATGGTGACGGCGATTGGAATCGGCAGTGAAATGGCCCTGAATGGAGCTGCAGCCCATGCGTTTGCGCATATTATCTATAAAGCTCTGCTGTTGATGTCTGCTGGTTCTGTTCTTTATATGACCGGTAAAAGTAAATGTACGGACCTTGGCGGTTTGTTCCGGACGATGCCATTGACCTGTATCTGCGGAACTATAGGTGCTTTCGCCATTTCGGCCTTTCCATGGACTTCCGGGTTTGTGACAAAGTCCATGATTTCGCAGGGGGCTGCAGATGCTCACCTGGCTACTGTATGGTTTTTACTGATGGCAGCATCGGCAGGAGTTTTCCTACACGCAGGCATAAAATTTCCGTGGTTTGTCTTTTTTCAGAAGGATTCAGGTCTTCGACCATCCGAACCACCATTAAATATGCGCGTCGCAATGATATTCTTTGCGTTCCTATGTATAGCCATTGGTCTATACCCGGCTCCATTATACGAGATTCTGCCTTATCCGGTGAAATACGTGCCTTATACAGGCAGCCATATAGTTTTTCAGCTTCAATTACTCCTCTTCTCAGGCCTTGCTTTCTTCCTGATGCTTGGACTGTTAAAACGGACACTTACCATAACTTTGGACTTTGACTGGTTCTATCGCAAATTTGGCCTCTTACTTGCAAGAGAGTTCCATATTCTGAGCGGACAAGCCTGGAGAGGATTTGTTGACAGGACCCTGAAGATCGTAAGTCGAGGTATAGCCCGGTTGTATGACATACATGGTCCCAGTGGAGTATTTGCCAAAAGCTGGCCTACGGGCAGTATGGCATTCTGGACGACACTTATGTTAGGTGCGTACCTTTTACTCTACTATATTTAGCAAATACTTCCTCCAAGTACAGATATATCAGGCATATCGTCCGTTCGCGTGTCGCGATGGCGTTGTGCTTGCCTTTGGTTTGCCACAATGTCTGAAGTCTTTCGTGCGCGCTATGCTGTAAAAATGGTGTAAATACATACAATAAATTGCTTTTGACCAAGTATTTTATTAGCAATAGCTGGTGGAAACTTGCCATAACCAGTTATGGTTGTGAATAACTCATATTAAACTTTTTAATAACTGTATTGAAAAACTTCTTTATATCTGTGACTTAAGAATTTCAGTTTTACATTTTTATTTCTTTTTAGTGTTATATCTAAAGAATAGCTTGTAACCTAAGCTAATATGTAATAATTTCCGTTTAACAACTTAAACGGAGAAGGGTTGTACAGAAGAGATTTACTGAGAGCTTACGAATTAAGTTAAATTCTTAAGAAATCGATTTTGTAAACATAGCAGGGCGGTGGTTGATGACGAAATGCGGTGTAAAATCGTAAGAGAAGCGTTCTCAAGCAATCGCAAACTAAAAAAAGAGTAATAGAGGTTTCTCATGGATGAAAACGTTGAAAACAGTGGGTTGGTAGAACTCACAGCAGATATTGTATCAGCTTATGTTAGTAAAAATGCTGTTGTTGCAGCGGATTTGCCTGGAATCATCAGCGATGTTCATAAAGCATTGAATGTTGCGACAATCGAAAGCGGCGCTCCTGCAAGAGAAGAGCTTAAGCCTATGGTTCCTGTCAAAAAATCCATTACAGATGAGTATATTATCTGTCTGGAAGACGGTAAGAAATTTAAATCACTGAAGCGTCACCTACGCACACATTACGATCTGTCTCCTGAGGAGTATCGTGAAAAGTGGGGTCTTGCTCATGATTATCCAATGGTTGCGCCAAATTATGCCAAAGCACGCTCTCAACTGGCAAAGAAAATGGGCCTAGGCCAGCGCAGAAAATAAGTACTGCGCCACATACATCATTATAAACAGCTCAGAAATGAGCTGAAATGCCCTTGCTTTTACATAAAGAGCAGGGGTATTTCATTTTTGGGCGCAAGTTTTTCATTTTAGCCGCCAAGTTAAAGTTAATTGAATTCTTTAATCGGCAATTTATTTCCTATATTTTTTCAAGTACGGGCAGTCTATTGCCTATGTGTATGTATTCATCAAGTCTAAATTGACGAGTTGACGCAGTTAACGCGAATAAAAATAAGAAAAGTAAATAGTGTTGCTTTTGAGTTAGGTGTCATAACTGTCGCACATATTTCGTAAACTGAATAAAATATGAGGTTAATACAAAAGGCCTATTTGGTGCGCCAGAATCACTTTGTTAACAGGTTGTGTGTTATTAGTCATAAAATGAAGAAAACATCTTCGGTTAAGTTAAATCAACTTGCATGAACCTGAAGGATTCATTCATAATCGTTCATATGTTCAAAAATGATAATATTTCCGGTTCTTGTTAGACTAAGTAATCTTAGACAGGCTGATTTAAATAATAACAGGTGAAAGTATGCCTTCGGAGCTTACATTCAGAGCGCAGCTTGTCTTGAATGAGCAGCGCCAGATATATGATTATTGGTGCCGTCAGGCTGGCTGGAACAGGATGCCTGGTTGTGATGACCTTAATATTGGTAACATTGCCAGTGTTGCTCAATCTCTCAGTCTTTTGAAGGTCAATGAAGTTCCGGGTGAATCTGAATTCTATTCCTCAGGTACAAGAGCCAGTGATGTTTACGGCTTCAATCTTAAAGGCAAGACACTGCAGGACTTTGAGTGGGGTGAGAAGCAGCAATACTGGGATACTGTTTATAGCCGGGTTATCTCGGAATGCAGACCGCGCCAGGGCGCAATGCGCAGTCAGCTCTCTGATAAACCGGATTTTATTCTTTTCTGGCTGAGGTTGCCTCTATCAAATAATGGAGAGACTGTCACAGATGTTCTGTGTCATGACGTTCCATATCCTATTATAAAGCGCGAGAGTGCGTATATGCCAGGTTTCACCGAAGATTATGCTGTTGCTTACTAAGCCAGCTCTGGCACCGTTCTACAGGCCCTCTCTGTAGATTTTACAGAGTGTCCTGTGTTTATAGAAATTATAACTCCAATTCTGCTTCTCTCCTTTAATTCTTTCCATATACAGAGCTTTATGTAGTTTCAGGCGTAAAGCAGCCCTGTTGTCTTTCATCAGAGTTTTTACTTTTCTTTCCGGCAAAATCAGCAAGCGGGATATTGTCAGAATAAGTTTATCCATGTTTTCGGTCATTCAGATTTCTCCCGATAAAGTTACGGATAAATTCTGCGGGAGATATTGTGTGGGGGGATAAGTATTCTGCGATCAGATAATGTTCTGGCCCAAATAAAGCGGAGCCGGCTTTGGGGGGAAGCCGGCTCCATCAGACCCGGATGGTCGGGGATGGGAGGGGAGGGGAAACCGGGTCTGAAACCAATTCCTGTCAAAAGCCCCTTTGATCGTATATCCCGACCAGATCCTATTCTTTCATGGCAGTCTGTCGTGCTCCGTTTCTCAGGCGGTTGTCCGGTATCAACGAGACCCAAAGTCTTGGATTTCTAAAGGACTGCCTCTTGATAAATGTGTAGGGAAGCTGGTGCCAGCGCAAAACCTCACTGTTTTTATTGTCCAGAATAAAGTCACCCTGGGCAGTTCTGACGGTAAGGATTGCATGACCTTCCCTGTTTTCATCCAGGACCACAGTGATCAGCAGGGACGCTTCCGGCCAGCCGCGTTCAATTAGTTTCTGGCGTTTAAGCAGTACATAATCCTCACAATCACCTTTGTAATTTTTCGGATATGTCCAGTATTCTATTTTCCCGTACAGTTCCTTATCGGTTATTGGTTCAATTGTTTTATTGATGAGTTTATTAAGGTGAACCAGCTCTCTCCAGCGTTGATCAGTCAGTGTGAAACGCCCATCATCCTTTACTTTCTGCGTTTTTACGCAATGTGAAGGGTTGCTTTCGCAAAACTTTACGTGACCGATTGGAGGTAATGAAATACCGTAAACGCGAAGGTATTTGGATTTAATATTCTGTCCATCAACCCAGATATCTCTATCTGCCCATGATGTGCCTGTCAGGCATAAGGTAATTGCTGTCGCTGCAGCTAACACTCTCGCTATAAACATCGTACACCCCTGTTTGTTTATGGGATTAACAATGGCATAAAGATTTTGAGAAAAGAGAAAGTTGCGGGTTCGTTTTTGATTATATATATCAAAAAGATAGACTAAAATTATTGATAAATTTATTTCAAATTTGATTCAAATATGCAGGTGTGTGAAGGTACTCAGGTGCCGGATGTCTGTACTGGAGAAGCCTCCAGCTTTTTATCTGCCCCATAAGGAGGTAGTATTGGAGGGCTGAAGTGCTTATAATCAGGGCCAGAAAGACAGTAAATAAGGGCAAATTCGAACTTTCCTTTTGTAAAATTATTGATATTGTGAAAACAAAGGTGCATGCACATTGTTTGATGACATTATGTACTTACATTGCGGAGTAAGCTTTTGTTAATGCTGTCTGCATTGCCTTTCACAGGGTGCTATCATCTGAATCTGGATTTGTGTTATATTTCAGTTTGTTATGGTATGTATGTGCGTGTTTGCAGTCTCTGCAGAAAATGTATGGGTGTTTTTACATCCAGGAATATTTGGGAAACGTGTTAGCCTCAGGGTTAGCGAAGTGGGTGAGGAACTATGACAGTTCAAGTGCCGGGTCAACAGGGGTCTGATCAGCAAAATCAGGTCAGCCACTGGGTTGAACCAATGCATATGAGAGGCATTGGCCGTGAGCTGATGGATCTGACCGAGCAGATAGAGAATATCAGTCAGAGGCTTCTTGGAGTGTTGAGCGGGCAATTGGAGCACCTGGTTCAAAAGCTATTGTCTGAAGTCGCTACAGGAAACTGCAAAATAGCCATTATAGGGCAACCGAAATCCGGAAAAAGTACTCTGGTTAATTCGCTGTTGGGGAATAATGATCTTCTGCCCAGCAATGCTTCGATGACCATGCCGTCTACCAGTGCTGTTACGCGTATTCACCTGGGGCGCCCAAATGCACCAACAAGTGGATTTCAGGCTCATTTCTTTAATAAAAGTGAATGGGAAGCTGTGCTGCGAAAAGGGTCCAGCAGAAGCAGTAATGCCAAAAACCATATGTCGAAAATTCCGATGGAATTATTTGAGAAGCACTCCTCGACTTTGCTGGAGCGTGTTCGTTACCGGTTGGGAGACGAGTTTGAGCTTCTTCTTGGGCGTGGGCACAGTTTTGAGCAGTGTAACAAGAGAATTCTGGAGCAGTATGTGGCTGCTGGCGCTGAGTCCCATGAGGCTCGCCCAAATACGGATATAGGTAAATATTCGGATATCACCAAATATTCAGATGTCTTTCTACCGAAGGCACCTTTTGCATTTCCAACAACCATTATCGATACACCTGGTGTTGAAGATCCGCTTTTGATGCGGGATGAGATTACGAGGCAGAATCTACAGGCGGATATTTTTGTTCTGGTATTGACAGCAGAGCAGCCACTTTCAGATGCTGATCTATCGCTAATCCGGATATTGCATGGGTTACGGAAGGAACGACTGGTTATTTTTGTTAACCGGATTGACGAGCTTTCGTTTGTCAGTGCTGATGCTGAGAGTATTTTTCATTACGTGCGTCACCAGATTGAACATGAGTTTCCCGGTTACAGTATTCCTATTATTCTGGGGAGTGCTCAGTGGAGTAATATTTCATTGCGGTCAATGGATGGCATTGATTATGAGGCTCTCAACAGATCTCTAATTCCCTATGCCAAGGAAGTTGGAGTGATTTCACCTGAAAGTAATCTTGTACTTTCTCCTGATCAGCCTTTTGATAAAAAATATCTGGCTTATGTTCTTGAGTTTGCTTCGGGAATGCCGAGGCTGTCCAATGTGATTTCTGCGCAGATGCTGACAAGTAAACATGCTGCCAATCTGGCTAAAGTAGTAAGGACACTTGCTACTGTAACTAAGGGCATTATGGCGACTGCACAGCAGAAAGCCGATAATGATCTTATGGGACAGCAGATGAACACACCGGGGGTTAACCGGGATGATATTGTTGCGCAATCTGATGTCGAGCTGGCTGAGAAAGTTGAAGGCACAAGAAAAATTATTCAGGGCGTAAAAGAAACGATTAATGCCGGTACGCAGAACAGCCTGAATGTTATGGCTGCGGAGCTTGATCAGATTCTTGAGCACTTTATCGAAGGGCAGGCCTATGAGTTGCGTCAGGTTGTGCGCTCTGTGCATCATATTGATAAATGGTATGTCAATGTTGCTGCTCTTCGTCATGAGATCGAGGTCTGTTGTAATGAGCATTTTGCTAAAATCAAAAAAGAGTTTCATGAACGCCAGAAAGATTCTGTCAGGCAACTGAAACAGGTTTTCAGTCAGACTTATGGCATCAGTCAGGAAGATGTTCAGACCAGTCCAGTTGTGATTGGAACATGGGAAATGCCCCTGGATGCGCTTAGTCAGGTGGTTGCACTTGATCTTAAAGGTGCATGGTGGAACTTTATCCGTAGTGAGTCTGCAACTGTCGATGCCAAGTGCGACAAGCTCTCGAAGCTTATCAAGAAAGATTTCTCCCCGATTATCAAGGAGCTTCTTGTAAGTGCGAACAGAGAATTGCAAACCTATCTGGATACGTTGATTGAGCAGTTTATGACAACTGCAACTGCTGTGCTTGAAACAACTCAGAGAAACAGGCAGCAACCTGTTCCCACAAGTGAGATCAAATATCTTTCCAGCCGGGACTCTGGCAATTTACTTCCCAATTATTCCGGGTCGGGTTCTGCACCTGTGCAGGCTCAGGCTGCTCCGGTTAAAAATGCTCATGAGTTGCTTCATGAGTGTAAAGAGATTGAAAAGAGACTGCTTGAACTTGAGCAAATCTGTCTGAAGCCGTTCAAGCTTTCTGAAAGTGTTTCGCCTTAGAGGCAGGACTTTTTTTAGCGGGTATAATCAATAGTTGCGTTTTCTCAACCCAGGCACCGGGAAATATTGGCGCATTATATTTCTATAATGCGCCAAAACAGGTTCTACAGTCCAAGAAGGTCTTTGGTAGCAGACGTTACATCTTCATGGCGCATCAGGCATTCGCCGACGAGGAAACATTTCGCGCCGACATTTTCCAGACGCAGCAGATCATCATGAGTGGTTATTCCGCTTTCGGATATGATGATTTTGCTTTTATGGATGCTGGGAGCCAGCAACTCGGTTGTTTCCAAAGAGGTTTCGAATGTTTTTAGGTTGCGGTTATTAATGCCAATCAGTGGTGTATCCAGCCTGAAGGCGCGCTCCAGTTCCTGAGCATTATGAACTTCTACCAGAATATCCATGCCCCACGATTTCGCTGCATCAGCCAGTTCCTGCGCCTGAGTGTCTTCAATGCAGGCCATGATCAGTAATATGCAATCAGCGCCCCAGGCTCTGGCTGTTGCCATCTGATAGGGATCGACCATAAAGTCTTTGCGCAATACGGGGATGCTTACTGCATTTCTGGCCTCAACAAGATATTCAGGTTTGCCCTGAAAGGATGGTGTATCAGTCAGAACAGACAGGCAGGCAGCGCCGCCATCTTCATAGGCTTTGGCTAATACTGGCGGGTTGAAGTCTTCGCGGATGAGGCCTTTTGAGGGACTGGCTTTTTTTATTTCTGCAATCAGGCCGAACTTTCCCTGTTCCATTTTATCGCGCAGGGCATTGGTAAAGCCTCTTGGCGCAGATGCTTCTTTTGCCTGCTGTTCAGCTTCTGCCAATGGAAAACGACGTTTGGAAACTTCGATTTCTTCCCATTTATAGTCTATGATTTTTTGTAGAATATTTTCCATGATGCTTTATTGATTTGTCAGTTTTACCAGATTTTCAAGAGCCAGTTTTGCTTTGCCGTTGTCGATGCTTTCGGTTGCCAGTTCCACGCCTTCTTTAAGACTGGAGGCTTTGCCTGCTACATATAAGGCTGCGCCCGCATTCAGCAGTACGATATCGCGGAAGGCTCCGGCTCTGCCGTTCAGCAGTTCTGTGATTGCAGTTGCATTTTCACTGGCATCACCGCCGCGCAGGTCTTCCGGTGTGGCGCGTGTCAGGCCAACTTCTTCAGGGGTTACTTCAAAAGTTTCAATTGACCCGTCAGCTTTCAGGGCTGCTACGTATGAAGCTCCAGTTGTTGTCAGTTCGTCCATTCCATCAGAACCATGTACCACCCAGACGCTTTTTGAGCCAAGGGTTTTCAGGGTTTCTGCCAGAGGTTTAATCCATTTTTTATCGAAGACACCGATGACCTGAAACTTTGTTCCTGCCGGGTTGGACAGAGGGCCAAGCAGGTTGAAAATCGTACGGGTGCCAAGTTCGACACGACTTGGACCAACATGTTTCATGGCGCTATGGTGAGCCTGGGCAAACATGAAACCTACACCAGCATTTTCAATGCAGTTGGCAACGGTTTCCGGTGTTACACCAAGATTCACACCGAGAGCTTCCAGCACATCAGATGAGCCGGATTTTGATGAAACAGATCTGTTGCCATGTTTTGCTACGGGAACACCAGCGCCTGCAACGACCATCGCGGCGGCTGTTGAGATATTATAGGTTCCGGCTGCATCGCCACCGGTTCCGCAGGTATCTATGGCATTATCGGGAGCCGAGACGGACCTGGCTTTGGAGCGCATGGTTTTTGCTGCGCCTGTTATTTCCTCGACAGTTTCTCCGCGAACGCGCAGAGCCATCAGAAAGCCGCCAATCTGTGTGGGCGTTGCCTCTCCGGACATCATGATATTGAATGCCTGTGCGGCTTCTTCTTCGGTGAGGGTGTTTCCGTCAGCGACTTTGGCAATAAATTGTTTGAAATCCGTCATACTATTAATGCTCTATTGTTTATGCAGGAGGTTTAAGCAGATTTTTTCAGCTTCTTTTTCACATTACGATTAGCAGGGCGTTTTGTCGGTTTTGCGACTTTGGCGATGCCTGCAATTTTCAGGAAATTATCCAGTAATGCGTGGCCATGCTCGGATGCGATACTTTCCGGGTGGAACTGTACGCCATGAACAGGGTGTTTTGTGTGTTGCATCCCCATTATCAGGCCATCCTCGGTTTCTGCCGTTATTTTTAACGATTTTGGCAGGCTTTCGCGCTCAACGATAAGGGAATGATAGCGGGTTCCGGTAAAGGTTTTGGGCAACCCGGCAAAAATGCTTTTTCCCTTATTATGGATATCGGAGACCTTACCATGCATCAACTCAGGTGCACGGATAACCTTGCCACCATAAACCTGACCTATGGTCTGATGTCCAAGGCAGACGCCAAGAAGAGGTATTTCGGGGCCTGCGCGCTCAACCAGCTCAAGGCAGATACCAGCCTGATCCGGGTCGCAGGGGCCGGGAGAGAGCACGATTGCCTTTGGTGACTTGCCTATTACCTCATCAACAGTGATTTGATCATTTCGGTGAACCTCGCATTTTGCGCCCAGTTCTCCCAGAAAATGCACCAGATTATAGGTAAAGCTGTCATAATTATCGATGAGTATTATCATATCAATGTGTTACGCGTTTCAAAGCCGCCTCGTCAAGAGGATTACAGGTCTGCCCCTGGCTTTATAGTGGAGTTTTGGTGTTCTGTGGTTGTAGATATAATCCATGCTTCCTATAAAGTATACAAGAGCAAAATAAATATATGTGCCGGGATAAATTTGCCGGCAGGATAAGGGAGCAGGCGTAAAATGTATCTGGGAATGCTCGCCAGTTTTGGCGGAAATATTGTGACGGGTATCGTTGGTGGTATTATCGGTGCGGGTCTGAACGAGGCAAGCAGGTATTTCTGGGGGTGGCGTCAGGCCAAAAATAACAAGGGTGCCGACTATCATATTACCGGAACCATGTATGCCAGAATTCACCCTGATGATCCGGCTCACAAGAGGTTTCTTCCGGCTCTTGAGCAGGGTAAAACCCATGTACAGGAACTGATCTGGCTTGGTGGTGAAGTGCCTCTTGATGGTTTTCTGAGTAATCGCTACCTCTACAGGCAGGTACTTGGAGCTATGGGGCGGGTACAGGATGCCGGTCTTTTAATGGGTGTTCTGCCAAAAGATGTTGAGCGCCAGCTTCTTAAGAAAACGGTCGGTTATCATAATCTGATCCCTAATACCGTTATCGTTAATATTTACCGGAAAAATGTGGGCGTTGCCGAAGGTCAGCGTGTGAAAGGTATTTCTCCTCCAACATATGAGCATTATGACGGATCACCTCACAGGCGTGTTCTGCGATCAATGTTTATTGCTGACAGCCAGCTTGAAAATGGCCTGCCGCCGAAAGACAAGGTTCATTTTCCTGAACAGACCCATGCACACCGCTATGAGACGCTGACCACGATTATTGAGGATTACCGGAAGGATCCTGCGAAGTATCATGCGGCGCACGCGTTTTTTTAGAAGAGTTATTGGGCTAACAGAAGCGCGGGATGCATTGAATCTTATGTGTTTTTATGCATTCCCGAGTTCTGTTCGAATGAACAATTATCGTAAATATAGTGATAATTGATTAATGTATGAGTGCTAGAGTCTGTTTTTGCTGACCGGTTTCCCGGTCTGTTGATGGTTGTTGTCATATATTATCAGTTGATTTGAGATTCTATGAGCGCAAGTCCTGCCAGTGTAAGCGATTCAGTGGATGAAGCAGAAGACAGGCTTCGTTTTCTTGAAGAAGAAAACCGTGAGCTGCGTTCAAAGCTGGATAGTATTGCGCATAACCTAAGTCTCTACGGCATTGATATGGCCGAGATGGCCGGGTCTATTGACGGGATTGCCTCTACTTCTGTTAAAGACGTGAAGACGTTTGAAGAGCTGATTGGCAAACTGGGAGATGTCGAGAGCAGCTCTCATACGATTAACAGCAGCATTAGTGTGGCCCGTTCGGTTTCCGAGAAAATGAAGGTTGATCTGAAGCAGTCTCATGTTGATGTTACTGGTGCGGTTTCTTCTATTAATACTCTTATTGAAAATGTGAATTCGTTTGAAGCCAGTACACAGGAAGTGAACGAGGCTACCGAGAGCGTTCGCACTGTTATTGGTATGATTGAGACCATCGCGAGACAAACAAACCTGCTTGCCCTGAATGCAACAATCGAGGCAGCGCGTGCCGGTGATGCGGGCAGGGGGTTTGGAGTTGTTGCGAATGAAGTCAAGCAGCTTGCCAAGAGTATTACTGATGCCACGCAGGAAATCTATTCGACAATGACCCGAATTAATGCGGGACTGGATGAGCTTAATGAGCGTAGCCGGGAAGGGGTGATACAGGCCCAGAATGTTGGTGAGCGGGCGAATTCGTTTACTTCCATGCTGGAGACAGTCAGCAGTGCAGTTAATGATATCGATTCATCAACGCTTAATGTTGCAGAGCATAGTGGGCGGGTTGAGCAGAGGTGTACCGAGTTTTCCGAGACTTTTGATCATATTTCCAGAGATATAGAAGCCGGTTCTTCTTCGCTTGTCGAATTCAGTGGTCGGCTCAGTGGGCTTGCTGAGTCTACTGATGATATGGTTCTGGATGTTTCTCAGGCTGTTGATACGGTTGAGAGTAAATATATCGAGATTGTTCAGAGCCGGGCCCGGGAAATTTCAGAGTTGTTTGAAGAGGCTGTCAGAAATGGTGATATCAGTTCTGATGACCTGTTCGACAGAGATTACAAGCCTATAGACGGGACAGATCCGCAGCAGTTACGGACGCAATATATTGATTTCACTGATAAGGTTCTGACACCGATACAGGAAGCAATTATTGAAGGAGATGAGCATATTGTTTTCTCGGCCTGTGTTGATGTGAACGGATTTCTGCCTACGCACAATGTTAAATTTTCCAAGCCTCAGGGGGATGATCCGGTCTGGAATGCCGCCAATTGCCGGAACAGGCGTATCTTTGATGATCCGGCAGGGCTGAAGGCAGCTCAGAACGAGAAGGACATTCTGTTGCAGACTTACCGCCGGGATATGGGCGGCGGTAATTTCGTTATGATGAAGGAGCTGGATGCTCCCATTATGGTGAATGGAAAAAGATGGGGCAGCCTGCGTTTTGCGTTCAAGCCTTAGGATGTTTGCTTATCTTATTTTTTAGCCAGCCTATTAAATCAACTCATGGCCCACTCCAGTAATTCTGGTAATTTCTGACTACAATATTCCATATGTAAGACCCGGCGGTGGTTTGGTATCTCCGCTTTCGGGGATTTATGGATTGTCAGTGCATGCATTGCCAGAATATCTCCAGCTTCAGCGATGCATGTTTCGCTCTTCATGGTTTTGGAGAGGTTCAGGACTTCTGATTGGGGTATTCTGCCAAGCCTATGGGAGCCGGGAAGGGTTTTGAGGGGGCCGTTGGTTATATGGCATGGATCTATGTGTAGTCGCAGGGTTACCATATGATTCATGAGGGATATAGGTGGTTCTACGTGGTGAAGGGTGCCTTTCTGACTCCACGGTCCAAATGGGGATATCTCGTGTTTTTCCTTTACCGCAATTGTTCTGTCCTGGTGCCATGGAACAGCCCAGTTTGTTTGCGGTGTTTTATCAAATGCAATTATTCTGACAAGTTTTGCCTTATCACCGATCAGTTTTTTAGCAAAATTGTGGGCTTCATCAAGCTGATATATATTTTCCAGCATGGTGTCCGGTAAACCAGATTGTCTGGCACCTGCTCCGGTTAGCGAGAGAGATTCAAAGTCGGCTTTCAGGATACTTAAGGTCGATGAGGAGAGCGCGTTTCTTGCCCAGCTTATGCCATTGGTTTTGAAAGATGTTTCCTGGTCCTGATTATTCATAGGCTGTTTTCTTTGTTGTTGTTTAATGGGCGGTGTTGGTTTTATGTGGGGCTGTTATGTTTATTTTTAAAGGCGCCGGTTTTAGTTTGATAAAAACAAATGAGACCTGTGGTTACTGGATTGTCCGGTCGGGGCCGGACAATGACAGTGGGAGGGGGATTGGGGCGTCGTTATAGTTGATATGAAGCGGGTTGTAATTTTTCCAATAAATATGTGATCACTTTGGATGGTCGTGTTGATTTAATTCTGCGAGCCCGCAGGCATATCAACAGACCGTAGTGTTACGGTTGCTATAGCGCACTGGTCGGATTGTGAGCCGTTGGTGGTGGTTATGTTGACCTGAACGACACTGATGGTTGAGCCGGGCTGTGTTACACTGGCTCTAGCGGTGAGTTTTTCTCCTTTGGCTGGTTTCAGGAAGTTCACGTGGAGGTCTATGGTGACTGCGATGCGACCTGCGGGAAGCATTGTTGTTGCGGCACCGCCTGCTGCGTGGTCAGCAAGGCCGGATATGACACCACCATGGAAGAAGCCATTGAACTGGAGCAGGTTCGGGCTTCTGTCGAGTTCAAGTTCAACCATTCCTTTATCAACATCAATGACTTTGGTTCCGATTGAACTGGTATATCCGGGCAGAGAAGTTACTTTTTCGACGAGTGTGCGTAAATTCTGTTTTTCAGTCATTTATGCCTCTTTATAAGGTGAATTAAAAAGCACGCCCGCTATATTACTAACATTTTTACGGCACCGCGTGCAAAGCTTCGGAGTTTTTTGGGCGGTATGCCTGCTCTGGCCCGTACTGAGAGGCTATGGACTGTGGCATTAAGCAGAGAGGCAAGGGCTTTTATGTCCGCATCCTTGTTCAATTCGCCGTTTTTCTGTGCCTGAGCGAGGCGTTTTTCGAGCATTGTATCACTGGCGGCAATGGTTGAGAGAAGCATTTCCCTGATATCGGAGTCATTCGGAGCTTCTACAGTTGTTGTATTATGTACGTAGCATCCCAGCTGATCTGACGAATAGATTTTTATGAAGACATCAAAGAAGTCTTCCAGATCTTTTGTCAGGGAGTTGCCGCTTTTCATGATGTGGGTGATCTGTTTCTGCAGGTCAGTCCGGAAATAGTTCAGGGTCTTCATATAGATGGATTTTTTGTTGCCAAAGGCTGCATAGAGGCTCGGGCGCTTCATGCCTGTTGTTTCGGCCAGGTTGTCCAGTGAAGTGGCTGTATATCCTTTCTGCCAGAATAATTTCAGTGCGTTTTGCAGGGCTGTGTCTGCATCATAATTACGGGGCCTGCCGCGGGATGTTTTCTTCATTTATATACCAGTTCGCATAAAAATATTGTTTCCGATCTATTTTTATGCGATACAGTAAAAAAAGCAACAGATAAGAGGTATCAAGGTGATGGTTCAGGGTAAAGAGTTTGCGGGAGTTAAAGTTCCGGATAGTGAATTATGTAATGCAGTCACGGATTATGCCCGTCATGCTTCGGAGGATTTTCTGTTTAACCATGTGATGAGATCATGGGCTTTTGCTGAAATTGCCGGGCAGGAACAAGGTGCCGTCTACGACAGGGAATTATTGTATATTGCAGCAGTATTGCATGATCTGGGGTTGACTGATCTGGCGCCGGTTGAGACCAGGTTTGAAGTTGAAGGCGCGGATATGGCCAGGGCTTTTCTTTCGGAAAAGGGCATGTCTGACAGGAAGATTGATATTGTCTGGGATGCGATTGCGTTGCATACAAGCATGGCTATACCGGCTGCCAAAGGTCCGGAAGCCGGGTTATGCCAACTTGGAACGGCTATTGATGTTGGTTATGCTCCTGTTGAAATTATACAGGAAAAACTGTTGTCAGAAATTCTGGAATCACTGCCACGTCTGAATTTCAAAACGGCTATGGTGAATGCATTGCTTAAAATTTATGAGAGAAATCAGGTGGCGGCCCAGACTTCTCATGTTGTGGCTGCGGTCTGCGAAAAACATGTTGCAGGTTTTCATCAGCATCATTTTTGTACAGTTCTGGAAAATGCGGGGTTCAGCGAGTAGTTTGCTGATGTCTTTTCCGGGATAAATACTGATAGCCCACATGTTGTTGTCGAGTGAACTGGCAGGGAGTTCATCGACAACTCACAGGGCTATCTGCGTTTATCTTACGTCTTCTGAACCAAGGTAGACGCCTACGCCGACGATATATTCATTACCCAGTTTTCTGATATATGAAACTTTTCTGTCAACCTTACGGGTGATGGGGTTGGGCCATTTGTAGTTGAACCATCCGGTGTTTCTGGTCTTCAGAATTTTGATCATTTCCTGACCGATATATTTGCCGTCAGCATCTGGCAGAAGCCAGGTATCCTTGCCGTTCATAGCCTGCGCTCTGGTGTGAACAACCATAACGGCTCGCATATTAATTACAAATGGATATAAATCGCGATCCAGAAACTTTTTTGCCTTTATGGCTTCGAAGGTTTTTTCGGCGCCGGCTGTATTATACATCTGCACAACCTGGTTCACCATTGCTACTGCTTCTTCTTTTGATCCGAACTTGCCAGCAGCAAGGGAAGAAGAGGTCATAATAATAATCGAACTAATGAAAAGATTGCATAATAAGAAATACTTCATTGGTACAAATCTCCTGTGATCACGCCAGTATTATGTTTCTCTTTATTACATATCAAAAAGGAAATCATTGCATAACGAAACAAATATACTTTCAATTACATTAAAATAACTGACTGGTAAAAGCAATCCCTACCTTTTTTGTATTTAAAGTTTTCTTTAGGTATGTGACAAGCGATTAAAAAGGCATACAGATATTTAGGCTCATCAGCTGAGTATTGATATGAGGCCGTTTCGTGTTTCATGCATCTTCAGCTCTTTGAAACAAACCCAGAGGAGTATTGATTGTGTTTCAGTGCCGCTTACGTTTTCTTTTACAATTTTTATTTGCTTTTGCAATATTGTATAGTGCTGAGTATAATTCGCATAATCTGCTGGTTTCTGAAGCCTTCGCACAGGGTAGTGATAAAAGTTCCCGTCTGAATGCGCAGAGGGATAATACGAACAGTAACACTGTGAGAATAGTTCTCAGCAGTGAGTCTGATACCCAGATACGGATTGCTCAGGATCTTGCTGATATTCTTAATCAAACCGGTATTACGGGTAAGCAGAAACTCAGGGTTCTGCCTATCATGGGTATCGGAGGAGCGCAGAATGCTCTTGATGTAATGTTCCTTCGCGGAGTGGACCTGGCGATAACACAAACTGATACGCTTGCTCATCTTCGGGGGCAAAACTGGATATTGTATAATGATGTGTTTTCGCAGGTCCATTATATAACCAAGCTTTATAATGCTGAATGGCATATTATAGGAAAGAGGAGCATTACCAATATCAGACAACTGAAAGGGAAACGGGTCAATATTTCAAAGCCTGGCAGTGGTACCTATATTACGAGCCGCAATATTCTGGAGCTTCTTCAGATCAGGGCAAAATACACCACATTCACCAATGCGGTTGCTCTGGAAAAACTGCGTAATGGCGAACTTGATGCTGTTGCAATTATGGGAGGTGCCCCGATAGAAAGCCTTCAGCGCATCAGTAAAGATGAAGGTCTGCATTTTATTCCGACAACATTCTTCTATGATGATTATTTTACGACCCCATTGAAAAATGTTCTTGAGACTTTTTACCTTCCATCCCAGCTAAAGCATGAGCAATATCCAAACCTTATTGAAGAAGGTCAGCCTGTTCCTGCTGTTGCTAACGGGGTTGTACTGGCGGCTTATAACTGGTCTCTTTCGAGGAATGTCGAGCGGAAGGCAAAAGTGGAGAAGTTTATTAAAAGCCTTTTTGCCAATATTAACAGGTTTTCGGAAACGGGGCGGCATCCCAAGTGGAAAGAAATCAGTCTGGCTGCAAAAATTCCCGAGTGGAAGCGATCTGATATTGCCAAAAAAATACTTGCCAGCGGTCCCAGAAAAGATGCTGTTCGGTTAAGTTACAAGAGATTTCAGGAGTTTCTGAGCAAAAGCCCGGATGTTGATATCAGGAAGCTTTCCGAGGAAGAGAAGCTTAAACTGTATGCGAGGTTTCAGCAGTTTATCGGATCCAGGGAGAACTAGGGGCAGGACCCCAGGTCCGGGGTTAGTCTGACCAGTTGCCCTGTTCCCCGACCAGTACCCTGTCGGTCTGGTCCTGAACCTGAAGGCGGCCATCAGCAAAGACTGTGTAGGTATAACCGTTATTTTTAAATTCATATCCGATAAACCTGCATGGGGTGGTACCATCAGCGCAGGTTGTGTGGATGGTGCTGCCCTTAAGCCGGATGGTCTGGCCGCTTTTTTTAGAAAGGCCGGAATATGAAACGTTATCGCAGGTTACATAACCTTCAGGACAGTTTCTTTTTATGACAATGACGTAGTTATCTGTTGTTAGAGTTTCTGCCACTGCGCTTGTGGTGAAGATGGTCAGTAGCAGGGTGATGATAAATCTCATTGGAACCTCACAGGGGTAAATTTTATATTTTTTATGAATGCGTGTAATACATTTCCATAATTTCGTCTGTCATGCGCTCGACAGAATATCTGGTCGATATTTTTTCTGCGAAAAGTTCTGCCATCACTTCACTGGGGATGGGGTCTACGAGATAGTCTTCCATCTGGGCGAGAAGGGCTTTCACATTATTTGCGGGAACAAGTTCCTTGCTAGTTCCTTCAACCAGTTCAGGTATGCCGCCCACATCTGTAGCTATGAAGGGCATTTCTGCTGCTGCTGCTTCCATCAGGATATAGGGCAGGGATTCACTTCGGGATGGCAGAACAAGGCAGCGTGCTTTTTTGAAGGCTTCCTGGGATGGGAGGATGCCAGTAAATTCCACCTGTCCTGATATGCCAAGTTTTGCGGCCTGCTTTTCAAGGGCCGGGCGTTCGGGGCCATCTCCAACCATGACTGCGCGAACCGGTGTCTGTACTGTTACCTTGCTGAGTGCATCCAGAAACAGGTCTGCGCCTTTCAGTTTGATCATTTCTCCGACAAACAGGAAATCTGCCGCCTGAATATCATGTTCACGTTCGTTGAACTCGTGGTCATGCAGGCCATTGGGTATGACACGGGTCTGGCAGGGAGGTTCCATGATTTTGCTGCGGAACATGCGTTCTGAATAGGCGCTTTCAAAGATTATGCCCTGAGTCATCGAGGCCAGACGGCGCTCGGCAGAGAGGTAGAAAAAACCATTGAAGCTCAGATTGCTGAAATGGATACTGCCTCCGTGCGGTGTGTAGAAAACCGGGACGCGCTTGCCGAGGCGTTTCAGTTTACCGGCAGCAAACCGGGCATAGGCGCCGCCCTTAGGGCCGTGACCATGGATGATATTGGCGTCTACTTTTTCTGCGATCTGGCGGGTTTTGCGGATAATACTGAAATCTTTGAAGCTTGGCAGGCGTATCATCGGAATTCTGTGAATGCCCAGAGAGCAGGCTTCTTCCATTTTCTGAAGAGAATCCTCGATATAGGGGCTGATTACTGATGAGTCACAGACTACGCCAACATCATAGCCCAGTCTGGTCTGCTCGTAGACAAGGTCGCGAACATGACGAAAGACCCCGCCTTTTGGCAAGCGAAGGCAATGTAAAATACGAAGCCTGGATCCAGAATGCACTTTAATCCCCACGGAAATGTCTTTATTTTAAAAATACTATTTTTTCGTAACTATCGCTATAGCCCTGTTTCATGTCTTAACAATTAAAAAAAATGCAAATTTTGTATTATTTTGATGCGCTTTAATTATTTGGTTACCTAAATCAATGTAAAAAAGTTAGTAATATGTAGTGTTTACTAAATTTTTTTGGTGAAAGTTATGAATATCGGAGTGAGTTGGGTAATCGACAGGGTCAATGTTGCGCTTGTATGGCGTGCAGTACAAAGGAAACTTCCAATAATCACAGGTGTTATGGTCGCTGCCGGGCTTTTTACTTACCTGTCTATGTCATTGTTTACTCCAAAATACAGTGCGATTGCCCGCATATATATTTCGCAGGACGGTAAAGCAGGTCAAATACCTGATGCAAAAACTTTGCGAGCTCAGACAGGCGCTATTTATGCTGATAATTTTCTCACCAATATTATTCGAACTTTGAATCTTCATACACATCCTGAATTTTCATCTACCCTGCAATCTGGAGACAGTTTGCTCGAGGAGTTGAAAAGCCGTCTTCAGATTTCGTGGAAAAGTAACAGCGCTGTTCTCTCGATCAGGTTTAATTCGAATGATCCCAATCTGGCAGCAGAGGCAACAAATGCTATTGCCAGTGCATTTCTTGTAACTTCTGCAGAAAGAGCAACAGGAGTTAATGCACAGCTTGCATTGCGGGCTGTGACACCACTTTCTCCGGATTCTCCCAAACGTGGTCCGATAGCGCTTTTTGTTATGGCTGCTGCGGGGCTGCTTTTCTTCGGTTACATCATCGGCAGAGAGATTGTTTCCCAGAGGGAAAGAGCGAAAGAAGCTGCCCTGGACGAGAAACACCATATTGTTGATATGAAAATACATAAGGTAGTCGGGGTGGACAATATGGAAGAGCGTCCAACCCTGTTTCGTGGTGCAAAGGCTGGTCCGGCTTTTGGGGGCATTTACTCATGGTTGCCAGAGTTTTCCATCAATCATATTGCGGATCAGCTTAAAATTCTGCATCCGAGTGATAAAACATTTCCTATTCTGGTCAGTGCTGAAGCCGATGGGATTGCTGTTGGCAAAGATGCGCTGGCTCTTGCCCGACAGTTTTCTGCGGAAGGTAAATCTACACTTCTTATAGATGCTGGCGATGGAGATTTGTCTGAGCTATTGAATCTGTCCAAGTCATCTGGTTTGGCAGAAGTTATAAGAAAGCCGGAAACTCTGGAGCATGTTGTGCATACTGATACAGAAGGAAAGCTGCAGCTGGTGGGCCGAGGAGTGGAAAGTTCTATTAAAATGGAAGAGCAGTGCCTTAATAATATGAGGAGTGTTTTTTCAGCCTGGTGCGAGGTTTACGAAGTTGTAATAGTTTGTTGCTCATATCGCAATGCCTGTGATCTTGATGGTATACTTGGAGAGCTGTTTGCTGCTGGTGTGTTTGTTCAGAAAGATGGTGTGAACACGCAGGAGACTGTATCCAGAGGCTTTGTCGGCAAGAGAAAAGACTTTGATATGCTCTTTTATCGCCAAAATGTTTCGCGAGTAGCCGGTATTGCCAAATCAGAGCAGAAAGTAGTAAACTTCTCCTGACTTTAAATATGTTCTGTCTGCGTTCTCTGAGTAAAACCAACTAGCTCTCATTCGCAGGAGGCGGATATGAAGTCAATATTGCAAACTTCCCAGGATGACTCTGAAGATAATTCCGATGTGATGGATTTTCACAAGGCTGATGCTATGCGCGGTCAGGCGCTGGGAACTCTTCATGAACTCGAAAAATTTTATTTTGAAACTCTGGAATTATGCCCTGATGATATGAATTTCGATCAGGCACATAATCGTGGGAAGATTGAAGGTATGCTCTGGCAGGTCAGGCAACTAAAAAGCCTGACTTCTCTTTTCTATTCTCAGGCCGGACAGGATCATTTTCTTGATACTTTTGTTTTTAATGGCAAGCGCAATGGCGTTTTTGTCGAGGTTGGCGGGTTTGACGGGGTTACATCCAGTAACTGCCTTTTCTTTGAAGCTACGCGAAGGTGGTCCGGAATACTGGTCGAGCCTGCAGAAGCTCCTATGAAACATGCAAAACTGTTCAGAAATTGTGAATGTATTCAGGCTGCTGTCGGTCCCAAAAAAGGGGACTTTGATTTTCTCTGTATTACAGATGGTTATACCCAGATGAGCGGTCTCATTGATGAGTTTAAAGGGACTGAAATTGAACTCCTGCGGGGGCACCAGCTTCACAAGGAGAAGATTATTAAAGTTCCAACACTGCCACTTCAGGACTTATTGCGCGATCACAATCTTAAAGATATTGACTATTGCTCACTTGACGTTGAAGGAGCTGAATATTCAATTCTGTCAAACTTCCCGTTTGATGAATTTAATATCAGGGCCTGGACTATCGAGAATAACCGCCAAACCACGGATATTGCTGAACTTATGATTTCAAAAGGCTATGAGCTACTGGTTGTACTTGGGGTTGATGAGATTTATAAAAAGGTTGAAGTCTGACCGCCCTGACCGGGGTGCATGGCATTAACCTGTGGTAATTAAACGTTTTCCAGTAAATAAGTCTGCATCATGCCTATGGTGTGACTTCACAGCTTCTTCAGAGTCTGCTATTTTCGCCGCAATTGAGGTAGTAACAGACTGCTTTTAATGCAGTTTAATGGCAGGTTGAGGCTAGCGTGACTTCAGAGAACAGAAAAAGTGACAGGTTTTGTGTTATTGGAGCAGGACCATCAGGGCTTGCTGCAGCCAAGAATTTAAAGCTTGCAGGTATTCCTTTTGATTGCTTCGAATCTACCAATGATATTGGTGGTATCTGGAACCCGGGCAATCCGGCCTGTGCCTATGATACTGTTCATCTGAATATTTCCAAGAAGTTTATGAAATTTCTTGATCACGGAATTCCGAAAGAATATCCGGACTTTCTTGGACGTGACCAGGCTTTTAACTATCTGAAATCCTATACAGAACGGTTTAATCTGTATGATGATATCNNTCCGTAAAGTTACCAAAAATGGTGATATATGGCAGGTGTGGATCGGGGATGAGCAGGAGCCAAGACTGTATCGTGGTCTGGTTATTGCCAATGGTCATCATACTCAGCCGACGAAGCCTGATGTTCCAGGCTCTTTTGACGGTGAAGTTCTTCATTCAAATGACTATAAAGGTCCAGAACAGTTCCGTGACAAGAAGGTGCTTGTTGTTGGTGCCGGGAACAGCGGGCTGGATCTGTCGTGTGATGCTGCACTTTATGGTGGTGAGAGTTTCCATAGTCTGCGCCGCGGGTATCATATTATTCCTAAAGTGATTTTTGGCCGTCCGACAGATGTTGTGTTTGAGAAGCTGAAACGCCTGAAGCTGCCTAAATGGATGGTCCGTTCCGTGGCGGCTATGGTTATGAAAACCATTATTGGTCCATATGAGAAATATGGGTTGCCGAAGCCTGACGGTGAGTTTTTCGAGCATCATCCCACCTGCTCCAGCCGCTATCTGGATCTGTTACGTCACGGGCGCATTAATATCAGGCCTGATGTCAAGAATGTGGAAGGTCGTACTGTTACGTTTGAGGACGGGCGCACTCAGGATGTTGATATGATTGTTTATGCCACCGGGTATAAGGTATCACTTCCGTTTTTTGATCCGCAGATCTCTGATGACCTGCTGGATCTGAAAAACCTGTTTATCAATCTGTTTCACCGGAATGATGACAGCCTGTTTTTTGTGGGTTTATTTCAACCTGCTGATGGTGGCTTCTGGCAACTGGCTGATTATCAGTCACGTTTGATGACCCGCTTTATCCAGTCCTGCGATAAAGGCGAGAAATGTGCTGATAATTTCCGCAAGGTAAAAGCCAAAGAGTTTTATGATATTGGTCACGGCAACAAATATGTAGAGAGTGACCGCCATAAATATGAGGTGGATCACTACCGTTACCGTCAGGTGGTGGGGAAACTGATGAAGATCTTTCCGGGATTGTCAGAGGCTAACCCTATTGCCCAGACCTCTGCTGATGGAGAGAAGCAGCCTTCTACTGAAGCTGCCTGATAAGGCTGTGTATTTT
>JBOEGA010000012.1:0-36129 GCA_050633205.1 Methyloligellaceae bacterium | reverse complement strand
GCTTCGGCGATCTGAAGCGCGTTGCGCCGCTGCGTGCCCTTGAAGGCCATATGCTCCAGAAAATGAGAAATACCATGCTCATGTTCATCTTCAGTGCGTGATCCGGCCTTAACCCAAACACCCAGTGACACCGTTTCCACATGTGGCATATTCTGGCTGACCACACGCATCCCGTTGCTAAGCTGATCCAGTCTCACTGACATATAATAGCTGTCCTGTTCCTTAAAAGAGAATATTTATAGTATTTCCTATTCTCTATTATGCAAATACTCGGGATCGTTCTTTTATAAGGTTAGAGACAGCTTCTGCACTGTTTTCTAGCACAACATACCGCTCTTCCGCATCCAGCTGACTAGTCAATTGTTTTGGACTATCCGGCAAACGCCCTGTTGTTTTCTCTACTGTATCCGGAAATTTCGCTGGATGAGCTGTTGCCAGAGCCACTTTAGGCACACCATCATCTCCCAGTTTTCCTGCAGCCCCAATTCCTACAGCCGAATGCGGATCGGCAATATATCCATTCCTGTTGTAAACAGACGAAATAACATTCCGGGTCTCTTCCTCATCAATTCTGAATGCCGCAAAAGTCTCCAGCAATTGCCCCTGTTCACCCTGCGTAAGTGTAAACGCCCCCTTGTTTGTCAGGTCATCCATCAATTCACACACCCGCGCGCCATCTCTTCCCGCAAGTTCAAACAGGAGACGTTCAAAATTGCTTGAAACCTGAATATCCATGCTTGGGCTTTGGGTCGCGACAACTTCGCGGGTTTGATATGTCCCTGTCTCAATTGTACGGGCAAGGATATCATTAACATTCGTGGCAATAACCAGCTGCTTTATATTAAGCCCCATTTGCTTGGCAACAAATCCCGCGAAAATATCACCAAAGTTCCCTGTAGGAACCGAGAAGCTGACCTCTCTGTCCGGTGCCCCAAGTGATGTTGCTGCTGTAAAATAATACACAACCTGAGCCATAATGCGGCCCCAGTTAATTGAGTTAACACCAGCCAGCGCTGCTTCATCACGAAAGTCCAGATCATTGAACAATGTCTTCACAATTGCCTGACAGTCATCAAAGGTCCCTTCAAGGGCAATATTGATAACATTTTCCTCCTGAGCAGTCGTCATCTGGCGTCTTTGCACATCACTGACACGCCCATGAGGATGAAGAATAAAGATATCAATAACTTCACAGCCTCGAAATGCCTCAATCGCTGCTCCACCGGTATCCCCTGATGTTGCTCCAACAATGGTCGCCCGGCGTCCTCTGGCTTTTAACGCCCTGTCCATCAGCCGTGCCAGAACCTGCATCGCAAAATCCTTGAACGCCAGCGTAGGGCCATGAAACAGTTCCAGTATCCAGTCATTAGCCCCCATCTGCACCAGTGGGGCAACTGCCGAATGTTGAAATCCAGCATATGCATCATCTATTAGTGCGCGGAACTCTCCTTCAGGAATACTGTCTCCAACAAAGGGAGCCATAACCTCATAAGCAGTGTCCTGATAGCTTTTCCCGGCAAAACTCCTGATTTTTTCTTTTGAGAAAACTGGCCATTCCTCAGGCACATATAACCCGCCATCCCGGGCAAGCCCTGCTAACAGGGCATCTTCAAATCCAAGAATTGGGGCTGTTCCTCTGGTGCTCACATAACGCATGTGGGTTTTCCTTTCAGGAGGTATTGGGAATTATATTTACGGGCACACTAGTCGCGGATAATCAACACTGCAAGTCTCAGTTTTAACTGACCTAATCAGGATCGCCTGATTGTGGACCACGAAAAGGCAATAAAGACACAAATCAACGCAAAAGCCAGTCCATACCATGTCAGGGCATACTCAAAATGCTTGTTAGGAATAGACTTCACATAGTCTTCCGGGTTTCTCACAATTGGCCACTTCTTTTGTACCCCGGATGCGAACAGTTCAATATAATGACTATCTTCAAGCCCCGATACGTTGATTACTTTCCTCATAGACTTCGGATCAATTGAAAACCAGACTCGTTTTTGCAGACTGGGCTCAGGAGTAAAAAAGCTCTTGGTCTCGGGTCTTCTGATAAAACCCTCAATATTCTTAACATCTTTTAGATCAGAGAAGTTCCCGGGTTTCCGCTGCTCTTTTAGAATAAAGCCCCGATTTACCAGAATAGACCCACCATCAGATAATATAACAGGTGTAAAAACCTGCAATCCCATCCTGCCCTGGCGAATGCTATAGGAGTAAACGGTATCCTCATGCTTTAATATTCCACTGAATCTGACTTTAATAAACTCCTGAATATCATTGGAAGAAATGCGGTCTTTCCAGCTTGCATAATCAATAGCTTCAGCTTTAATCCCCTCTGAAACCTGCTGTAACAGGCCTTTTTTCCAGACATGCCTCTGCAACTGCCAGGTTCCCAGACTGATAAGTATTATCAGGCCTGCCAGAGCAAATACCGAAGGCAAAATTAGTTTTTTCATAATGAGATCCTACTTAAGCTCGCCTTGTCTGGCCTTGTTTTTATATTGTAACGCAACCAGAAGGGCTTTCAGCGGCCGCAGCAACCCTAACCCCAGTATAAGTGTTAAAGGAAACCATATTATTCCATGTACCCAATAGGGTGGCTGGTAAGTCAGCTCAACATAAAGCACTCCACCTACAATCATAAACCCCACAATCAGAATAATGAAAACTGCAGGTCCATCCCCTGCATCTGCGAAGTCAAAACTTAAACCGCAGGACTGGCAACTCTTTCTCAGGTCAATAAACCCGGAAAACAGGCTGCCTTTACCACAGGATGGGCACCTGCATAAAGCTCCGGCAAGATAGGGAGAAATAGCGGTAGGATTTACTTTATTATTCATTTCATGACCCTGAAAATGAGAATGGGGACAGCAGTTGCCATCCCCATTCTGAACAAGATTTACTCTGCCTCAAACTTAGTGAACAGCAGGCGCACCAGCTCCCCAGATATAAATGCTGGCAAACAGGAATAGCCAAACCACGTCAACAAAGTGCCAGTNNAAACCGCCCCGACAGAGGCCCAAACATAGACCGCTGCAAAGAGGAAGAGCCAGACCACGTCCACAAAGTGCCAGTACCAGGCAGCAGCTTCAAAACCAAAATGATTTCTTTGAGTAAAGTGACCATTTAAAGCTCTGAATAAAATCACTATCAGGAATATTGTACCAATAATAACATGCATGCCATGAAAGCCGGTTGCCAGAAAGAAGACTGAACCATATGGATCAGACAATCCAAACGCAGCATGGCTGTACTCAACGGCCTGAAGCACAGTAAACAACAGCCCCAATGCAACAGTAAGAACCAGCCCCGCAATCAGACCTTTACGATCATTATGAAGCAAAGCATGGTGAGCCCATGTTACTGTCGTACCAGACAAAAGAAGGATCAGTGTATTAATAAGAGGAAGGTCCCATGGGTCAAAAGTGTGCGTACCTTTAGGAGGGAAAACACCACCAAAAACTTCATTTCGCGCGATCAGACCGGTTTTAAGGTCAGATCCGGCAATTGACTGCACATCATTCGGGAAGAAAGCAATATCGAAGAAGCCCCAGAACCATGCAACAAAGAACATCAACTCTGAAGATATAAACAGCAGCATCGCATAGCGAAAATGCAACCGAACGACAGGGGTATATGCCTGATCGTGAACAGATTCACGAATCATATCTGCCCACCAGAACGCAGCAGTAATAACGACCGCTATAAGGCTGGCATACATAAGGTAGGAACCGGTTAATGTCATAAATCCAAACGACACACCATCTTCCCCCTTCAACCATACGACAGTACCAACTGCTAGGAAGAAAGCTGCAATAGATCCAATTATCGGCCATGGGCTTGGATCAAGAAGATGGTAATCATGTTGTTTCGAATGTGCATCGGCCATAATATTGCTCCGTTTAGTCGTTTCGGGCTTTCTTCTTTGAGCCCATATTCTTGTCTGTAATTATGTTTCTATTCGTTATCTGAAATCAGCTGCCATTGGCTTTCTTAGTGTCTGACTTCTTCGAGGTCTTTGATAATGTTGTTTTCACTGGAATAAAGGTATAGGACAACGTTATCTCCTGTACTCCTTTTGCATCTGGATCATCAATCATGTCCGGGTCCACAAAAAACTCGACAGGCATCCTGACTTTCTGTCCCGGCTCCAGCTTTTGTTCAGTAAAGCAAAAACACGCAATCTTGTTAAAATAGCTGCCCGCAATTTCAGGTATAACCTTAAACTTTGCAGTTCCGGTTAATACAACATTTGAAGTATTTTCAGCTGTGTATTCAATAATTTTGCTTTCGCCCAATTTTACGTCGACCGTATTTTGCACCGGCTTGAAGTCCCAGGATAGATCACTGGAAATATTTGCATCAAACCTGACACGTACTTTGGTATTTATCACTCTGTCCGCAGGAGCAGAAGCACGCTGAGTTGTTCCATCATATCCGGTGACCTGGCAAAAAATTGCGTATAAAGGCACTGCAGCAAACGACAGGCCAACCATACAGGCAACAACAAATACCACCGCAATTGCCACAACCTTATTGCTGGACTGCAGTTTACTTTGTTTAACCAGATGGTCGTTATGTAGGCTCTCTGTTGTCATTCGCTCTACTGCTGACTTTCCTTGATTTCTTTCAACTCTTTGCTGCTTTTAACTTCAGTATCAGCGGGCAACGTAATTCCTTTTGGTCCCTTAAGAAGATTTGGCCTGTTAAATACATTTCCGCCAAGACGAATAATTGTCGCCGCATAAAAAAGAACAACCATAGCAACAATAATCCACGCAATTGCCATAGACCTGCTGCGCTGTCTCCGTTTCCGCTCAGTTTCAAACTCTTCTTCTGAAAGTTTCTCAGCCATATTACACCATGTTCCATATCAAGAACTTAAGCCCAAGACCGCTTTCTATCAAAAGAACTGCAAAATGCAGGAACAGATACAGAATAGAAAAAGCAAACAAACGCTTGGCAATCCGGGTAATGTGACTTTCGCCCACTGCTACAAATAACTGAGCAGCCAGCAACATGAAAACTGCACTAAGAACAATAGAAGTAACCAGATATACTAGCCCGCCAAGACCAGTTACTACTGGCAAAAGTGATGTTACGACAAGAAGAGCACTATAAATCAGGATCTGTTTACGGGTCTCTTTGCTGCCGGCAACAACAGGAAGCATCGGAACTCCGACACGTTCATAATCTCGCGAGCGATACAAAGCCAATGCCCAGAAATGAGCCGGCGTCCACATAAAGATGATAGCGAAAAGTATAATACCATCAACACTGACATCGCCGGTAACTGCTGCCCAGCCAATCATTGGAGGGAAAGCTCCTGCAGCGCCACCAATAACAATATTCTGAGACGTTCTGCGCTTCAGCCACATAGTATATACAAAAATATAAAACCCGATCGTAAGCGCCAGAAGAGCTCCCGCTACCCAGTTCACAAGTAGCCCAAGCATCAGCACTGAACCGGCGGAAAGTATTGATCCCAAAGCAAGAGCTTCATCAGGGGTAACCGCTCCCCTGGGAATCGGACGGGCAACAGTACGCTGCATCTTGGCATCAATGTCCGCATCATACCACATATTCAAGGCACCGGATGCCCCGGCACCAACAGCAATACAAAGCAATGCAATAAAGGCCATAAACGGATGTATTTCACCCGGAGCAACAACCATTCCCACAAGACCAGTGAAAATAACCAGTGACATGACACGCGGCTTCAGCAATGCAAAATAATCTGACACATCCCCACCCAGCCGGTTAGAGATAGTATGATCATTAATATTTAAACCTGTATCCGTCATTCTAGATCTGCTTTTTTTTCTTAAATTTGAGAAACGACCGGCTGAATTATATCAGCCGGTCGGAGTATTTATTTTATCTTCGGAAGTGTTTCGAAGCAGTGGAATGGAGGAGGTGATGATAGTGTCCATTCCAGTGTATCAGCTCCTTCACCCCAAGGGTTGTTTCCAGCTTTTTCCTTACGGATAAAGGCATGAGCAACACCCACCAGGAAGATCAGAACACCAAAGGCTGAAATATAGGAACCGTAAGAAGATACCAGATTCCACCCGGCGAACTCATCAGGATAATCCACATAACGTCTTGGCATACCCGCGAGCCCTAAGAAGTGCTGAGGGAAGAACAGCAGATTCACACCAACAAAAGTCACAGCAAAATGCAGGTGTCCGATAAATGCGGAACTCTTGTATCCTGAAATTTTAGGGAACCAGTAATACCACCCGGCAAAAATCGCAAAAACTGCACCAAGCGACAATACATAGTGGAAGTGAGCTACAACATAATATGTATCATGAAGATATCTGTCGATACCGGCATTCGCCAGAACAACACCTGTTACACCACCAACTGTAAATAGGAAGATAAAGCCGATAGCCCAGACCATTGGTACAGTAAAGCGGATTGAACCACCCCACATCGTGGCAATCCAGGAAAAGACCTTAATACCTGTTGGTACCGCAATCACCATCGTAGCAAACACGAAATAGGCCTGAGTTTCAAAAGAAAGTCCCGCCGTATACATATGGTGAGCCCATACAACAAAACCGACAACACCAATAGCAACCATTGCATAAGCCATTCCCAGATAGCCGAAGATCGGTTTGCGTGAGAATGTCGAAATGATGTGACTGATGATGCCGAAACCAGGAAGAATAAGGATATATACCTCAGGGTGGGCAAAGAACCAGAACAAATGCTGGTAAAGCACAGGGTCACCTGTACCCGAGAAGAACTGCGTACCAAAGTTACGATCAAACAGCATCATTGTAATCGCACCAGCGAAAACAGGCAGTGAAAGTACAAGAAGGAACGCTGTTACCAGTACTGACCAGGCAAACAATGGCATCTTGTGTAACGTCATACCAGGAGCGCGCATATTAAAGATCGTAGTAATGAAGTTAATAGCACCCAGAATGGATGAAGCACCCGCAATGTGAAGCGAGAAAATTGCAAAGTCTACCGCAGGTCCGGGGTGTCCTGAAGTTGAAAGAGGCGGATACAGTGTCCAGCCACCGCCAACACCACCAACAAACATTGACAGCAGAAGCAATGCAAAAGATGCAACAAGCAGCCAGAATGAAACATTATTCATTCTTGGGAATGCCATATCTGGTGCACCAATCATCAATGGCACAAACCAGTTTCCAAAACCACCGATCATGGCAGGCATAACCATGAAGAAAATCATGATAAGTCCATGCCCTGTGGTGAAAACATTAAACATGTGCGGATCGAAATACTGAATTCCGGGTTCCTGCAGCTCCATTCTCATGCCAACAGAAAGTGCTCCGCCAACAATGCCAGCCATAATCGCAAAAATCAGATAAAGTGTACCAATATCTTTATGGTTTGTAGAAAAGAGCCAACGCTTTATCCCGGTCGGTGTGTGGTGATCATGTTCACCAGCAGCTGCTCCATATGCCATTACCGGTTTTCCTCGTAAATTTTAGTTGTTTCAACGCTATTTTGTAAGTAGCCCAAAGGCTCATTATTTTGTCAAAGCTGCTACAGATTTAGCTTTTTTCTTATTTTTAAGATCTAAAGCTGCCTTAACTAGAAGTGCTTTTGCTTTTACAGGGTCAGCTTTAACTGCCGCAAGCCATTTGGCATATACGTCATCACTGACAACTCTGACTTCAATCGGCATGAAAGCGTGCCTTGCGCCGCACATCTCGGAACACTGACCGTAATATGTTCCCTCTTCTCTGGCCTTGAACCATACCAGTTTTGCAGAGCCTGGAATTGCATCCATTTTCACGCCAAACTGTGGAATAGTCCAGTTATGAAGCACATCATTAGAATACAGATAAACATGCACAACCTTGTTCACTGGTACAACAATAGGATTGTCGACAGACAATAGTCTGCGCACATCTTCTCCGGCAGCTTTTGCTTTCTTGATCTCGTCATCTTCCAGAATTCTGGAAATGAAATCAATACCGGTATCAGGATACTCATATCCCCACTGCCACTGGTAACCGGTAGCCTTAATCACTACATCAGATTTTGGATATGTATACTGATGCTTCAACAGACGGAATGAAGGGATTGCAATAATGACCAGTATAAGAATCGGTACGACAGTCCATGCAACCTCGATCAGTGTATTATGAGAGGTTTTTGATGGAGTAGGGTTAGATTTCTCATTATAGGCAACCATTACCCATATAAGTAGCAATGCTACGAATATTACAATCACTGTAATAATAACGAGCAAAAGTGTATGGAAATCGGCCATTTCGTCAGCAACAGCAGTAACTGCTTTTTGCATCCCCATTTTCCACTCGTACGGCTTATCTGTTCCAGCCAGAGCTGGATTTATCAAAAGACTGGTTGTTAGACCAAAAAATGCTGCCACCACAGTCGCAATCCAGCGATATCCTGGGAACGCGGTCGTCATTGCGTTGCTCCTCATTGTCTGCGTTCTTCTTTATTTAATCCGTCTTGTAATATGTCGAGGACTGCGTCCAGCTTCTTATTACAGACGGGTAATAACCATAATTACTAGAGTTCCGTGAACAGGGAATACATGGAATTTATAAGTTCAGCAATAGATCAGATCACGCTATAGCATTATTATTGTTTAATACTCTTTAATTATAGGCAATGAAACCGACCAGAATTGTACTCCGAATTGAACCCTGCACTTCGGCTGACAACAGTACATATTGTTCGCCACGTTTCAACCAATAATACCCCTTCAGCGGATGCGGCATATATACGCTTACTTTCATTTTAAGTGAAACACCCTCAACCAGCGATTGAACTTTATAAAGGAATTTCAATCTTATTTATCTTATCCCCTGATTAATTGCTTGATTTGCTTTTTTAACAAATTAATACCCCAATCAAAAACAACAAAAAGGGACTCCAATTTCGCGTTTAAAATGCTATGACATTCTCAAGTTGGCGTATTCGGAACTTACGCGATATAAATACCTATAAAAAACTCATGCGGGAGCATTGGAATTGATGAAGAAAAAATCACAAAATAAATTAAATTCAAACCTCTACGCCATAAAGCTTTTTTCACTACTGGCCTTAACGCTGGTTATTTTCTCGCACCCAACATTCACTGGGGCAGCTAAAGCACAGGGCAGCCGTGTTCAGGCTACCTATGGTGCCTGGCAGTTAAAATGTGGAAGAGCACCAGGCTCGAAGCTGGAAAAATGTGCTATTGTCCAGAGTGTTACAGCTGAGGACAGACCAAATGTAGGCCTCACTGTAATTTACTTGAAATCGATTGATGGCAAGAGACAGCTATTGCGGGTTATTGCTCCACTGGGAGTTTTGTTGCCAACAGGCCTGGGTTTGAAAATTGATGGTGCTGATGTCGGAAATGTACCATTTTTAAAATGTGGAAAAATTGGATGTATCGCTGAAGTAGCTGCAGATAAAAATCTGGTTACAAAAC
Organism: Methyloligellaceae bacterium; assembly: GCA_050633205.1. Lineage (GTDB taxonomy): Bacteria > Pseudomonadota > Alphaproteobacteria > Rhizobiales > CBDHHC01 > CBDHHC01. Next base: position 26,687 of record JBOEGA010000012.1, on the reverse strand, counting down.
TGTCTACAGGCAAACAGGCCGTATTTATTATTTTTCCAACACCTGAAGAAGGGCTGGGAATTCCTATACAGCTTAGAGGCTTCAATAAAGGTATATCCGGGCTACGTTAAATTTTTCAATAATTAATATATGTAGCCATCCCGAAATTATGGAGATGTTAATTAAGGATTATAAGTCCACTTGATATGTGGCTTTTCCTTTAATCTCTCCACTTTTAAAGCACCTCCATCAGAAGTTTTTTGTCTTAACATCAGAATTGCTTTAGGCTACGCTCATGACCCGGCAGGTGTATGCTGAATGGATTCGGGGGCTTTTAGTTTATTGCATAACCTATACGGTAAATGTTATGCACATAGACAGACTAAAGATCCTGTTTGGTGATTGACCTGATGATACTAAAACCATGAGGATTTTACAGCTTCAGGAATTGGGCTCATTTTTTTTAGACGTAAATTTAATTTAATAACGGATTATAAGATGCGTTGCATATTTCTGCTGATTAGCCTGACAATGCTTTCGGGGTGCGCAATTGACCCAACTTCAACATCCCAGATAATCTCGGGAGATTCCTCCAGAGTAAATGCTCTCTCAAATCTGAATAAGCAACTCAGCGCAAACAGTAGCACGGGAACAACTGATACATTCTCAGACTGCCTGTCCAACAGACAACGGGAAGGCGTGGATACTCTGGCCAGATATCTGACTTCTGGCAGTACAAACACAGCATCTCAGGCCACAATAACAATAACATCGGATAATCTATCTGCCTACACGACAGCTCTCTGGACTTTTGCCAGACAAAACAAGGCTACAATGCTGGAAACACTGGCACTCCACAGGGCACATGACAAAACATGTTTTGAGAGAGAAATTGTTTCTCTGAAAAATAAAAACTCCCAAAACGGTACTGGAAGCACTGCCAGCCTCTCAGATTATGAACAGTCTCATAAAATTCTGGGAAATATATATGATTATCTGCATTCAACTTTAGCGGTTACTGATTATTCAGAACTGGATGAGCAGTTTGCTAGGGATCATATACCTGTCAAAGTACTTCTGCCAACTACCTGATGAAATACCAGCTGGTGCTTATTTTTAATAAACACTACCTTTATAAAATAAGCTGTACTAACTTGAAGTTACTCTATGCAAAACCCAAAGACTGCCAGGTTTGTCAGTGGCCCGACGATGGGCCATGTTATGACAATGACTTCAACAGCTGCATTTGGCCTGGTAGCAATTTTTCTTGTAGACTTTGTTGATCTGTATTTTATCAGCCTTCTGGGAGAACAACCTAAAGCCGCATTAGGATTTGCACTCCCGGTCAGCTTTGTAATGGTTTCAATTGGCTTGGGCCTGGGAGTTGCAGGCACTGTTCTGACTGCAAATGCATTAGGGGCAGGAAATAAAGAAAAAGCGCAATGCTATACAACTAATATATTTATCGTAGCACTATGTTCTACAGGTCTGACAGGGCTGACCTTATGGCTCTCTGCCCCTGGAATACTCTACCTCCTTGGTGCAACAGGAGAAACATACAGGCTTGCCCTTGGCTTTCTAAGAATTAGCTCTCTGTCAGCCCCTTTTATTGGTACCAGCATTTGCCTGTTTGCCATTTTACGAGCCAATGGAACAGCCAGAATCCCAATGCTTGGCAATCTCGCAGGGGCTATAGTCAATGCAATATTAGACCCTGTGCTGATATTTTATTTCGAAATGGGCATGGAGGGAGCTGCAGTAGCGACAGTACTGGCCAGAATTGTTACATTTTCCTTTGCATTAACCGGTATTTTCATTATCTACCGTCTCATAAACCGCCCTACAATAAGAACTTTTCTTCAGGATCTGCCCCAAATTGGCTTCTACTCACTCCCTGCTTTATCAACAAGTATCGCCACCCCTTTAGGAGATGCGGTAGTCACCAGTTCTATTTCTCGTTTTGGAGATGGAGCAGTTGCTGGCTGGGCAATTGTTAGCAGAATCATTCCCTTGGCCTTCGGCACGTTATTCGCATTATCAGGCGCTATTGGCCCAATAGTAGGACAAAACCTGGGGGCTAAAATGTTTGACAGGGTGCGCGGTACACTCCTGGACGCCATCCATATCATACTCATCTATATATTTATCATCTGGCTCATTCTTAGTTTTTCATATAATCACCTGGCTGATTTTTTCAGCGCATCAGAAGCGTCCAGAGATCTGATAAGAGCATTCTGCTTGTGGTATTCACCTATGTTCGCCTTTATGGGAATGTTTTTTATATCAAACTCAACCTTCAATAATCTGGGAAAACCATACTATTCAATGGGAATGAATTGGGTTAGAGCGACACTGGGAACAGCTCCCATGGTTTATATTGGAGGAAACTTATATGGCCCGAATGGGGTTATTGGCGCTTATATGATTAATAATCTGGTTTTCGGCTGTTGCGCACTGATTCTCTGCCACATAATGATCCACTATGCTTCCAGACAATAAAAAATGGAAAATGTGAATACGGCAGCTATAGTATTGGACCATATAAATCGATAATTTTTTTTCCCGTAAATCGCGTTAAGTAAAATAACATATTGAACTTTGTTTATAATGATTGATATTCTACTGTCTTGAACATCAATAAAATTACGCCGTGCTTTTGCCGCATTAAACGACTTAAATGGTGTTTTAAATAGCTATGGACCAATACATACAATCGTTTGTTGAGTATCTTGCACCTTCTCTGAAATGCCTCTTATAAGGGCAAAGAGAAAGCACCCCTGAATGAAAGGTGTGAAGCGTAAAGACCTCAACTTGGGGAGATCTACAGGATGATGCTTTTTTCTATGCTCTCAGCTGCGCAAGGCGGTAAATCTATCGTTTTTCTGTCGCGGCATTTTGGTCTGAGCAATAGGCAGATGACAAATGTTATAAGGCATTATCTGCCAATACTTATGCGCGGTATCCAAAAAAACTTTGCCCAGCAGGGAGGCCTCTCATCACTGCTAAAAACCCTGGATAAAGGTAATTACGGCTCATATTACGATGATCCGAACATATATACCAATCCGGACGTTCGCCATCGCGGTATTACCATAATGGAACGCGCCCTGGGTGGAGATGATATACAGCGCAAGATATTACACAGAATATACCTCTCAACGGGAATTGATCCGGATACTCTTCAGCTAATTCTTCCATTTGTTACAACTCTGGCACTGAGTACGCTGTATCGCAAAGCTCATACACAGCTTAACCCTTCGGCCATGCCCAATCAGCTTGCCTATCATGGCCCTAATGGTAATCCTCAGCCGCAGGTTAAGCCAAGAATGCCTATTCAGCCCAATGCGCCGAGAAGACAACAGGCTCCGATGCCGCCTAATAATACTCAACACCAGTATCAGCAGCCTCCTCAGCAGACGCAACGTGGCTTCGCACCCCAGCCACAGCCTTCACAGTTCCAACAGCAAATGCAGCGTCAGCCTGAAGCCAGACAGGAATTGCCTGGAATGAGACAACAGCAGCCTGCTGCAATGCCTGTAAGCAATCCTCATAATGGAGCGCAACCTCAGCATCAGCCGCCTGTTCAGCCACAGCAAAACGGGCATCAACACCAGCAACCCTCAATGCCTGCTCAGCAACCCCAGCAGGAACGCCTTCCGAATATTATTCTCCAGGCCCAGGAAGCTCATGCCCAGAAACAGAGAAAAATAAGCAAAAAAGGCCGATTAAGCCGTATGCTCAAGGTGCCTTTCCAGCTTGCTCAGGGTCAACAAAGCCAGACCCCGCCTGCGCAGGAGCAATATAATAATGGTAATGGTCAATATCATCAGCAAAACCAGTATTATGCTGAACAGCACCATACTCAGCAGCTACAGCCTTCACAGCCCAATCTTCCCCAACCAAGAGGGCCTGAACGGAAATATGTAAGCCTGCAGGAAAAGCTGTCAGCTCAGCTGCCATGGTATGAACAAACTGGCTAAGATCTGAGTTTAAGCTCTTTTTTGAGCAACTATAAACAACCTTTTAAAGGGAAAGAGTGTTTTGCCATCAGACTGTTTCTGATAGGCGTTCAGAACTTTTTCCCGATAGGCGCTTTCAAACTCGGAGCGGAACGGTTCCTCAAGTAATTGCAGGAACCGTTGCAGCCATGATCCCTTAACAAACTCTGCAACCGGGTTTTCCCCTTCCAGCACCTGTATATAATCCGTTTCCCAGATAGAAAGTTTCTCGGTTAAGGGAGACAGAATATCATAATATACATCTGGAGAATGGGACGGTTCCAAAACGATTTCCGGCTCCAGCAACTCTTTCCAGGGACCTTCGACAATAACCTCATTTATTGAGGAATGGGAAGGAGCCTGCCAGTTCCTTGGCATTTGTATCGCGATAATCCCTCCCGGAGCCACATTAGCAAGTAATTTGGGAAACAGCTCTCTGTGATTATCAAGCCAGTGCAGGGCAGCATTGGAAAACAACAGATCAAAACTGTTCTCGGATTTCCAGCTATTCAGATCTGCTCTTATCCAGTCAATCTTGGCATTACGCTCTTTTGCCTGATCAAGCATCTCTTGGGAACTGTCAACACCGGAAACACTGGCGTCTGACCATCTCTCCTGAATGATATTTGTAACATTTCCAGGCCCACACCCGAGGTCTGCAATAGCCCTGGGAGCTTCAACACTGATTTGAGAAATCAGGTCAATAGCAGGACGCAATCTGTGAGAATCAAAACTAAGATAATGGTTGGGGTCCCAGGTTACATTCTCAGCCATCAGCCTGCCCTTTTCTCTTATTGATTATACTTATCTGGAAATAGCCTGATTATATCTTAAATGCGTATAATAGTAACGCAAATAAAAAAGCAGAACACGGTTGGACGACGCGTGTTCTGCCCATATCAAATCCTGCAATAAGAGCACCAAGGGCAGTAGCTCTTATGCTGGTATTTTGAAAAGCTGATGGCATGAAAAATCGAGTAAAATCCCACTACCAGCTCTATTGAAATACTTAAACAATAGAGCTTTTCTTACCAGCTACTCTTTAGAGCAAAAATATATTCCATCATACGGAATGGTCTTTTTTCATTTAATACAACAATTACTTAAGAGAAAACAGTGTTGGCCACACAGCTTCATTATATTTGGAAAATGCTTTCAGGTGCCCTAGCGATTTCAAACCAAAATCAGAAGGGTTTAATATCTTTTGAGGCAGAACATTCGCAGCAGGATAAAACTTCGCCAGATCAGCATTAACATTTGGCGGAATAAACGTATCATCAGTCACGCCAACCAGCTGCAGATCTCCCCTGAACCTGCTTACATCCGGCTCAGGCAGATCTTTCCCCCAATCCGGCTTATGAAAGTCTTTTGTTAAACACCAGCGTCTCCACTGCCAGAATACCTCTTTTGGAATATCAGCACCAAACCCGATACTTTTACCGGGTAGATACCCTAAAGCCAGCGTAGAAAGCGGGCCAATCCCCATCCAGAAGAAAAACGCTAAAGGCATAAAATATAACGGATGCCTCAGAATATGGGCAGGCCCTGATGCCACTGCAATAAGCCTATCGACCCGGTCAGCATGCTCCTGAAACATTAGGCATAAACCACCAAGAGAGTGCCCTACGGCCCATATTGGCAAATCCGGCATTGTCTTGACTATATAATCAAGAACAGCCGCCTGATCTTTTATACCCCAGTCAGCCATATTGGCTTTTGAATATCTCAGGTGAGACGTAGCAGACTTCCCGAAATCCCGGTAATCATAGATGATAACATTGGCATTATGCTCCTTGCAGGCCCAGGCAGCAAAAGCCTCATAAAATGATGCAGGAACAGCAGTAGCCCCATTGAGAATAATAGCCACCTCCGCTGGTACCGCCGGCTGATACAGGCTGCCAGCAAGTCTGTATCCATCTTCAGTTTGAATGCCAATCTCCTCAACACTCACTTCCTGACTATCCTCAACGATGGCTTCAGCATATGACATGGGTCACAACCTTTCTATGGTGACTACCATAGTACATTTAACACTAGACCGATCACCATACAACCCTATAATGACGATAAATATTTTCCATCTTATATAATCTGAATTAAACTCAACTTATCTGAGAACTAAAAAGTGAACTGAAATGCCAAGAAAATCTGATGCCAAGGAAAAGCTTATTAAAACTGCAGCCAGACTTTTCAGACAACGGGGATATCATGCTGTTGGCCTCACTGAAATTCTGGATGAAAGCGGGGCTCCCAAAGGATCATTTTATCATCATTTCCCAGAAGGTAAGGATGAATTGGCAGAGCACTGCCTGCGCTATTCCAGTGGCAGGCTTGTAAACAGTATCGACGAAGCTTTTGAAAATGCCCGCTCTTTTAACGATGGGGTGCAGGCCATGACAAAAGCAATTGGTTACTGGTTTAAAGAATCCAATTATGAACTTGGCTGTCCAATTGCTACAGTAATTCTCGAAACAACCCCACAGTCAGAAAGAATTCAGCAGACCGCGCAGGAAATATATAAAGGCTGGGTCAGCGTCATAAAAAAACACGCTGCGAGACTTGGCGAGACTTCCTTTGAAAACAACAACGATAAAGCAGAAGCTGTTATCCTCGCTTTCGAAGGAGCCTGGGTTCTTTCCCGAATACAAAGGTCAGTAAAACCATTTGAACTGGCAGCCAGACTTTGTACGGGATATGATAATACAGAAAGCTAGGCCGGAAATAAATTCCGGCCCATAAAATGCATATAAAGGCTTCAAAATGTGCTTTTAACGGCTCCACTTGCCTTTTTCAGCTTTTGAAACACCCTTTTCATTCCAGGATTTACGATTGGCACTCCACTCATTGCCTTTGGCAGCAGTGTTACCCCAGGTTGCTTTATTAGCAGAGGTCTTTTTCAAACTAGCCTGTCCCCATGACTTTTTCTGGGATGCAGTGTTGCCCCATGTAGCCTTCTTAGATGAAGTGCTTTTCCAGTTTCTTCTTTTGGAAGCGCTCCATTTACGACTTGCTTTATTATAGCCAACTTTTCTTTTGCTATATTTTCTTGTCGATTTTTTAAAAGTTTTTATCGAAGAAGGAGTATTGCACTGATCACCAAAATGAACACCACCCTGGCCCGATAGTGCCGGTGCAGTCATAATCATCAGTGTAGCGGCGCCTGCAAGCGTCTTCGCGATAATAGATTTCATAATTTATACCTCATTACAGGAAATATTTCATTTTGAACGCATCCGGTTATCTGAGAACCAGTACATCGGTAGCTACGGACCAAAATAAAAATAGTTTCCTGAAATGAGAAAAAATAACACTATTCACCATAACTCAGTAACGTGGATTTACCCCAGAATACCCAATAAGCGTATATCGAGTAACCTAGAATCACGGGAAGTACCGTTCCAGCCCCGGCAAATATTATGATAAGAGACTCCGGTGCACTCGATGCCTGCCAGAGGGTAAGTTTGTCAGGAACAACATAAGGGTAAAAACTATAGGCCATTCCAAAAAAGCCAAGAATGAATAATGAAATCGATGCCGCAAATGGAGCCCAGTTAAATTGATCATCTGTCAGCGGGTACTTGCCCAGCAACTTGTATAGCCCAAACAGAATAGCAACCGATATCATCGGAATTGGAGCCAGCAGAATAATCTCGGGCAGAGAAAACCATTTGGCAAATATTCTTGGGCTGACCAGTGGCGTTACAATTGATACAGACGCCAGTCCAAGTGCAACAAACCCGATCAGGGTTCTTGCCCATTTAACAGCTTTGACCTGTAGCTCCCCTTCCGTCTTCATAATAAGCCAGCACGCACCGATAAACGCATAACCGGCAATCAGACAAAGCGCTGTCAGTAACCCGAATGCTATCCCGGCCAGCGTATGCTCAAGACCGATAATATAAAGTCCCAGCATATACCCCTGCGATGAAGCAGCCATCAAAGATCCGGCAAAGAATGCACCATTCCAGAAAGTCTTATGCTTTAGAGAAGCCTTGACCCGAAAATCAAACGCAACACCACGCAGTATCAACCCTACCAGCATAATAAACACTGGCAGATAAAGTGCCGTTAATATAATCCCGTGGGCAACCGGAAATGCCACAAGCAATAGCCCCACAGATAAAACCAGCCATGTCTCATTCGCATCCCAGAAAGGCCCGATTGAAGCAATCATCATATCCTTGTCATCTTCTTTCGAAGCGACAAATAATATTCCAACCCCCAGATCAAACCCGTCGAGAATGACATATATCAAAATCGAAAGCCCCATCAGCATAACAAAAGCTATAGGCAACCAGTGGCCTTCCGGTACCTGTTGTGAAATTTCAGTAGCTGTATTTAACATTGATCACACTCCCTGCTGAACAGTTGGTACTGGTGAAGTAATTTCATTAGACAACGGACTATCCTTACCCTGATCTGCACCAGCATCTTTAACGGCCAGACGCGCCATAAAGAACAGTACAGAAATAAATGCAAATGTCAGGAACAGATATATTGCAAGATAGATTATTAATGTCGTTGCAACCATCCCTGTCGAAATAGGCCCGACTGCATCTGCAGTTTTAAGCACTCCCTGAACGAGCCATGGCTGCCGTCCGATTTCGGTGACATACCACCCGGCCAGTGTTGCCACCCATCCGGAAAATGTCATGGCAACAAGCATCCGCGCTGACCATTTCCCAAATCGGCCCTTCCATAAACCCCAGGCACAAAACCAGCTTACAACAAGCATAAGAACACCAATGCCAACCATCACCCTGAATGCAAAAAACAAAGGGGTTACCGGAGGGTGATTACCCTTGAAATCATTCAGACCAGGCACAACGCCTTTTGCTTCATGTTTCAGAATTATGCTGGTCAGATTAGGTATCGAAATCTCATAATCATTTGTACGTGTCTCACTGTTGGGCAGAGCAAAAAGTACCAGTGGTACATTACCTTTTGTCTCCCAGTTAGCTTCCATCGCCGCAACCTTGGCAGGCTGATGTTTAAGCGTGTTCAGACCATGCTGATCACCAACAAAAATCTGAACCGGAATAAGAACTGCTGCCAGAACAACTCCGGTTTTAAGACTGACTTTCAGACCAGCAGTCCTCTCTCCCAGCAACCACCGATAAGCTGACAGCCCGGCAACAAGAAAGGCAACCGTCAACCCTGACGCAATCAGCATATGTGTCAGGCGATAGGGAAGCGACGGGTTAAACAGAATTGCAAGCCAGTCAGTTGCATGAACCACCCCGCCCTTAATCTCATAGCCGACTGGCGTATGCATCCACGAATTAAGTACAATAATCCAGAAAGCTGACATTGTGGTACCAATCGCAACAAGAGCAGTCGCAAGCGTATGTACCGGATTTGAAACACGATTAAAGCCAAATAACATAATTCCCAGAAATGCCGCTTCCAGAAAAAATGCTGTCAGAACTTCATATGCAAGCAACGGTCCCGCAACATTACCGACCCTCTCCATAAATCCCGGCCAGTTTGTTCCGAACTGAAAACTCATCGTAATGCCACTGACCACCCCCAGCGCAAACGTAAGTGCAAACACTTTTACCCAGAATTTATAAGCTTTCATCCAGCTTATATCATTGGTACGGTTATACATTATTTTGAAAAACAGTAGTAACCAGCCAAGCGCAATTGATATCGTTGGAAACAGTATATGAAATGAAATATTAGCGCCAAACTGAATACGTGCGAGGATTAAACTATCCATGATTCTACCTTGCTTCTATGCAGTATCTTTATCCGCATTTTTATCGCTAAATGGAAACTTCGTAATCTTGTCTTTAAATTTGAGAACCTGCTGAACAGCAGATCCCAGCATCAGAAGCCTCTCCAGCTGTTTGTTGTCCAGCCCCCTGATGTCATCATACCAACCAGTCAGCAGCTCAATAAGTTCATGCATTTTTTGAATGCGGTCCTGAGCATATTTTTCTTCCTCACTGATAGGAGTTTCAAGCATCATATCCCGCAACAGGGAAACCGTCGGGTCGATCTCCCGTTTTTTGCGTTCCTCAGCCAAAGTGCGGACAATCGCCCATAGGTCGTCAGGCGTCGTAAAGTAGTCGCGCCGATCCCCCACAATATGCTTGAGCCGAACCAGATTCCAGGATTGCAGTTCTTTTAAACCAATGGAAACATTAGACCGCGAATACCCCAGCTTCTGGCCAATTTCCTCAGCATTGAGAGGGGTATCAGACAAAAACAGTAATGCATAAATTTGCCCGACAGTTCGGCTTATCCCCCATCGGGACCCCATTTCACCAAAATGCAGGACAAACCTCTGAATGGCTGGAGACAGCTCCATTTTTCTATCTTTCAGTAATTTCAAACATTTCTGAAATTACAAAAACACAGGAATCTACACAATGAGACGGCTTGTCACCCATATGGAGATTTTCTTTTATTGTCCTGAATTCCAGACCGTTTCACGTTTAAATTGAAACGGTTTAGGACTGAATATCGCCAATCGTCAGGAGAGACGTATTCCCCCCGGTCGCTGTCGTATTAATACAGACATGACGCTCGATAATATACATTTCAGGACCACAACATTCTGTAATTAAAGGAATAATCTCACCTTCCCGACGCGATAAACCCTTGCGCAGATCACGCTTGTACTCATCCTGCCCCCAGTATGATACAGCAACCATCCCCTTTAAACGCCCGATTTTCTCAGGCGCAATTCTCCCCTCAAGAACGGCAAGAATACCGGTTGCGACAGATTCAGTCTCTGAATGTAAATAACCGTCAGAAGTAAGAGCCAGCACCGAACAACCAAACTGCAGGGCATCTTTTATCTGCTGCTCCAGCGCCTTAGGTCCCGGCCCAAGGCATAAAATTTTACCACGAGGGTAAGTCGATAAGATATTCTCCTCCCCCGTTGAACCGGGCATATGCGTAACCTCAATGGGCTCTTCAGATACCGGCTTCAGATCAGATAAAGCCTGCTCAACCACCGATATATCTATATTTCCACCTGAAGCAGTTTCCTCATAGGACTGCCCGTCATTTAACAGAAAACGCTGGATATACCGGGGCCCTCCCGCCTTTGGTCCGGTTCCCGACAGCCCTTCTCCGCCAAAGGGCTGTGTTCCGACAACTGCTCCGATCTGATTCCTGTTTACATAAATATTTCCGGCTTTTATATGCCTGGCAATCTGATAGGAACGCTCACCAATGCGGCTATGCAACCCGAATGTAAGCCCGTATTTTTTTCGATTAATAGACTGGATAACCCACTCCAGCTCTTCAGCTTTATAAGTCGCTATATGCAATACGGGACCAAAAACCTCTTCTTCCAGCTCTTCAATCCCCGAAACCTGTAATAAGGCAGGCCCGATAAACTGCCCGCCGGAAGGAGCTGACAACCTCTTCAGCACCCTGCCCTTCCCTGAAAATTCATCAATATAGGATATAATTCTGGACCTTGACTGTTCATCAATAACCGGACCAATGTCAGTCGATATATCAAGCGGATTTCCCAGCCGCAGATTATCCATTGCACCTGAAAGCATCTCGATAAACTGTTCGAAAATATCTTCCTGAACATAAAGCATTCTCAAAGCCGAACATCTCTGCCCCGCACTTTGAAATGCCGATGTCAGCACATCCACAACCACCTGTTCAGGTAAAGCCGTTGAATCAACAATCATCGCATTAAGGCCACCTGTTTCCGCAATCAGCATTGCATTGGCCTCAGCTCCATCGGCAAGAGCTTTATTGATCATCCCCGCCGTTTCCAGAGATCCTGTAAAGCATACTCCCGCAACCCTGCTATCAGATGTAAGCCTGTGCCCAACAACTCTGCCGCTGCCCGGAACAAATTGCAGTACTCCTTCAGGAATACCTGCCTCATGCATCAGCGAAACGGCCTTATGGGCAATCAGTGGAGTAAGGTCCGCAGGTTTGGCTAGCACGACATTTCCCGCAGCAAGCGCCCCTGCGATCTGCCCTGTAAATATCGCAAGAGGAAAATTCCAGGGAGAAATACAGGAAATGATCCCCCTCTCATGCCCCGCAATATTAAGCCTCGTGCTCTCCGAAGCATAATATCTGAGAAAATCGACAGCTTCCCTCAATTCCGCAATGCAGTCAGGCAATGTCTTTCCTGCTTCCCTTGTCAAAAGAGCAAAAAACTCACCATAGTTCTGCTCAAACAGATCCGCAGCTTTTAATAAATATTCCGCCCTCCCCGCGACACCCAACGCAGCCCAGTCCGTCAAAGCTTTTTCAGAATTCGCAAATGCAATTTCAATATCATCTTCAGTTGCATAAGTTAGCGTCCCGGTATTTTCACCATTAACTGCCGGATTAAAAATAGTCTTCTGCTCACCACCACCTGTATGCCCTGCAATAAGCGGTCCTGCCTTCCAGTGGTGTTTTTCAAACGGCCTGATAGCTTCCTGAATTGCATCCAGATGATCCTGATGCGCAATATCCCAGCCCCTGGAGTTTGTACGGTCAGGAGAGTAAAGCTCGTCCGGCAAATTGATATTCGGATTTGTAACAGGAGAATAATCCGGATTAAGGGCCTCAAATGGATCAGCAGCAATGTCTGATACAGGAACACTCTCATCAACAATCTGATTGATAAACGAACTGTTCGCCCCGTTTTCCAGAAGCCTCCGCACCAGATAAGCCAGCAGGTCTTTATGAGCCCCCACAGGCGCATAAATTCTGCACTTCACACCATGAGCTTTCATCACGCTGGTATGAAGCGCCTCCCCCATGCCATGCAGCCTTTGAAACTCAAATACAGTTTCATCAAGCTTCATCTCATGCGCCAAATGCAGCACAGCACTCACCGTATGCGCATTATGAGTAGCAAACTGCGGATAAATATAATCAGTCATCCGCAACAGCTTCCGCGCACATGCAATATAGGAAACATCAGTTGCAGACTTTCTTGTAAATACCGGAAAGCCTTCCAGCCCCATAACCTGAGCGCGCTTTATCTCCGTATCCCAGTAAGCGCCTTTCACCAGACGCACCATAATCTGACAGTCATGCTTTTTGGCCAGAGCATAAAGCCAGTCTAGAACATGGGAAGCACACGGGCTGTATGCCTGAACAACAACCCCGAACCCTGACCAGCCTGCCAGAGCTTCATCTGCAATAACCTGCTCGATAATATCCAGAGATAAATCCAGGCGGTCAGCTTCTTCCGCATCAACATTCAGACCAAGCCCCGCAATTTTAGCCTGTTTTGCGAGTACGGTAAGGCGCTCAACAAGAATTCGGGAAACATAACCTTTCTGACTATATTCATAACGCGGATGCAATGCCGATAACTTAACAGAAATTCCGGGGTTACCATGAACATCATCACCCTTTGCGTTTGCAGCAATTTCTTCAAGGGCATATTTATATGCATCAAAATATCTGTCAGCATCATGCCTTGTCCGGGCTGCTTCCCCAAGCATATCATAGGAATAGCAGAAGCCTTTTGATACCATGCTTCGGGATTTTTGAAGTGCCTTTAGAATAGTCTGCCCTAAAACAAAACGCTCCCCGAGAAGCTTCATCGCCTCTCCTACCGCCACACGAATAACAGGGTCGCCCAGACGCTTAACCACCTCATGTAATGTCCCGACGATACTCTCGGAACTCTTCTCAAGAATTGTTCCGGCAGCCATCAGCCCCAGCGTAGAAATATTTATGGCCGAAGAGCTGGAATGGCCAAAATGGGAACTCCATTGAGAAGTCGCAACCTTGTCTTCAATCAGAAGATCCTTTGTATGAGCATCAGGAATACGCATCAAAGCTTCCGCCAGACTCATCAGTGCCAGTCCTTCTTTCGAAGAAAGGCCATACTCTTTAAAAAACTGCTCAAGTATCCCGGAAGCGCCAGACTTTCTGATCCCTTCAATCAGCTTGATTGCATGTTGTGAAATTTCCTTCCTTGTAGAAGGCTGCAATTCCGCTTCACTGATTAAATCTCTCAATATATCCGATTGATTACCATACCGAACTTTCCTGATTTTCTCACGTAGAGGAGCAAGATCTGATAATTTGTCTGACATAAGTAAATCTCGTGGTTGCATAATCCTGAAATATTATACAAAGCCTAGGATGGAACTACATTAGGCACAACACAAAACAAGTATAAAATATTTTATTCAACACTTACCTCTTGCAAATATCAAATCATAAAAGATAAATAAGGTATACCTCCTTATCCTTACTGCAATGCTGAAAGAAATAACGTTTATAAAACTTGTTTCTGCAGAACATTTTACAATGTTGAATTATTGTAAAATTCTTAGTTTAATCCTATTGTCGCCTTACAGGCTCATTAATTGTTCATATTGAGTAGAATAATAATCTGGGTAAGCCCTAAAACAAATAAAGGTAAGTTAATGCTGCATGGAATAAAACTCAGCCTGGCGGCTGGTGCATTTGGCCTTCTTGCAATGCCTTACACAGGTGCATTGGCAGCTCCAGTTGATGGAACAGCTTTTCTGAAATCACTCATTGCTAAAGAAATTAAAAATGGCGAAAAAAAATGCCGTAAAGCAATGAAAAAGACAGCAAAATGCAAAATCAGCATTCAAAAGGTTCTGGTCACAAAAGCAGGTGAAGATACTGCTAATATTAAGATTATTTCAAACCTGAGAGTTTACACAAAATTTCTGGTAAAAGCCTCAGCAGATGCCGAAGTTATCGCAAAAGCGACTTACAAAATCCGCACCTGTGAAATTGATATAAAAGATGTTTCCAGAAAAATTACAAAATTGTCCGGTGCCGCGGCATATCTTGAACCTTTCAAAAAATCCATCACGAAAATTGAAGTCCCTACTGGCGTACAACCAATAAAGACTAACAATGCACGGACAAAAATCTCCAGATTCCTGGAAGACAAACTAAAGCTGACCTCTGAAAAAGAAGCTGAGAACTGCGAGAAAAGCTAGTCCTGCTTTTTCTCCAGCTTCCCTTCTTCATACTGGATAAACCAGCCAATCATTTGCCGCCAGAGTGCTTCAACAAGGCTCTCTGGCAGATTACGTTCTTTTGCATGTCCGCGAACACGATCAACAACCTGCTGAATACGCCAGGGAACAGTTGCGTCAGACGGATTGTCCTTCAACTGCCATGCACGGTCAACATACCCGAAACGCTCGGAAATCAGAGCCACAAGCTCCTCATCAATCCTGTCGATTTCAACGCGCACTTCATCCATCGAGGCGCAATCTTGGGGTTTTTTTATCGTCATTTGTTTTTACTCCAAAAAATGGCCTCG
This sequence comes from Methyloligellaceae bacterium, assembly GCA_050633205.1. Lineage (GTDB taxonomy): Bacteria > Pseudomonadota > Alphaproteobacteria > Rhizobiales > CBDHHC01 > CBDHHC01. Next base: position 11,459 of record JBOEGA010000012.1, on the reverse strand, counting down.
ATTATATTAATCTACGCCCACCAGTTTTCAGGCTTTGGCAATTCACCAGCAGCCTCTTCAATAACCTGACCGACCTGAAGCAGTGTTGCCTCATCAAAAGGTTTACCGATCAATTGCAGACCAAGAGGTGTCCCTTCACCAGACATGCCTGCAGGAACAGATATACCAGGTAATCCGGCCATATTTACGGTCACAGTGAAAATATCGTTAAGGTACATCTGCACCGGATCACCAACAACTTCGTTAATCCCGAATGCCGGGCCAGGCGTTGTCGGTGTCAGAACCACATCAATATCTTCAAATGCCTCATCAAAATCACGCTTGATCAGAGTTCTGACCTTCTGCGCCTTGGTGTAATAGGCATCATAATACCCCGATGAAAGCACATATGTACCAATCAGAATACGGCGCTTGACTTCTGCACCAAACCCTTCCGCACGTGTTTTCATATACATTTCCGCAATTTCATCAGCAGAAACGCGGTTGCCATAACGAACACCGTCATAACGTGCAAGGTTGGAAGACGCTTCGGCAGGCGCTACAATATAGTAAGCCGGAAGAGCATATTTGGTATGTGGCAGACTGATTTCCTTGATCTCGGCACCACAGTCCCTTAACCATTCAATACCCTGTTCCCAGAGCTTCTCGATCTCGGCAGGCATACCGTCAACACGATACTCCTGAGGAATACCGACCTTCAGTCCCTTTTTCACCTTCTGATCCAGAAGCTTCTCATATGCAGGAACCTCGGCATCTACACTTGTTGAATCTTTCGGGTCATGGCTTGCCATAACTTCAAGCATAATAGCCGCATCACGGACAGTCTTCGTAATCGGCCCCGCCTGATCCAGTGACGATGCGAAAGCAACAGTGCCCCAGCGCGAACAACGCCCGTAAGTAGGCTTCAGCCCTACTGTTCCTGTAAAGGCTGCTGGCTGGCGAATAGATCCACCCGTATCAGTTGCCGTAGCAGCCAGACATAGCCCGGCAGCAACCGCAGAAGCCGAACCACCAGACGAACCACCTGGTACCAGCTCAGTATCATCACCTTTACGCTTCCACGGGTTCACACAGTTGCCAAAAGCACTGGTCTCGTTGGAAGACCCCATAGCAAACTCATCATTATTAAGCTTGCCGGTCATAACAGCACCCGCATCCCACAGATTTTGTGAAATGGTAGATTCATATGTCGGCACAAAGCCCTTCAGAATTTTGGAACAGGCAGTCGTCTCAACATCCTTCGTGCAGAACAGATCCTTGATCCCCAGAGGTATTCCTTCAAGACGACCTGTCTTGTCACCTTTCTGACGACGCCCATCACTGGCTTCCGCCATGGCAATGGCCTTATCACCCGTAACCTTCACATAGGCATTCAGCTTGTCATTGCCAGCTTCAATGGCATCAACATGGGCCTGAGTAAGTTCTTTTGATGTAAATTCTTTTGCTTCAAGGCCTTTAAGTGCCTCGGAAATCGATAATCCGGTAAAATCTGTCATTAAGCCTACTCCACCACTTTAGGAACCATAAAGAAGTGATCCTCACTCAGGGGAGCGTTCTTCATAATCTCTTCAGGGTACCCGCCATCCGTAACAACATCATCGCGCTGCTTCAGACTTACTTCAACAATCGATGTCAACGGCTGAACATCATCTGTATCGACTTCATTCAGTTGCTCAATCCAGTTCATAATGGATGACAACTCGGTTTCAAGGTTTTTTGCCTCTTCGTCAGTTACCTGCAATCGCGCCAGACGCGCAATATGACGAACGGTCTTCTCATCGACCTTCATAATCAAAATCCTATCTTTTGGGATATGCCCTCAGATGTTTGATCCGGAGGTTCTCCCCCGACATCTGTAATTCTCTAATCATTTCATAACGCGCAAAAATAGTTGGCGCAAGGCTTTGCTGACTGTGTATAACTCTGCCGTTCATTTCAGGGCCACAGAATTAACATATATTGATGTTTGATACACATACACCTAGGCAAAAAAAAAGGCCGTCTGTTAAGAAACGGCCCGAGTCTAGGGAGGAAACGCCCAAAGGGGCAGCGACATGGCACAATGATCAAGCCATGTCGCACTTACAAATTTGGTCATATTGTGAAAAATTGCAATGGGGGCTATACCAAAAGCTCTGATAAAACTTGCCTGTGCTGCATAACAACAACAGTTCATAATGTCGCACTTGAAAGAATTTATTTCAATTTTCTCTTATAACGAAACACAACGGCTCTCTTTCAGGAAAATCCCCAATATAAAACCTCACTGCAAAGCCTTACTTGCAGAAATTATTCCTTCTAAAAAATTCCTGAGAAAATTATGTAAACCCCGAAAGCGCACACAGCTTTTACACACTACTGCACTGTTTTGATCAATTATAAACATGGTTTTATTTATAAATATAAAGAAAGCCTGCTGGAAATACTATTTCCAGCGATTCTTTTTTGTAAAAATATCTACTGATTATTCAGCAGCCTGCACTTTAATCTTATCAGATCGGTTGAGAACATCTTTAAGAAACTGTCCCGTATAGCTCTTCTTTTCACGAACAACAGCCTCAGGGGTTCCCTTGGCAACAACCATACCGCCGCCATCTCCACCTTCAGGACCCAGATCAATAATCCAGTCAGCAGTTTTGATAACCTCGAGATTATGCTCAATAATCACCACTGAGTTACCGGTTTCAACCAGCTCATGCAGAACTTCCAGTAGCTTCGCCACATCATGGAAATGCAGACCAGTCGTTGGTTCATCCAGAATATAAAGTGTTTTACCAGTAGCGCGCTTTGAAAGCTCTTTCGCAAGCTTAACCCGTTGCGCCTCACCACCAGATAATGTGGTCGCCTGCTGACCAACCTTAATATAGGACAGTCCCACGCGCTTTAGTGTCGCCAGTTTATCCCTGACTGCCGGAACAGCCTTGAAGAAATCAACACCCTCTTCCACTGTCATATCCAGAATATCAGCGATCGATTTATCCTTGAATTTAATTTCAAGTGTTTCCCGGTTATACCGCTTCCCCTGACATTCATCACAGGTCACATAAACATCCGGTAGGAAATGCATCTCGATTTTAATAACACCATCGCCCTGACAGGCCTCACAGCGCCCTCCCTTAACATTAAAGGAAAAACGTCCCGGCTTATATCCACGGGCTTTTGATTCCGGCAGTTCTGCAAACCATTCCCGGATCGGCGTAAAGGCTCCTGTATATGTCGCAGGATTTGAGCGTGGCGTCCTGCCAATCGGCGACTGATCTATATCGATTATCTTATCGAGATGCTCAACACCTTCAATACTGCTGTGCTCACCAGGCGCTTCCCGTTTACCGGTCAGCTTTCTGGCCAGTGCCTTATACACGGTCTCAATAAGGAACGTAGACTTGCCGCCCCCCGAAACACCTGTAACACAGGTCATCAGCCCTAACGGTATTTCAGCAGATACATTCTTCAGATTGTTCGCTTTCGCTCCTGTAACCTTGATCTGGCGTGACTTGTTCGGTTTCCGCCTGACATTCGGAACAGGTATCTGCATTGCCCCGGTCAGATATTTCCCGGTCAGACTATCCGGATCATTCATTATATGTTCCGGTGTACCTGCAGACACGATTTCTCCACCATGCACACCAGCTCCAGGTCCGATATCAACCACATAATCAGCCATGCGAACCGCATCTTCGTCATGCTCAACAACAATAACAGTATTACCCAGATCACGCAGATGCTTAAGCGTTTCAAGAAGCTGGGCATTATCTCTCTGATGAAGCCCGATAGAAGGCTCATCCAGAACATAGAGAACACCAGTAAGGCCTGAACCGATTTGCGATGCCAGTCGTATCCTTTGCGACTCCCCGCCAGACAGTGTCCCAGAGTTTCGGGAAAGAGTAAGATAACCAAGCCCCACATCATTCAGAAACTTCAGGCGGTCACGAATTTCTTTCAGAATACGAACTGCTATCTGCTTTTGCTTCGCCTTAAGCTTCCGGGGCAGCTTTTCAAACCATTCACCCGCCTCATTGATGGACATTCTCGAAATATGACCGATATGCTTTTTATCAATCTTGACTGCCAGAGACTGAGGCTTCAGTCGGTAACCTTCACATGTGCCACACGGATGGTGAGACTGATATTTGGATAGCTCATCACGAATATAGTTTGAATCCGTCTCTTTCCAGCGCCTCTCAATATTATTGATAACCCCTTCAAAAGCCTTTTTGTTCTTATAGGTACGGCCGTTGCCGTCGTCATAAACAAACTCAACCTGGGTCTTGCCCGTTCCGAACAGAATCGAATCTCTGACTTTCTTTGGCAGGTCTTTCCACGGCGTATTCATGGATTGCTTGTAATGCTTACAGATCGCTTCCAGTGTCTGCTTGTAATACGGAGAAGTATTCCCTGTTTTCGCCCATGGCAGCACCGCGCCGTCTTTTAAAGACAGGTTGACATCCGGCACCACAAGCTCACGCTCAAATTTAAGTTCCGTCCCCAGGCCATCGCATTTCGCACAGGCTCCAAACGGGTTGTTAAACGAAAACAGACGGGGCTCAATCTCATCAATCGTAAAACCGGATACAGGACAGGCAAAACGGGCAGAAAACATAATCCGTTCAGCCTCTTCACCGTCTTTTGGCTTTTTGGCAAATTCAGCAATAGCAAGCCCATCAGCAAGCTCAAGGGCAGTCTCCAGAGAATCTGCCAGTCTGTTCCCCATATCTCCTTTGACGACAATCCGGTCTACAACAACATCAATATCATGCTTGTACTTCTTATCCAGCGTCGGAACATCAGAGATCTCATAAAATTCTCCATCCACTTTCACACGCTGAAAGCCCTTTTTCATCAACTCGGCAAACTCTTTACGATACTCACCCTTGCGGCCTCTGACGATCGGTGCAAGCAGGTAAAGGCGTGTCCCCTCTTTCAGCTCCAGAATACGATCTACCATCTGGCTGACCGTCTGACTTTCAATCGGCAGGCCGGTTTCCGGAGAATATGGAATACCGACCCTGGCAAACAGCAGCCGCATATAATCATAAATCTCTGTAACCGTGCCGACAGTTGAACGGGGGTTTCTCGATGTAGTTTTTTGCTCAATGGAAATTGCGGGAGACAAGCCTTCAATATGGTCAACATCAGGCTTCTGCATCATTTCAAGAAACTGGCGGGCATAAGCAGACAGGCTCTCTACATAACGGCGCTGCCCTTCCGCATAAATGGTATCAAATGCCAGAGAAGACTTTCCGGAACCGGAAAGTCCTGTAAAAACAATAAGCTCTTCACGCGGCACCTCCAGATTTACATTCTTGAGATTATGTTCCCGTGCACCGCGTACTGAAATAATTTTCTTTGAACTATCTGCCATCTGGATCACACACTTGTTTTTCCTGCAATTTTGTATGAAACCAATATCGCGGGAAGCAGGGTTTAGGCAAGTGCGATTCTGCCCTTACTGAATACAGATCACAGATTTAGCTGTTTTAATCAGAACAACCGTTTAAAAGCAGTCCCGCTCGGAACTGCCGGTTACTGCCTGAAAAACCTCTATGACTTTCTGTTGGAAAGGACCTTCATAAGAGCCTGAGCAGGTCTGTATTTCGAGTCAATTTCTATAGACTTTGCCAGATCTGTAATGGCGCTCTCGATGGCCCCAAGCTTATATTGAGTAACCGCACGATGGTAATACACGCGGGAATAATCAGGATTCAGCTCAATAGACTTATCATAGTCAGCCAGCGCCTTCTTATATTCAAGCCGGGCATCATAAATAAGACCTCTGTTGCTGTATGCAACCGCAAGTTTCGGATCAGCGGCTATTGCACTGTCATAATCTGCCAGGGCTTTATCATATTGCTTCCTGAAAAGATAAATTGTCCCGCGGTTTGTAAGCGCAATCGCATTGCTGGAATTCAGTTCAATGGCTTTCTCACAATCTTTCAAAGCCGAACCGTGTTTTCTCGTCTGCATATGCAGATGGCAAAGCTGACCATAAACCTTTTCATAATCAGGATTGTATTTCAAAGCCGCACGAAAATTACGAAGCGCACCATTCATCTGTCCTTTCTCAACGTAGGACAGAGCCAGATTATAATGAAGAACAGCCCAGTTTTCTTTAGTGATTTTCTGACCGGCAATTTTTCTCGCAAAAATTATTTTCCGACATGCCTTAAACCGGGCTTCGCCAGTCTGTTTCCAACAATCTGATTCTTCAAACTCCTGCCCGTATGATGGCAGTGTAAACATCAAGATCATCAAAAATGTCAGTAAACCTGTTCTTTTCATTACCGGCTCCGAATGGGTTATATCGTTTCCAAAATCATATATGATTGTTTTTAGTTATAAATAACTCAATCCTGCGACACGGCAACCCCGGAAACAGAATTTAGTTCAGTTTTCTGTCTCATTTTTACCGAATCACCCGCTATTGCCGAGTTTTTCCTGATTTAGAAATTTCAAAATTCTGCCATCTATTAAAATCAAACCAATAAATACCAGTGCAATTCCAGGAATGTCAGAACCGGATAATTGTTCCCCCAGAAACAGATTTGCCAGTATTAATGCTGATATAGGAATAAGAAAAGCAACCAGTGAAGTTGCGGTTGCCCCTGCCTTTTCCAGTATTTGAAAGAAAATAATGTAAGCTATGGCTGTGCAGAACACTCCCAGAGCAATTATGGCAAAAAGGCTCATCCAGCTCACATTGCGGATATTGGGCTCACTGTTCAACAGAAGCACAGGCAACATTGACAGACTGGCACACCAGAGCATCCCCGCTGCAGCAACTCCCGGCTTCAATCCTGAAAATTTCAGCCCCCAGACGATAGAAACCGCATAGCAGATAGCAGCACCCAGCACAGCAAACTGCCCCAGATTTTTTAAATCCAGTTGCGTAAGGGAATCAAAACCGATCAATGTGACGATACCAAAAATCCCTGTAAGCAATCCTATTGCCTTTACCGGAGACACCTTCTCCTCCTGAGTAAACAGGTGAGCCAGAACGACCGAAAAGAAAGGAATTGTCGCATTAAAAATCGATGTCAGCCCGGCTGTAATATGCTGCTGTCCCCAGGTTATCAGACAGAAAGGAATTGCATTCTGCATTAGCCCCATAATGAAAAACAGACGCCACAAATGCCAGCCCTTTGGCAGGGTAACACCCCTCAGCGCCAGAATAGCAGTAAGTGTCAGTGCTCCAATAAATATTCTTAGAAAAACAAGAAGATAAGGAGAAAATCCAGCTAAAGCTACCTCAATAAAAATAAACGAACTGCCCCAGATTGCAGCGAGGATAAACAGCCCCCCCCATTCGTTTAGCCCCATTTTCAAATTCCCGGCAGACATAATACGCCACACTTTTAATCCATTGATTTTAAACCGGATGGACCATAGACCTGAAAATAAAAAAGCGCCACCCTCATAACTGAGAATGACGCAATTTTGGAACGCCTGAACTTTTTTATTTATTCAGCAGCAGTCATTATCTTTACCGGTTTCAGGAGTGTATCTTCAATTTTCGGTAAATCTGACACAAGCTTCAGATACTCGCTGGATACACTCATATCCTCGATATTGGTAATGACCCAATTCCCGTTGACCACCTCAAACGACCAGATAGTCTTGGTATCATGATACTCCTTGGAGCCTTCAACCAGATTACCCGTCGCCAAAGCAGACAGATAATTTCGGAGTTTTGCAGAAATACAAACAACCAGCTTGGATCGTTCGTCTTTTCCTCCAACATTCCGATGGATAAACAGCAATGGCTTTATTTCTTTAATCGTCTTTATATTACAGACATTAACCAGCCCTTCTTTCTCTATTCGATCAAGAAAAAGCTTTTTAAAATCACGCCAATAGCTATCAGCCATCCATACATTTTCTTTATCAAGATCACCCACCCGCCAGGGAGCATGATATCGATAAAAACAATCGCCTACTCTGGCTTTAACATGCCCCCACTCAAAGATAGCAGAATGCTTGGCCATAAAACGCAGGTCATTTGCGGCTCTGGCTTCAGAAAACTTGGCCTGAAGCTTGATATAAAAGAAAACCGCGGTAGCAACCAGAAGGGCTGCATATATTATTACTTTACCCCAGATGGATTCTACAAATCCCTTAAGGGTATCAAAACTCTCGGAAGCGGAAACCACTTCGGTTAGTACTGCCGTAGCTACGCAAAACACAATGACTCGACACAAACTTTTGTAATTCAAGATGCTCATAGTGCGCTCCAGATTTAAGTCGGAGATTTTTGCTTGTGTTAGCTTCCGTACAAAAATAAGGCATTTACATAAAAGCGCAAAATCAATGATTTACAGTTATGAGATATCAAAATCGATGAACATTAGGAAATACTGATTAGTAGAGTATAAATATTTTTATACATAAAATTATACTTCAGAAATAAAGTATATCTCACCTCTCATTACAGTTGTAAAAGTGATTAGATTCTGTGGAAAATCACTTTAAAATCAATACAGAAATACGCCCTGAAAATAATTTATGACACTTTGATTCGAAATTCATCCTCTGGTAAGGTCAGGATCAGTTATAAAAAAGCAGGAAAAAATGACACAAGAAGCAATCGAAATACTTACTGCACTCGTATTCCTGAACGCCAAACATCTCGTAGCAGACTTCTTCCTCCAGTTCCCATACCAGTATAAGAACAAGGGGACTTATGGACATCCCGGCGGGTTGCTCCATTCATTTATACATATTGTCTGTACATTACCCGTATTTCTGATTATCCAGCCCTCCAGTATTTATGTTGGAGCACTGATCCTGGCTATCGAGTTTATAGCTCACTATCACATAGACTGGCTGAAAGTGTTTGTGAACAAGACCTTCAACCTTCATGCCCAGACTGAGGGGTTCTTCTATGCAATCGGAGTCGACCAGTTCGCACACCAGNNTGGCGATGGTGGCAGCTATTCTGGCATATTAAGATCTGGTCTGCTGGCTGATCCAGTTGAGAAACTCCCCGTTCCCTCCGCTAATATCACATATGAGGACTGCGGGAATATCGTAGGAATGTAACTCGGTAACCCTGGCAACCAGACTATTACAATTTGCCCGGGTTGTCTTATATAGTACAACAACCTCACTGGCTTCTTCCAGCTTGCCTTCCCATTCATAGATTGACAGCATTTGTGGGATAATATTGGCGCAGGCAGCCAGTTTACCTTCCACAATTTGTCGCGAAACCGATTTTGCCTCTTCAGGGCTGGGAAATGTAGTATATATCAGGGCCACTTCATTGGATGCAGACATGGTTTATTCACCCTCTGTTAGTATGTAATCCTATGATGGTCTGTTTAAACCAGAATGAAAACATAATGAAGATTAACGACAAAAAGCTCAGTTTTATAGCCAGCAATACGCCGGAGGCCGAATCCGCAGCAGAGCGCCTGCGCAAAAAATACGGCTACACTGCACCGGAAGAAGCGGATATCATTGTCGCCCTTGGTGGCGATGGCCTGATGCTGCAGACTCTTCATCAGTTCATGAATACCAGCAAACCAATATATGGAATGAACTGCGGCTCCGTAGGCTTCCTTATGAATGAATATCTGGAAGATGACCTTCTGGACCGGATGGCTCAGGCTGAAATCAATATCATTCATCCCCTCCGGATGACCGNNCCAGATATCCCAGGCCCTTGCTATTAATGAAGTATCCCTTTTCAGGCAAAGCTATCAGGCAGCAAAACTTAAGATTCTGGTCGATAACAAAGTCCGCATGGATGAACTTACCTGCGATGGAGCACTGGTCGCAACTCCGGCAGGCAGTACAGCTTATAACCTGTCAGCTCATGGCCCGATTCTGCCTATAAATGCCCATCTCCTTGCACTGACGCCAATAAGTCCGTTCCGCCCAAGACGCTGGAGAGGTGCACTTTTACCCGGTACAGCAAAAGTCCGCATCGAAGTTCTTGAATATGATAAAAGACCCGTCAGCGCTGTCGCAGATCACACAGAGTTTCGTTCAGTCAGATCTGTCGATATTGAAGAACACCCGTCAATTGAACTTCGCATGATGTTTGATTGCGGACACTCCCTTGATGAGAGAATTCTGTCAGAGCAATTCCAGTATTGATTCTGTTTTTTGGGGAGAGGACAGCAATATTCTCCCCTCAGCCATTGATTTTAAATCAATAGCTAACATAATAGAAATAAATTTAATTGAATTAGAAGTATTCACTAAGTATTCTGTACATTAAATTAATGCAGAATGTGAATGAAACCGGAATGAAATCTTTTGGTTAAATCAACATTGCTGTTTTGCACCCAGGTCTTTTTGCGAATTAAACAAATATGATGTCCTATGGCTAAAATAGCATTTGATAAACTGCGCTTTGTTGTCGTCGATGATAATACGCATATGCGGCGTATTGTACGAACACTGCTGCGGGCATTTGGCTCCAGGGAAATCTATGAGGCCGAAGACGGAGCATCTGGTCTGGAGGCTGTTGAAGCATATTCCCCGGATATTCTGATCACGGATATCAAGATGCCTATCTTTGATGGCATTGAACTTATTCAGATGATCCGCAACCCTGATGGATCGAAACATCCGTTTCTGCCCATTATAATATTAACGGCCTATTCAGAGAAGAAACATGTCATTCAGGCGAGAGACGCAGGTGCTACAGAATTTCTATGCAAACCCGTCGCTGCCAGTTCTCTGTTTAGGCGCATACAGAATGTTATCGAAAACCCAAGACCATTTATAAAAACCCGGGACTTCTTTGGCCCGGACCGTAGACGATATATCAGCCCTAATTATGCGGGTGAGGAACGCAGAGTTGGAGACAGTAGTGAAAACATTGTTGACTCAGAAGCAATATAATGTCTCCCGGATAAGGAATGACTGAACCATGGATAAAAGCTCCAAATCTGCTGCAACACCAAAAATCCGCAGCTCCAGCAGTAAGGCAGTTGTCATTGAACCTGAAACTTCTCTGAAAGAAAAGGCCAGTGGACCAGAGGGAACCTTCACCTTTGATGCAGCTGCCATTCAGAAGGCGGAAAAAGCCCTGGAGGAATTATCAGTCAATTTTGAAGAATGGATAAATCAGGAAATTGTAAAGCTGGAAACTGCCCGCATAAAATTTCTGGAAGATAGAACATCATATGAAAACAGTGAGCTTTTGTTCCAGATTTCTCATGATCTAAAAGGACAGGCAACGACATTCGGTTACCCGATTGTCCATCAGTTCTGCACGTCTCTTTGCAAAATTCTTGAAAACTATGAAGACAAAACGCGCATACCTGAAATTCTTATTAATCAGCATGTTGCCGCGATAAGAGCCCTCGTCAGAGAAAAAGTCACAACCACAAATAACCAGAAAGCCCTGAAATTACTGGGTCGGTTACGCGCTGTAACAAACGAATGCATCGTCCACGAATTGAGACGCAATAAAGACCTGTGACTTAACAGATCCCGCCTCCGGCTTAATC
>JBOEGA010000011.1:42826-43238 GCA_050633205.1 Methyloligellaceae bacterium | reverse complement strand
GACTGCTAGAAACATCCTTAGAAAGGAGGTGATCCAGCCGCAGGTTCCCTTACGGCTACCTTGTTACGACTTCACCCCAGTCGCTGACCTTACCGTGGTCGGCTGCCTCAAAAGTTAGCGCACCGCCTTCGGGTAAAACCAACTCCCATGGTGTGACGGGCGGTGTGTACAAGGCCCGGGAACGTATTCACCGCGGCATGCTGATCCGCGATTACTAGCGATTCCGACTTCATGCTCTCGAGTTGCAGAGAACAATCCGAACTGAGACGACTTTTTGAGATTAGCTACACCTCGCGGTGTTGCTGCCCACTGTCATCGCCATTGTAGCACGTGTGTAGCCCAGCCCATAAGGGCCATGATGATTTGACGTCATCCCCACCTTCCTCCGGTTTATCACCGGCAGTCCCTCTAG
>JBOEGA010000011.1:42615-42755 GCA_050633205.1 Methyloligellaceae bacterium | reverse complement strand
ACATCTCACGACACGAGCTGACGACAACCATGCAGCACCTGTCACCGATCCAGCCGAACTGAAGAAAAGCATCTCTGCTATTCGCGATCGGGATGTCAAGGGCTGGTAAGGTTCTTCGCGTTGCCTCGAATTAAACCACA
>JBOEGA010000011.1:755-42564 GCA_050633205.1 Methyloligellaceae bacterium | reverse complement strand
GAGTTTTAATCTTGCGACCGTACTTCCCAGGCGGGAAGCTTAATGCGTTAGCTGCGCCACCGAATAGCATGCTATCCGACGGCTAGCTTCCATCGTTTACGGCGTGGACTACCAGGGTATCTAATCCTGTTTGCTCCCCACGCTTTCGCACCTCAGCGTCAGTATCGAGCCAGTGAGCCGCCTTCGCCACTGGTGTTCTTCCTAATATCTACGAATTTCACCTCTACACTAGGAATTCCACTCACCTCTCCCGAACTCAAGACTGACAGTATTGAAGGCAGTTCCGAGGTTAAGCCCCGGGCTTTCACCCCCAACTGATCAGTCCGCCTACGTGCGCTTTACGCCCAGTGATTCCGAACAACGCTAGCCCCCTCCGTATTACCGCGGCTGCTGGCACGGAGTTAGCCGGGGCTTCTTCTGTCGTTACCGTCATTATCTTCACGACTGAAAGAGCTTTACAACCCTAAGGCCTTCATCACTCACGCGGCATGGCTGGATCAGGCTTCCGCCCATTGTCCAATATTCCCCACTGCTGCCTCCCGTAGGAGTCTGGNNTGTGGCTGATCATCCTCTCAGACCAGCTAAAGATCGTCGCCTTGGTGGGCCATTACCCCACCAACTAGCTAATCTTACGCGGGCTCATCCATCGGCGATAAATCTTTCCCCCCCAATATCCACTAAAGGAGGGCGTATCCGGTATTAGCCCAGGTTTCCCTGAGTTATCCCAAACCAATGGGTAAATTCCCACGCGTTACTCACCCGTCTGCCACTCTCCCGAAGGAGCGTTCGACTTGCATGTGTTAGGCCTGCCGCCAGCGTTCGTTCTGAGCCAGGATCAAACTCTCAGGTTTGAATAATTCTGTCCTGACTGTAATACCTGAATGGAATATTCAGGTGGTCGTTCTCACGTTTCGACGAGAACCATCACACTCTTGCATTCAATCTCACAGTAAACTGCAAAACAAAACACAGGTGTTTTGGTTAGAAAAGAAACGTACAACAACCGTCAGTTAATAACAGTCAACCTAATGATAAATCATCAGATCAAGGCCAAAAACAAACGCCGTCTGCGTTTCCCTTCCTTCTTAATATATTCACTTGTCAAAGAGCCGCTGCCTGCAAAGAGGCGAAAGAGTTACTTGTCGAAATCACTCATGATCCCTTCAAAGATAAGGTGATATTGGGATTAAATCCCGCCAGAGCCCCACTTTAATTTTTCAGACAAGACACGGTGACGACTAGTTCGTCGCAGACGTTCAGTGCCGACCGCGTGAGATGATGTATAGAACTAACCGTAGTGGATTGTCAACGGCAAGTTGTAACTTTTTTTAATTTTTCTGAATTTTTTTTAACGACTTGCTTCGTTTGGCCAAACCCAGATGTTTTCATCAATTACAAGATCATAAAAGCAATACCTCTACCCTTATAAATAGATTTCAATACTTTCGTATAATGCAAAAGCTTTAACCTTTCCTCGATTCGAATCTAATATAGCAACTTTGTGTGTCAATTTTAAGTATGCCTTCATTTTGCCTTTTGAGTTTTGCAAAACCGCGTTGAAAGACTTATAATGCATTGACATAATACGGATTGAGCTACAGAATTTGTTGAACAATATCAGTGTTTGCTTCATATAAGCAAAATACTGGAAATCATATCAATGATATATGTCAGCAGTTTTTGACGCCTATATTAAAAGATCCGCTGAAGATACTAAGGGGGCTACCTTGAAGAAACGCCGTGGTCAGGCTGGCAAAAAGAGGCCACATAATGCGCTGGTTCGCTCAAAAAGAAGATTACCAACCGTATATCTTCCAGAGTCGAATGAATATCTTCCGGAAATTTATTTACCAGACCCGGGTGCCAAGCACTCCGGTTCGCGGTTTAAATGGCTGGTCAGCACATGTATAGCAGCGGTTGTGGGAGTAACCGCTATAGGTATGGCTATGTATGCCTCTATGGATATAGAGGATGATGGAGGGGTTCTTAATACTCTGCAAAAAGCTGGTATTGAGGGCATGAAGCCTGTTGAGCAGGCCACCATAGCAAATGCCAAGCTGCGAGTTGCGGGTCAGAAGACTGACAGGTTGACTGTTACTTCATATGGACTCTCAACCCAGTACACAATTCATGACAGAGTTGCACAGAAGCGTGGCGAACGAGACTTTATTGTTTTAAAGCCCTATTCCAAGGTTGTGGCTACGCTTTCAACAGCACGACCTGTGAATACCAAATCAATTCCCAAGTTTAATCCTTTTAAGCTGTACGCGAATACAACTCCTTTAAGCTCTTCTAAAAGAGGGACAGAAGGACTTGATAAAAAGAATATAACAATAAAGGTTGTTGAACTCACACCGAACAGGCTCACAAATGAAGATGAGCAGATACTCGCTCCTGATGAAATACAGCAAATAGTTAAAGAGGCTGGCAAGTTTTACGATCAGGAACAGTTAGCCAAAGGTTCTTCTAATACCCTTGATATTGCCAATAACCTGAGTCCCAAAGGCGAAATTGAAGAAAAACTGCCACCACAAACTACTGTTATAGAGAAAAGCAATGATGATGATGATGCTATTCCCGAGCAGAGAGAGTATCATATCGTAAAAATCAAGCGCGGTGATTCACTGATGAACCTGATACAACAGGCAGGTGTATCCAAGTCCAAAGCGAATTCCGTAGTTAAAGCCATGAGTACTGTCTTTCCGGCGAATAATGTACAGGCCGGACAGGAGCTGCGCTTTATCCTTGTTCCTACTGAAAATGACGAGGGCAAAGTCGAACCTCTTTCCATGTCTCTATTTGCGGGGCCAAAACACCGGGTAACAATTGTTAAAAGCGGTGCAGGTGAATATGCCGAATATATTGCGAGTGAAAGTCCTGTTGAACTAACTGTTGGTAAGGGTCCCAAGAAAAGCTTTGCACAAAGATCTTCTGTTTACCTTAGTATGTATCATGCAGCTTTAGCTCAAAAGATACCGCACCAACAGGTTTTAAAAATTCTCAGAGTACACTCATATGACGTAGACTTTAAAAGACGTGTACAATCAGGAGATACCTTTACTGCATTCTTTGATGAAAACAGCAAAGGCAAAAACTCTCTGTACGGAGAACTTTTATATACTTCGACTACTATTGGTGGACAGAAAAAAAGCTTTTACCGCTTCAGAACTCCGGACGGTACAGTGGACTTTTATGATGAAAAAGGATCAAGCTCGAAAAAGTTCCTGATGCGTAAGCCTGTTCGCGGTGCAAGGTATACTTCAGGTTTTGGACTGCGCTTCCACCCTATTCTTAAAAAACGAAAAATGCACCTGGGTACTGACTGGGCCGCACCTACCGGTACACCTATTCTTGCAGCGGGTAATGGAACCGTTGAGTTTATTGGCGTCAAGGGTGGTTATGGAAACTTTGTTCACCTGCGTCATGCCAATGGTTACAAAACTTCGTACGCACATATGCATCGATTTGCCAAAGGCATGAGGAAAGGACTTAAGGTCAGACAGGGCCAGGTTATAGGTTATGTCGGGTCGACCGGACGTTCTTCCGGCCCCCACCTTCACTACGAAGTTCTCGTTAATAGTCAACGGGTTAACCCTATGAAAATTGATGTTCCAAGGGGGCGTAAACTGAAGGGTAGATTGCTAGGGGCATTCCGAAATGAGCGAGAGCGCATTGACCGCCTGATGAGGCAACCTGCTGTTAAAACACGCGTTGCCAAAGTAGAAGGGCAATCATAGCCCTGCTTTTCAATTGCAAGCCCGCTGTATATAGCAGGACAAATCAATTCCTCTCGTCGTACAGACTTCTGACGGGAGGTTGATATGCATAAAGAACGCACTACAGAAGATTATAAATCCAGAATTCTACGGGTTATTGATTATATCTATAACCATCTCGACAGCGATCTGGATAGCAGGACGCTATCAGAAATTGCCTGTTTTTCCGAATTTCACTGGCATCGCATCTATCATTCCATGACTGGAGAAACGCCTTTCCAGACTGTAAGGCGGTTAAGGTTGCACCGTGCTTCGGGTGAATTGCTATCGACAGATGCGCCTGTAATCCAAATTGCCGAAAGAGCCGGATATAACAGTATTGAAGCCTTCAATCGTGCGTTCAAAAAAGCTTTTCAACTTCCTCCTGCTGCTTACAGACAAAGCAGAGAAAAAAGTTACGCACTGTGTAATTTTATTGAAGGAGAAGACGGAATGTATGATGTAGAAGTGAAAGATATAGAGGCAATAACCATTGCTGCAGTTCATTATAAAGGCTCGTATATGGAGAGTGGACAGGCTTTTGAACAACTCATGACATGGGCTGGTCCTAAAGGTCTGATTAATGAAACAACCCGAATGATAGGGGTGTATTATGATGATCCAAACGAAGTTCCTGAAGAAGAACTGAGAACTGATGCAGGAATTGCAGTTTCAGATAACCTGGAAGTTCAAAACCCTATTCGTCTGGTAAATATAGAGCGAGGAACATATGCTGTATTGCTGCATAAAGGGCCATATGCGGAACTCAGCAAGGCATATGCATGGCTTTTTGGGCAATGGCTACCTCAAAGTGGACGAGAGGCGGCGAACAGACCATGTTTTGAGGAATATCTGAATAATCCGAAAGAGACTAACCCCGGCGATCTTCAGACACTTATCTGCCTGCCGCTTGGCTGATTGCCCTGGCTCCCTGACTTATCAGGGAGCTTCTCCTGAACTGCCAACAATATGGAATTCCGGCCGGATAATTGTGGAACAACACATCATTGAACTTCTTATGGATAATAAACCTGAGGTTTCGGGAAGCTGGTAAGGATCCGCCTCTTCTATGGCGAGCTGTTCGTATCCAATATCCGCCAGGGCCGCAATTGACATTCGTGATAATGGCCGGTGATCTCCACTGATAAAGCCTGTATTCAGCTCTGCACCAAAAGTTGTTTCACGCCAGTGACCATTTTTGGTGCCGGGTCCCCCGCGATTGGCTACAGGAATAGATTTCTCGTTTTCATGGCCTTTCAAAAGGTGGTATTCATCAAGAGCACTTTTCCCGATATATTGCGGGTTGTCAGTTTCTGAATTGATCAGGAGCTTTCTGTGCTGCCAGAGTGTGCCTGCACCCAGTACATGGAACATTTCATGAAGGATAACGTCTTCCAACTCACCTTTTTCCTTCAGGCGTGCCAGATCACTGCTATCAAATTTCATAATACCCATGACAGGCAGGTTATTACCTGTACGGATATGGGTTGGGCCTGCACTTCCAAGAATGCCTTGTGGGCCATCGATTTTCTCACTGGAGGCATTAATAAGTACCCCCTGTATAGATTTCCCTTCAATATGGACCGCGAGACGTGGCTGTCTGGCTAATATGGAGTTTAATCTGGACTGTGCTTTTACGAAGGCATCCCTGTAATCCAATTCAACCGCAGTCAAATCGCTGAACTCTACCCATCCAGATTGTGATGCCATACTCATATGATTCTCCCCCATAAATATCCACATCTGCGGGATTTTATAGCATGGAAGGTATTTGGTTGGGAGATATTTTTGAATAGATATCCGAGGCATCGCATAAGTGTGATGCCCCGGGTCAGTATTGTTATAACATCAGCTTTTTATTTAATTTTCAGACCAGTTCCATCTGATGTAATCTCTACGGTCTCTCCGTCTTTGATATCTCCAGAGAGAATCAGGTCAGCAAGAGGGTCCTGTACATCTTTCTGTATGACGCGTTTTAAAGGCCGTGCTCCGTAAGCCGGATCATAACCTTTTTCTGCCAGAAACAACTTTGCTTTATCATCGAGCTGCAAAGTAATTTTACGGTCGCTCAGCAGGTTTTGCAGACGTGCCAGCTGAATTTCTACAATGGCTGCCATCTGATCTCTTTTCAGGCGTTCAAACAGAAGAACTTCGTCCAATCGATTCAGAAATTCAGGTCTGAAGTTTGCGCGAACGACATTCATTACATGCTCACGAACCTGACTGACATCTTCACCTTCCTCCTGAGATACAAGGAACTCGGCACCAAGATTTGAAGTCAAAATGATCAGAGTATTACGGAAATCTACAGTTCTACCCTGACCATCAGTGAGGCGCCCTTCATCCAGCACCTGAAGCAGGATATTGAAAACATCAGCGTGAGCCTTCTCTATTTCATCAAAAAGAACAACCTGATAAGGGCGGCGTCTGACAGCTTCAGTCAAAGCTCCACCTTCTTCGTAACCAACATATCCAGGAGGTGCACCGATCAGACGGGCTACCGAGTGCTTCTCCATATATTCTGACATATCGATTCGTACCATCGCGGTCTCATCATCAAAAAGAAATGAAGCCAACGCTTTGGTCAATTCAGTTTTACCTACTCCTGTTGGTCCCAGGAACATGAAGGAACCTATTGGCCGATTTGGGTCCTGCAAACCAGCACGGGCCCTTCTGACAGCAGTTGAAACGGACTTAACAGCTTCCTGTTGTCCAATAACACGCTTGCCGATTTCCTGTTCCATACGCAGCAGTTTTTCGCGCTCCCCCTGAAGCATTCTGTCTACAGGAATGCCAGTCCAGCGAGAAATCACCTGGGCGATATGATCTGCAGAAACAGCTTCTTCCACCATCAGATCTTTTGGCTTGTCTGAATCTTTCTCAGCTTCCAGTATTTGCTTCTCCAATTCAGGAATAATGGAATATGTTAACTCACTGGCCTGCTCCAGCTTTCCCTGTCTCTGAGCCTGCTCCAGTTCATAACGCTTTGCTTCCAGGGTCTCCTTGAGTTTTTGAGCACCCGCCAGTTTACCTCTTTCATTTTCCCATCTCTGGGTCAATTCATTAGCTTCTTCTTCCAGGTCAGCCAGCTCTTTTTCCAAATTATCCAAACGATCTTTTGAAGCCTCATCTGATTCTTTTTTCAGTGCTTCCCGCTCAATTTTTAACTGGATAATTCTGCGATCAAGTTCGTCCAGATTTTCTGGTTTGGAATCAACCTGCATACGGAGCCGGCTGGATGCCTCATCCACCAGATCAATTGCCTTATCTGGGAGAAAACGGTCAGTGATATAGCGATCTGACAAAGTGGCAGCGCTTACCAGAGCATTGTCAGTAATGCGAACACCATGATGCAGTTCGTATTTTTCCTTTAGACCACGCAATATGGAAATTGTATCGGCTACTGTTGGCTCACTGACAAACACCGGCTGGAATCGTCTGGCTAATGCAGCATCTTTTTCTACATGTTTACGGTATTCATCCAGCGTTGTTGCACCAACGCAGTGCAGTTCGCCTCTGGCAAGTGCGGGTTTCAGCAGGTTTGAGGCATCCATCGCACCATCAGTTTTGCCGGCGCCTACAATTGTATGCATCTCGTCGATGAACATAATGATACCGCCATCAGAAGAGCTGACTTCCTGCAGCACAGATTTCAGGCGTTCTTCAAATTCACCCCGGTATTTCGCACCAGCAATCAGGGAACCCATATCAAGGGACAGAAGTTTTTTATTTTTCAGGCTTTCGGGAACATCGCCGTTTACAATACGAAGTGCCAGCCCTTCTGCTATGGCAGTTTTACCTACGCCCGGCTCGCCAATCAGTACAGGGTTATTTTTTGTACGGCGGGACAGTACCTGAATAGTTCTGCGGATTTCCTCATCACGACCGATAACCGGATCAAGCTTGCCGTTTTCAGCTTCTTCAGTCAGATCCCGCGCATATCTTTTCAATGCATCATAAGACTGTTCGGCTGAAGCTGAATCAGCAGTGCGGCCTTTACGCAGATCATTTATTGCAGCGTTCAGACCAACGGGGGTTACACCTGCATCTTTCAGAACATTACTGGTTTTCGCGCTTTTTTCCATGGCGAGCGCTAACAGGAGCCGCTCGACGGTTACGTATTTGTCTCCTGCCTTTTGGGCAAGTTTCTCTCCCTGATCAAAAACTTTTGCCAGCTCAGAGGTCAGGTTTAGCTGGGATGCACCGCTGCCTGATACTTTTGGAAATTTTGCAAGCTCCTGCTCAGTACGCATTAATACGTCGCCAGCACGACCTCCTGCACGTTCTATCAGGCCGGCGGCAAGCCCTTCCTCATCATCAAGCAATACTTTGAGAAGATGTTCGGGAGCAAATTGTTGATGGTTTTCGCGCAGGGCCAACCCTTGAGCAGATTGTAAAAAACCACGCGCACGATCAGTGTAGTTTTCAAAATTCATGACTTTTTCTCCAGCCCATATTCGCTACCTATAAGAGTAAGCCTAGCTCATATGTCTATTAAAGTTTAAGTTTTTTTAAGCAACTTGAGGAACCCACCAGGTAGCATTCCACAAAAGAAACTTTTATGTTGCCTATGACAATAATGTAGTGTGTGAATGGAACTGATATAAGAGTGCACAACAGCAAAAAATCAAAAATACAGGACCCAGAGTTGAGAGATGATGAATCTTACTGAAATCTACCGCTACCCGGTGAAAGGGTTAAGCCCGGAAAAGTTGACAGAAACCTCGCTAAAAACTGGTGAGACTATTAGCTGTGACAGAATATATGCGCTTGAAAATGGCAGAGGCCGATTTGACAAAAGAGAGCCAAAGCATTTGCCCAAGGTCAATTTTTTAATGTTAATGAAACATGAAAAGCTGGCCGCGTTACAGACCCATTTTGATGAAACGGATCATTCCCTGACTATTTCACGTGATGGCAAGCAGGTTACAAAAGGCGTTTTATCCGAATCGATTGGACGAAAGGTTATTGAGCAGTTTTTTTCAGCCTATATGGATGGAGAGCTTAAAGGGCCCCCAAAAATTGTTTCAGCTCCAGGACACAGCTTTTCAGACGTGCCGGATAAGTGTGTGCATATAGTCAACCTGAATACTGTCAGGGAGATTGAGAAGAAATTTAACTGTACAATTAATCCTCTCCGCTTCAGGGCGAATTTTTATATTGATGGTGCTGAGCCATGGAGTGAGTTTCAATGGATGGACAAAGTTCTTGAGCTTGGTGGAGCACAACTGGAAGTCTATAAAAGAACAGTTCGCTGTGCTGCAACAAATGTTGATCCTGACACTGCGGAAAGAGACCTTACTATTCCGCCATCATTATTGAGAAGTTACGGGCACTCAGACCTTGGTGTTTATGCCCGTGTTATTCAGGATGGTATTGTAAAAGAAGGTGATAGCCTCAAGATTCTATCTTCTTCGTGATATTTTGTTTGCCATTACAGCAATGGTTTTGGAATAAACTTCAGCCCGGTTCCATTGCTGTAATACCTTATAGTTTGAAGTTCCCGGATTCCAGCCTGCGCCTCTTTTCCAGCCATAAGCTTTCAGATAATTGGCAGTTGAAGCCAATACATCCGGCATGCTTTTAATCAATTCAGCCCTGCCGTTACCATCAAAATCGATTGCAAATTTATAGTATGTAGACATCAGAAACTGAGTCTGACCGATTTCACCAGCCCAGGCTCCGCGCAACTGGTGGGGTTTTATATCTCCACGCTGAACGACCTTCAAAGCATGGATAAGTTCATTAGTGAAAAATTTTGAACGGCGGCAATCATAAGCAAGAGTAGCGAGAGCCCTCATGATTGACATTTTACCACGATAGCTACCGAAATTGGTTTCCAGTGCCCAGATAGCAGTGATGACTTCTGCCGGAACTCCGAAACGTTTTTCGATACGCCTGAATGTTTTACTATATTGCTTTATTTTGCGACGGGATTTTATGATCATGGCATTGCTGACGCGTTTTCTGTAGAACGCCTTGAATGACAGCTTAAAAGAACGCTGATTACGGTCCAGGTAAATGACCCTGCGGTAATATTTCAATCCGTTAAGCGAGGCATTGACTGTACGCTTTGATATTCCTTTTGCTACTGCCTGCTTTTTAAATGAAACCAGCCATTTATTAAAACCTGCACCAGTATTTCCGCACTTTGCACTGTTGGCAGTACTAGTCGTGACCAGCATTAAGTGCGTGAAAAGCACTGTAAAAACAATAAATCTATTCATGGATATTCAGCCCCAATTGTAAATATTTTGGGTGAGCTTAGGGCAGGTAGCATGAAAGATAAAACAAAAAAAGAGGGCCCTGTTTACATACTATAAACAGGGCCCTCCTCAAATTACTCAGATGCTAATAAATTAATAGCAGCGGTGATATTTCATACATCCTCTATAGTTTCCATTACCACGGCCCCATTTTGCAACGCACTTGCGGTGCCAGTAGGAACAACGATTACCTCTGTAACGGCGAGGGTAGTAGTAGTAAGGAGCGTCATAGTAGTAGTATGGGCTACCATAATAGTAATGTCTGAAATGTCTGCGGTAGTGTCTACCACGTCTCCATCCATGATGGTGACGTCTCCACTTGTGATGACGCCTCCATTTATGATGACGGCCAACTTTTACTAAAAGATCGCCAGACTTCGCTTTTTCAATTGAATTGGTCATTTTTGGCAATGACGCCGCAAATGACTGGGTTGCCATCGTAAACATAAACATTACAACAGCAACCGCGCTAATAAGAATTCTGCCAAGCATATAAAAATCCCTTCTCAGCAAATTAACGTCCACAACATGCAGGCATTATCACGGGTTTATGGCTTTTTTGGACCATATACAGTGGACATTCTCAGCCTTTATGACGCTCTTCCAGATAATCTATTATGTAACGTTCGTGATTATCTCCTGTCACCTCATTAATCTGGGGGATACCTGAAGGGCTTGTTATATTCACTTCCGACAGAAATCCTCCAATAATATCAATACATGCCAAAGGTGTATCCAGTTCACGCAGCATTGGAGTGATGCCGTTCACGATATCCATATCCCTTGCGGTAACTTCTGTTGATTCAGCACTTGCGCCCATGTGGATATTTGCCAGCCACTCACCTTTTGCGGGGACACGATTCATTGCACCAATGACTTTACCATCGATCATAAAGATTCGTTTGTCACCTTCGCTTACTGCCGGGATGTATTCCTGAACAATGATAAATTTTGATTGATTCTGTGTAGCTTCAGAAATGATTGCTTCAAGTTGGGGGTCATCTGCTTTTGCCCGAACGACGCCTTTACCGCTATACATATTGATCGGCTTGATTACCCCGCCATGCTCGAAAGATCTGATAAAACGGGCGATCTCTTCTGTTTCTGCGGACAACAGGGTTGCGGGGGCCAAATCCGGCCAGGCCAACAAGCTTATTTTCTCGTTGAACAGACGCAGACCTTTTGGCGAATTCAGGACAGTTGCGTTGGTGTGCTCCATTGCATACAGGCAGCCGATATAGAATTCATCCACTGGCGGGTCCTTGCGCATGACCACAATATCAAAGTCATCAAAATATCTTTTTTGAGGATCAAGAGCAAAGCTTTCGACTGGCTGATTTGCCTTGCTGTCATATGGAAATTCGCAGATTGTTCCATAACAGCCGTCTTTATCACGATACACCCGATGGGCTTCTACCGTAAAAACATCGTGACCACGTTTGTTTGCCTCATGGGCCATCACAAGTGATGTATCCATTGAAACCTGAAGTGTTTCCAATGGGTCAACTACAAGCAAGAGTTTCATTTGAAGTTCATTTCATTTTTCTTTGAAGTGCGGAAACCCGCACTTCCATCTCTAACATAATGGAACATATGGTCGTTTATAGTGTTATGGCAATAGTAAAGACGCGCGTAAATCAATGTTTGGCATCAGAAAGAGAACTGATGCCAAAATCATCGAGGATGGCGTAGATGGCTGGTACAACAAACAGTACAAGGAGCGTTGAAGCCATCAGGCCGAATGCCAGGCTGGTTACCAGAGGAATCAATACCTGTGCCTGCAGGCTTGTTTCCAGCAGCATAGGCAGTAATCCGAGTACTGTTGTCAGAGATGTCAGGAAAATTGCCCTGAACCTTGCCCGGCTTGCCTGAGGAGCAAGCTCTGCAACGGTTTTTTCGGGTGTATGACGGTTTTTTATGAAATTCACCAAGAGTATTGAATCATTCACAACAACACCTGACAAGGCGATAAACCCAAGCATACTGGGCATTGTGAAATCCAGCCCAAGCAGCATATGTCCGGCTACTGCGCCTATAAATGCAAATGGTATAACAATCATAACGACGACTGGTTCAACATAACTGCGGAACTGGAAGCTCAGAAGCAGAAAGACACCAATCAGGCCAATAATGAAGCCACTCACCATTGAGGCCTGCGTTGTTCCGGCTTCTTTATTCTGGCCCTGAATTTCCACTTTCACATCCGGATAGCGCTTTTTCAATTCAGGAAGAAAGCGTTTTTCAGTATCTTTTATGATTTCATTGGCATTTGCGACACGAACATCTACATCACCCTGGATTGTTATCGTTCGGATACCATTGATACGGTTGATTCTAGCAAAACCTCTTTGCTGCTCAATGACAGCTACTGACGAAATCGGGATCAGGCTGCCATCAGATGCAGTTACGGTGAAGTTTTCCAGATCTGCTATGCTGCTTTTATCTGCGTCTGCGAAACGTATATCAATCTCATAGGATTCCTTACCACGCTGAATTTCGTTGATTGTTGTTCCGTAGAAAGCTTTTCGTAACTGGTCAGCGACTGTGCGTGCATCAACATTCAGGCTTTTTGCACCCTCTTTCATTTTGACGGTCAGTTCCTGTTTTCCAGAACGCAGGTCATCTGAAATGTTAAAGGCGCCCTGGTATCGGCCAAGCCAGGTCAACAAATCGTGAGATGCTGATTTAAGATCTGTTAAAATCGGGCCCTGTAATCTGAGATCTATCGCAAGACCTGCAGGACCAAGAGATGATTCGCCGTATTTAATCGAAACGATGTCAGCTATATCGCCAACATTCTTTCTCCAACGAGCCAGAAACTGATCATTTGTTGTCTTGCGAATTTCAGTGCTCAACAAGTCCAGGCTTATTGTTGCGACATGGGTTCCGCTTTCGTTTGCATCTGAGTTTTTATTATATTGTATTGAGGTATTTTTAATGAGCTGAGAGCCACTTTTCTCATTGCTTTCCAGCTCTTTTCCAGTTTTAAGGGCCGCAGTTTTTATTTTATTTACTATTGCCTCGGTTTTCTCCAATGGAGTGCCCTGGGGCAGAAGCAGGCGTGCCTGAAGGTTATCACCGTCCAGATCAGGGAATGCTGAAAATTTCAGAACTCCACCAGCCAGCATAGATACTGAAATCAAAAGCAGAAAAATGGATACACCAAATGTGAGGTAGCGCCACTGCACTGTAATATCTACAAAACGGCCAACTATATTTTCGCGAAGCCAGGACAGGATGTTGTTACCCCATTTCTGTACTCCTGTAGCTTTTGTACCATTTAGTGAGTGAGACAGGTGATTTGGCAGAATAAGGAATGCTTCAATGAGTGACACTACCAATACACAAATCATGACGACTGGAACAACTTTCAAAACAGCACCAATATCGCCTTTCAGGAAACCAAGGGAACTGAATACGCAGACTGTAGTCAGGAAGGACGAGATTACCCCCGGGAAGACCTGCATTGTGCCATCAATAGCAGCCTGTATTGGCTTTTTTCCCTTCTCACTTTCTGCTGCAATGTTTTCAGATATTACGATAGCGTCATCCATCAGCAGCCCGATAACTATTAAAAGGGCAACCATGGTGATCATGTTAATCGAATAACCAATTACAACCATCACAGCAAAGGCCCCCATAAACGCAACAGGCAGGCCTAATGTAATCCAGAACGCATATCGGAGACCAAAGAACAGCCACATTGACAAGAAAACGAGTATCAGCCCCTGAGCCATATTACTTATTAAAAGTTCCAGACGATCCCGTACAATTGAGGATACGTCGTTGGTGACATAAAGCTTTACACCGGGAGCTGTAACTTTTCGTTCGTGTTCTACAAAGGCTTTTATAGCGTCAATGACTTTCAGCGTATCCTGATTTTCCGTTTTGGTAATGGCCAAAAGAGCGGCAGGTTCGCCATTAAAGAGAAACTGCTCCTCATCCAATTCAAAAACATCATGGATTTCTGCAATATCTCCCAATCGTACAATGCCACCCTCAGAGCTTGAAATTATTATAAGGTCTTTCAGGTCGTTGACCTTTTTTCTTTCATCTGAAAACCTGACAAGAATTTCGCGATCTTTTGTTTTGATATTTCCTGCCGGTAATTCAAGGCTTTGGCGAGATATTACGTTTGCAATATCAGCAATGCTTACACCAAACTGTTTCAGAGTTGCTTCCCTCAGAACAATGCGTAACTGATGATCAGAAAAACCTGATATTTCAATTTTGGGTATGCCACCCCATTGTAGCATTCTGTCTTTTACTGCCTCAGCATAGGCCTTTAATTCCGCTTTGTTTTTTGGACCGGTAATGGCTACTGAAGCTACGAAATCAGTACGTCCAAGCTGTTTTATTATGGGCTTTTCAACGCTATCAGGAAAATCATTGATTGCTTCAACTTCTGTTTTTACATCTGAAAAGAAGCGGTCCAGGTTACTTCCCTCAACCATTTCTATGACAGCCTGAGCCAGACCTTCCCTGGCTTCACATTTTATTTCGAAAACATTATCAACGCCATCAACTGCATCTTCGATTCTCTGGCAGATCGCCTGTTCAACATTTTCCGGGCGGGCTCCGGGATATAAAACTGTGATTTGAACACGACGCGGATCAATTCTCGGGAAGGTTTCTCTCTGCAATTTTGGCAATGAGAAAATTCCAACAACTAATAAAGCAATCATCAAAAGATTTGCTGCTGTCGGGTGGTTAGCGAAGAAACGGATCACTTAGCATCTCCTTCAGCAAGTGCTTCCGATTTAATACGCTTCATCAATTCCTGATCTGTCGTATGCCTCAGGAGCATATTAGGAATTGCCGGGCTTAAATCACTAACAACAACTTTTTCTCCCGCCTTCAGCCCGCTAGAAATAACTGCCAGATTGCCCTGGCTGAATGCCAGACTTACCGGTCTGATTTCCAGACGACTTTCATTATTCAGGACATATAATTGTTTGTCATGGAGGGCGCTGCGAGGGATAATCAACAGCCCCTCCAGTGGTGCTGTTCGTAATTCAACTTCGACAAACATGCCTTTGACTAGGGGAGGGCGTTCGCCTGGAATGACTTTTTTATAGTGATCCTCTACTGAAATGATTATACCTACGGCTCTGGTTTTGGGGTCGATTGTGTCACTTGTTCTGGATACGACAGCTTTCCACGCAACATTTTTCAGACCCGTGTTTAACCTGACGATCGCATAAAGCCCCATTTTTGTTCGAAGAGCTTCAAAGGCTTCTCTCGACAAAGTTGCAGTCTGTTCTTTATTCAAATAAGGCTGCATCAGACGGGTAATATTGGAAAGCGGGATCTGGGCGGAGATTTCTGCTGTCTTTAAACCATCTGCGGCGCCAAGCATGGTTCCCACACCTACATATTGAGTTACTTCAACATTGGCTTCTGAAATTCTTGCCGCGAATGGGAGACGGATACTTGTGCGTTTCCTGTTTAGTTTTGCTGTTTCCAGCTGGGTCTCATAAACTTCAAGCTGTTCTTTTTGTACATCTCTTTGGGTCGGTAGCAATCTTAATGAGTTCTTCAGATCAAGAACTCTTTTTTCCTGATTTAGTAAATCCCGCTGCTCCTGATCCAGTGAGGCCTGAGCAATGGTTCCCCGTTTGAGAAGCTCCTGCTTTCTACTGAGTTCCTGCTGTTTTATGGAGAGTGACTTTTCTTCAATACCAAGAGCATCTTTGTTATTCTGTTCTGTGATCTCCAGTTCTTTAAGGCGTGCTTTTGCTGACCGGATATTGGCTTCTGCCTGTTTGACAGCGATTTTATAATCTGTATCTGAAATTCTAACGATTTCTGTATCGGCAGGAAGAATTGCCCCCTTTTTAAATGAAGGGTGAACATATTCAATCTGGCCACTGACCTGGGCTACTGCATTCCATACCCGTGCAGGTTTTACAGTTCCGTACCCAACGGCTCTGGGCAGGAGTTTCTCCTGCCCTACTTCTATAACTCTAATATGTCTGGCTAATTCAGCTGGTGGATTCTGGACTGGCGTTTTTCTACTGCCTACAAAAAAAACGAGAATTAAAACTCCCAAAATTACCGGAGGGAAAAACCACAGCTTTCTAGATATCATCTGAATTATCCTACACATTTAAAGTACTTAGGGCCTTAGTATATTTCTCGTATATATTCCCTAATATACACTTACGTATGCCCTCAGGATTTCTGTTCCTGCCTAACCATCATCATCAAAATAAATCCAGCAGTGATAAACACTATTGTAGTAGCAATGCCTATTCGCTGACTTTGCGAAAATTCGGTAATGAAGGCTATCAGTACCGGGGCCATAAAAGAGGTTACTTTTCCAGAAAATGCGAAGAAACCAAAAAATTCAGTTCTTTTGTCTTCCGGAGCAAGCCTGGCCATTAATGTTCGACTGGATGAATAGATCGGACCAAAGACTATTCCAATAAGGAAAGCAAAACCAAGGTAGACCTGCTCTGCAACTGATGAGAATGGAGCACTGCCTTTGGTCTTCTCAGCGACTTCTATAACGAATAAAATATGGGTTTTATCTACAGAGATTATGCCAATGGTTGCAACAAGAAGTCCTATAAGACCGAGCATAATTACTTTTTTAGGGCCAATTATATCATCAAATCGACCACCCAAGAATGCTCCCAGCGTTCCGGTAACAGCCAGAAATATACCAAAAAGTCCCTGTTCCAGAGTTCCCCATGAAAACAAGGAGCTAGCGTATATTGCCCCGACATAGAGAATGGCTGCCAAGCCATCTACGTAGAGAAGTCTTGCGATAAGGAAAACCATAATATTCCTGTAATTTCGCAGACTATGGAATGTACTTGAAAGTTCTGACAGGCCGGAGCTGATAGCTTTCCCGAGAGCTACTTTTTTTCCTTTACCATCAGGAGTAAACAAGAAAAAAGGCAAAGAGAATACAACAAGCCATATAGCGGAGAATGGCCCTGAAAAACGATCGCCCTCTCTTTGTGATGCATCAAGGTTTATTATGGGATCCAGTCCCAGAACTGTTTTTCCTGTTTCTATGTTGGCTGCGATGATAAAGCCGGACATTATGACGAGGGCAACAACGCCACCTAAATAGCCAACTGCATAGGCCGTTCCGCTTAATTTTCCCATATCATCTTTATGGACCAGATCTGGCATCATTGAATTTGTGAAGACTATGACAAATTCTGCGCAAACTGTAGCGATGACAAAGCCGAGAATAACGATCCAGAAGGCAGACATATCTCCGGGTTTTGCGTACCAAAGCATACACATAGCTACAGTCTGGATTGCAACGAACAGTAATATCCAGGGCTTGCGGCGGCCTGTGGCATCTGAAATTGAACCTAAAACAGGGCTGAGAAATGCTATTATCAGACCTGCACAGCCACTCGCGTACAGCCAGTATGCCTGCCCCTTGACCTGATCACCGATAAAGTGCTCAACGAAATAGGGAGCGAACAGAAATGTTGCTACCAAAGTGTAGAATGGCTGTCCGGCCCAGTCGAATAAAATCCAACTCTTTACAGCCAGAGAATCCGGCTTAGACGAAGCTGTCTCAGTTGCACTCATACTCATTCTCTAACCCCTTATAATGCCAGTGTTTTCCAATGTTGATCCACTCGCAATAAACTATGGTCAGTCTGTTTGAGATCTCAACACAACTGGCGCAATTGAGACACGCCTACAGTTAGTTTGGCAACCGTTAATTCCTCTGAACGAATAATATCCGCAATTAGCTGTTGCGTGCTATCAACGGCTTCCTGCTTGCTTTCCAGCCACTTAGAAAGATCCGCTGACTGGCCGTCATTTATTTTTAACACCTGTTCTGCCAGGTCACCCTGAATTTGCGAGATATCCTGTAATGCGCTGGATATAGCTACCCGGTCAAAATAGTCGCCATGCTGCAGAAGAGATGTTCGTGCACGCAACTCTTCCAAATCGAAGAGCTGGTCAATATGAGTGAATGCCTGTGCAGCTAATTCTACACCATAACCAGATTTTTCAGATACGAGGATCATGTCAGGGCCGCTGCTCAGGTATTTCAGACCGGCAATATAAGCAGCAACATCTCCCTGAACTCCTTTATCCTCAAGACATTGACGCTCATGTTTCAGAGATTCAATCTGATCAGGGCTGAGTATTTTCTCTATAGACTGATCAAGAGTTTCCAGGCCTCTTTTATAGTGTTCAATTATTTCAGACAGGCTACTGCTTAAATCAATATTTGATAAGAACCAGGTGGTCTGGCTTCTCAGTAAATCCTGCATTTTTCCGTACAAAGATAACTGCAGGTGGCCTTCTACCTTAGTGTCCAGAAGGTCTATTTCCCTATAAACAGATTCCAGATCAAAGACGGCACATGCTGCAACAAATGCATAGGCAATATCTTCAACTGGCTTACGAGTTAACTCCCTAAGGCGCACAACCATGGTTGAACCACCTCTGTTTATTATAGAGTTTGCAAGTCTTGTTGCGATTATTTCGCGGCGGAGGCGGTGATTACGTATTTCGTTTTCTGCCTCAGCAACAAGCGTTTTGGGAAAATAGGAAAGCAATTCTACTTCGAGAAATTCATCGTCAGGAACTTTGCTCTGAATCAGTTTTCCAAACAGATCAATCTTGGCGTATGCCAGCAAAACAGCCAATTCAGGTCTGGTTAAAGCCTGGCCATTTCTAGCCCTTATTGCCATTTCTGAATCTGTTGGGAGGTATTCGAGTTTACGATTAAGCAACCCTTCCTTTTCAAGTCCGTTTATCAGTCTTTTCTGGAAACTCAGGTCACTTAATCCCCTCCGTTCACCAAGACTGATTGTCAGACTCTGCAGGTAGTTATTGATTAAGCAGGCTTCGGCAACTTCATCGGTCATTTTTACAAGAAGTGCATCACGCTCCTCAGTGGTCATTTTTCCAGCGCGTACACGCTCACCAAGGGCAATTTTGATATTTACTTCAAGGTCTGATGAGTTGACCCCTGCTGAGTTATCAATGGCATCGGAATTCACTCTTCCGCCGTTCATAGCGAATGTTATTCGGGCCTTGTGCGTCATGCCCAGGTTCGCACCTTCGCCAACGACTTTAACATTAAGCTCCGATGCCCTTATGCGAATGGCATCATTAGCACGGTCACCAACCTCTTCGTCACGCTCATCTTCAGCACAAATATATGTACCAATTCCACCGAACCACAAGAGATCCACTTCAGATTTTAGAAGCGCATGAATAAGCTGATTGGGTGTTGCTGTATCTTCTGTCAGGCCCGTAAGTTCTTTTATTTCAGGTGTCAGGCTGATTGATTTTGACTGCCGGCTGAAAATACCGCCACCCTGACTGATCAGTTCATGATTGTAATTCTGCCAACTTGAACGATCCATTTCAAATAATCTTTTGCGCTCCAGCCAGCTACGCTCCTGAGCAGGAGAAGGGTCAATGAAGATATCGCGGTGATCAAATGCAGCGACCAGTTTTGTTGATTTGGAGAGTATCATGCCGTTTCCAAACACATCACCTGACATATCTCCAACGCCTATGACTGTGAATGGTTCGTTCTGGATATCTCTATCCATTTCCCGGAAGTGACGCTTTACTGATTCCCAAGCTCCGCGCGCTGTAATTCCCATTTTCTTATGGTCATACCCTGCA
The DNA here is from genome assembly GCA_050633205.1 of Methyloligellaceae bacterium. GTDB lineage: Bacteria > Pseudomonadota > Alphaproteobacteria > Rhizobiales > CBDHHC01 > CBDHHC01. The sequence continues at coordinate 22,913 of JBOEGA010000011.1, read as the reverse complement.
GAACCTCCGGATGCGAAAGCGTCATCCAGCCAGAATTTATGATCCTGAGAAATTTTATTGGCGGTATCCGAGAATGTTGCGGTTCCCTTATCTGCTGCCACAACCAGATAGGGATCCTCACCGTCATAGCATACTACATTTTCAGGATGAGCTACCTTCTGGCCTTCCAGGTTATCTGTCACTGACAGCAGACTGGAAATAAAAATTTTATAGCACTCTATTCCTTCTGCGAGACGTTCCTCACGGGATGCTTCATCTGTCAGATTCTTGGCAACAAAACCACCTTTAGCACCTGAAGGAACAATAACTGTGTTCTTTACCTGCTGAGCTTTTGCCAACCCCAGGACTTCTGTTCTGAAATCCTGCTGTCTGTCTGACCAACGCAACCCACCTCGGGCAATTTTGCCGCCTCTCAGATGGACACCTTCTACTCTCGGTGAATATACATAGATTTCTGCATATGGTTTTGGATTTGGTGCTATTTCAATGTTCTTGCTATCGAACTTAAAGCTGATAGCTCCTGACCCGTTTCCACTTTCCTTTTCCTGATAGAAATTTGTTCTTAAAACTGAAGTAATCAGATTCATAAACAGTCTGACTATCCGGTCTTCATCAAGGCTTGGAATTTCAATTAAAGCTTTTTCGATCTGCTCAACGAGCTCTTCCTGGGCTTTAGAGCGATCTGATAAGTTCAGATCAAGCTCAGGATTGCAGCGCAGATTAAACAGTTCCAACAGATTTTTAGTGATATCATGATGCCTTACCAGAGTCTGGCCAAGGTAAGCACGCGTGAACGGAGCTCCCAACTGTCTCAGATAAGAGCCCATTGCACGAATTACAGATATCTCTCTCCAGTCTTTCTCAATTACTGACAGAAGGTTGTTATAGACATCGTTTTCAGCCCGACCATCCCATACGGCAAGAAAGCCTTCCTCCAACCGGAGTCTGCTTTTCTCCCAGTCAATTTCCGTATCTGCCTTTGCACGAAGAACCATGTCGTGAAGGTTCGCGACTTCATTGGGACGATCGTCAATTTGAGGAGTTACTTTAAATGTTCTTTCATCAATTACTGCAAATCCCAGATTTTCCAGTACGGGAACCCGTTTACTGAGAGGAATGGAGCCACCCAAATGATATATGGAAGCGCAGACTTCATCATCAGGAGCATCAGGGTTCTGATAGAAATTAATAGCAATTGGATGATTTTCATTCAATTGCTCCAGCCTATGAATATCCTGGATTGCTTTAGTTGGAGGTGTTAGTTCCTCGTAGCCAGCAGGGAATGCAGAGCCAAATTTGTATAACAGATTGCCTGCTTTGCTTGGAAGGAACTGTCTGGATAATTCTGTTTTGAGTTCGTCTCTCCAGCTTCGCAGAATATCTGCAACCTGCTTCTCTATTTCCACTCCATCAAATTCAGGAAGTTCGCCGTCAGTCAATCCAATGATGAAGTGTATCCTGACCATCGGGCTTTCAAGAAAGAAAGGGAAATAAGCGGTAATACGCCCCTGGAATGCCTTAGCAAGAAAGTTCCCCACCGCCTGACGTGTTTCTGTTGAAAAACAGTCCCTTGGAACAAAGACCAATATCGAAGCGTATCTTTTAAAGTCATCAATACGAATGAAGACACGCGGCCTTGGTTTTAACTCAAGAGAAGCAATTCCTGTTGCTGTTTCATACAACTGTTCTGGCTGGATTTGAAACAGCTCATCTCTGGGGAAGGTGTCGAGTATATTCTGCAATGCCTTGGAGCCGTGGCTGGATCTTGCCAGACCATATCTGCGCATTGCAGTTTCGACCTTATGCCGAATAAAAGGTATATCTTTGGGAGGGCGAGTGTAAGCAACAGACGTAAACAATCCAACGATTGCCAGTTCACCTGTAATTTCACCTGAATGGTCATAGGTTTTCACACCGATATAGTCCAGATGAACTCTTCTGTGAATCGTCGAGCGAATATTGGCTTTTGTAACCATCAGAGGCTCTTCAGAGAACAGAAATTTTCTCATTTGTTCTGTTAGCTTGCGGTTACTCCCTGCGTGTTTCAATACCTGCAGATCTTTGTTCCGCAATATCCCTAAAGCAGAACCTTCTACTGGCTTCAGGAAGCCATTATCCACTCCGCCTAACAGCTGGTATTCCCGAATTCCAAGGAATGTAAAGTGGTTATCAGTAAGCCATTTCAGAAAATGGATGGATTCAGTAAGTTTAATAACTTCAACAGGTGGAGGAAATTCCGTGTAGGATGCTGTTGTATCTGAAATCTTCAACAACATTGCCCGCCAATCTGCTACTGCCAGGCGCACAGACTCCAGGATATTTGATATTGTTGTTGCGACATCCTTTTTCCTCTGATCAGAAATTGACTCTATCTGGATATGGATGAAGCTTTCTTTCTGGTAGCCTGCCGGACGCTCTGCAGGGCTAGAAAAATTAATGTCCTCGCTATCAAGAACAGAGTTTAATTCACCATGCTCATTTCGGGTTGTATGAATGATTGGGTGCAGTACCAGGTGAGGCGTCAGGTGCTGTTCTGATAACTCAGTCATTATTGAGTCAACCAGAAACGGCATATCATCGTTCAGTATCTCAATAACAGTTCTTGAATTGGTGCCACTGTTATCATCAACATCTGTTTTTATGTCATAGGCCCGTATTTTATGGGCATTAGGTGGACGTTTATGAATAAACTGAAATGCGTCATTTAAAATAGCCAGAATAGTAGGCTGCTCGTAAGGTGCACAATCTTCTTCGGTTAATTCCGAAAGAAAGTATCTGGCAAAATGCAGTAGCTCTGTTTGATTTTGCCCCGCGCCACGCAGGCCTTCTGTGATATTTTCGACTAACTCTGTACTGGCTATGAGATTTTCAACCATAAATCGTCCCAACCTTTATTGTTATTCAGAGCAATATGAAGTGCTGTTAAGCTCAGATTCGCGTAATATAGTTTGTAAAGTCGCCATCATAGAAAATAATTATTCATTATTAACACAGAAATAAAGATGTATCTGACGTACGGATCAAAAAAGAATTCCATATCCGGGCTTATGATATGGCATTTTCCTTTCTTTCTCCTGTCCTTATTCGCACAACATCAAGTAAACTGGTTACAAAGATTTTTCCATCCCCGACTTTGCCGGTATGGGCAACTTTCTCTATCGCTGCAATGGCACTCTCAACCAGGCTTGCAGATACTGCGATTTCAAGGCGCAACTTAGGCAATTCCTTAACTTCATACTCGGAGCCACGGTATATTTCTGTCTGACCTTTTTGCCTGCCAAACCCACTTACCTGTGAGACTGTTATTCCCTCAACTCCCAATGTAACCAGTGCTTCTCGTACTTCTTCGTATTTGTGAGTACGAATTATGGCAGTGATCATTCTCATTGCATTCTCCTTTTCACTGGCCAATCCTGAGTAAACCAGTCTTCGTATAGCCTCTGATCTCGACGGTAAATCGGCCTGGTTGCGCCTCCAATCATCGACTGAGCGGTTGAACTCCTGCGAAGCAACCAGCTGAATACGTTGGTCCAGTTTTTCCATTATTCTTTCTCTAACGGTAAAAGCTAATATGTATGTTGAGTATCTTACACACTTAAAAGCTTTTATAACAAGAAAATTTAGATACTGAATTTAGATACAGGGAATGAAAGTAAGGGCAGGGAAAATATAGGGAACTCAGAAATAAAAAAAGCCGCAATGTAGCGTTGGATTACATTGCGGCCTCAATATTAAAGAATAGCTTCTAAATGATTATCTAAGTCCCAGCTTAGCAAGACTATCTTCAGCTTCTCTGTGCCCAAGGGCAGCAGCTTTCTTATACCATTTAACAGCAAGCTCTTTCTCAGGAACTACTCCGCTTGAAAGCAACTGATCAATAAAGTTCTCATCATAAGTTCTGGCAAGAGCGAAGGCAGCATGCTTACTTCCCAGGCTGGCAATGTGCTCAAATACCAGTCTTGCGCCGGAGATATCTCCATTTTTCAGAAGCTCATTACCACGCTGTAGCATTGATTTTTCTACATGCGGGGAAACAACAGGTGCCGGTTGTTTTTTCCTGGCAGGTCGCTGTCTTACAGGCTTTTCAGCCGGAGCTGTTTGCCTTACACGTTCCCGACGCTCTTCTCTTCCGAAAGAGTTCGAATTATTAGGAAGGGCAGCTGTTTTTTCTTCCTCCTGAATAACTCTTTTTGGTGCTCTATTTTCAAAGCTAATCCCGCCACCAACATCTGCACGACCTGGTTGTGAAGCAATGTTTACAGATGCCAGACGTCTTTCCGGGCTAGATTCCTTATCTTTAAATGCAAACACCTCGAAGCTGAACTGACCTTTGTAGTTATCCGGAACAACCAGAGAAAGTGAATTCAAATCAGAAATTGGAACAGACCAGAGATCTTCTCTCTTCAAACCTTTTGAAAGAGCAATCTCTCCAGGAATTCCACGGAACAGCAACATTGTCTTCAGACCAAGGTTATTACCTTCAAGCCTTATGTTCATCGGGATAGTTCGGCCCGCTGTACCACTCAGATTTTTTACAGTAAAGACAGATATTGATGCTTTAGGTTTGGAAGGTGCAACCTTAACCTGACGAACAACCTGATTGTCCTGCCCATCTTCGTTGAACATTTTTTCAGCGTCATCGCCACCTGAAGGCTTTTCATAAACAGCCTGATTTTCCTGTTTTTTCAGGTCAGCTGTGGCATCGACAATTTTACCAATACCATCCTCTGTGGGCTTAATTCGTCCAAAGTGAAAGCCCATGTAGAACATACTAACAACAGCAGCCGTTATTCCCAGTGAGATAAAGACTGTTTTGAAGCTGAACTTACTTTCTTCCTCACGTTTCTGAGAAAGAAAGTTAGGGATGTCATTTGGCCCTTGATGACTAGGCTCGACACCTGAATTATTCCACTGTACCAACGCTTGAAACTCCGGATCTACATTAGTTCTTTCTGCCTCATTCTGAGTTTCCAGGTGGATCGCATTCGGTGGGTTCAACTGAGCAGGAGTGCCTGCTGAAGGGAACTCACGATTAAATTGCGGATCCTGAGGAGTATTCAGATTCTGAGGGGGGGTTGTCTTTTGATTTTCAAATGAAATCGGCTTCGTGTGCTGTTGTGTCACCACATCGTTATTATTTGTACTACCCATGTTTTCTTCAAGGGCAGCATAAGGCATTACACTTGGAACAAACTCCTGAGGTGAAGTTTCCTGTTCAAGCTTATTTGGCTGAAATGCATTTACAGGGTTAACAGCAGGGAATTCCGGCACAGCTGGTGGCTGTGATGAAGCAATTTCCTGCCTTACCTGATTGGCAAGTTCTGCTGTCTCGGCTACAGCCTGACCAGACTGTAATTCAGCAAGACTTTCAGCTATTGTTTCAGAAAGAGCGTCAGTGATCGACTGGCCTTCAGTTGCAGTAACTTCCGGCAGGTCATCAGCGCTCATATCGCTAAAAATTTCTTCAGCTAACCGCTCATGCAAGCTACCCTCTTCAGCAGCAACTGGCTGGAAGGGGTTTAATTGAGCGTCTGCAGAGCTTTGTGTTTTTTCTTCCAGTGATGACTGGTTCATCGATAAGAAAGAGGCAGCCTCATCTTCTACTGCAGCCCCTGATGAAGCAGCGGTACCAAAAGTAGAAAACTCTTCCGGCTTAGATGCTGTTTCTGATAATGGGGCCGGCTTTGAAGAGATCTCTGCTTCTTCCTGCGGCTTATTTGACTGGATCAAGGCAAGAAAAGCTTCTTCCACGCTTTCCGAACTCAGATTATCCGACCATAAATCTTTACCGTCATCATTTGATGATGCCTGCTGCCAACCTTCATCAGCAGGGGTTTCCTGTCCCCATCCATCATTATTGGCAGGAGCTGGCTCGCCCCATCCATCGTTAGTATTATGGCTGCTTGTACCTTCAGACTCATTTTGAGTGGCCGTTAATGGGTCTTGCGGTTCATTTGTTTTCGTCATCGTTTACACACCGACAGGTTCATTTACTTACTGGTCAATTTCTACTCACTGCATCGGAACAAATATCCCGCTACAGCATCACCTGGAAATGCATTTTCCCCGCATTTATGAGTAATATACTCAATATAACGGGTAAAAAGCAGAATCAATACGTCGTAAGGATAACGTTTACTCGTACTAATCAAGTTGTGTCCCAGAGATAATTCACTAGGCTATCCCGCCTATTACACTACTGAGCTAACCTTTTATCTTTTTTATTTGTATTTTTCTACAAGCAACCCCAGCAACGGTTAAAAACATTCTCAATAAATTGTGGCATGAGTTAGTCTACAACACTAATTTATTGAGGTAAGCCCCTGAAGCATTATACCTAAGTAGGGGGTGCGGGAATGTAGTTATGTCAAGTCAGAACACGACAAAACAGTTCTCCTGAACAGGAAAACTGTTTTGCCTATACTATTGATAATAAATTGCTATTTTAAACCACGCTTATCAAGAAGTGCTTCTACTGAAGGTTGCCTGCCTCTAAATGCCTGATACGCTTCCTCCGGATCCATGGTACCACCAGAAGAGTAAATGTATTTTTTTAACTTTAATGCCAGATCAGAGTTAAATACATCGCCACTTTCTTCAAAAGCTTTAAATGCGTCACAATCCATTACTTCTGACCACATATAGCTATAGTAACCAGAGGCATAACTTTCTCCTGAAAACAGATGCTGGAAATGAGGCAGGCGGTGTCTCATGACTATTTCAGAAGGCATTTTCAGCTGCTGTAAAGCGTCTGCTTCAAAATGCTCTACATCAAAACTATCATCGAGAACTGTTTCATGAAGCTGCAAATCAACCAGAGCACAGGCCAAATATTCTGTTGTCATAAATCCCTGATTGAAATTTCTTGCACTATTAACTTTAACAAGCAAACTTTCCGATATGGCTTCGCCCGTTTCATAATGGACCGCAAATTTATTTAAAACTTCAGGTTCAGATAACCAATGCTCATATAATTGAGAAGGAAGCTCAACAAAATCTCTGTCTACATTTGTTCCAGACAGGCCAGGGTATGTCACGTTGGATAGCATTCCATGGAGAGCATGACCAAATTCATGAAAAATTGTTGTCGCGTCATCATAGGTGACGAGTGAAGGCTCGCCTTCGCCCCCTTTTACCAGATTCAGTACATTTACAATAATCGGGATAATATTACCGCTTAAACGCTCCTGGCTTCTGAAAGAACTCATCCATGCTCCGCCCTGTTTTGACGGACGGGCAAAATAATCGCCTATAAAACGGGCAATCATCTCACCTTCAGCGTTTTTAACATCCCATACCCGAACATCCGGATGGTATATCTCGCACCCGGTTACTTCTTCGAATGTTATTCCAAACAGTTTTGTCGCTGTATAGAATGAGGCATTGATAATATTATCCAGTTGGAAAAATGGCTTAATGTCAGCATCATTTAAATCAAATTTTTCTTTACGGACACGCTCTGCGTAGAAACGCCAGTCCCAAGGCTGAAGTTTATCATTTATGCCATCCGAGAGCATTTCCTGTTGCAGAAACCCCCGCTCTTCTTCAACTTTTTTCGCTGCTTTTTCCCAAACTCCCATAAGTAACTCACGGGCTATCTCAGGTTTTTTAGCCATACAATTATCAAGTTTATATTCAGCAAAGTTCCTGAAGCCCAAAAGCCTGGCCTTTTCATTTCTGAGCCTGACCGTTTCAGCTATCAGGTCCCGATTGTCAGCTTCATCTCCATTTGCCCCACGGTTTATCCAGGCTTTGAAAGCTGTTTCCCTCAGGTCCCTCCGGGTGGAGAACTGCAGAAAAGGTTCTATACTGGACCTTGACAGCGTAATGACTTTCTTACCAGGCATTCCTCTGTCTGCAGCAGTTCTGGCAGCCGACTTAACCAGAGAAGCTGGCAGGCCTTCCAGATCTTTCTCACTTTCCAGTACGAGCTGATAGTCAGCTTCGTTCTTTAATACGTTCTGAGAAAAACTTGCAGATATCTGTGCCAGTCTTTGAGAGATTTCATTAATACGCCCTCTGGCCTTTTCATCTAACTGAGCGCCGGCCCTTTTGAAATTTTTTTCATATCTCGTAAGAAGCATAGACTGCTCGGAGGTTAACCCCAGCGCTTTCCTGTCCCTGCACAACACTTCCACTCGTTCAAACATCTTCTGATTCAGAAACAGGTCGTTATTATGTTTTGCCAAACGCGGAGAAATGTCCCGTTGAATTCTCTGAATTTCCTTGTTTGTGTCAGCAGCAGCGAGATTAAAAAAAACTGCGCAAACTCTTGTCAGGAGTTGCCCGCTTTTTTCAAGGCTTTCGATAGTATTTTCAAATGTCGGGTCAGCTTCCTGCTCCGCTATTGCCAGAAACTCTGCACTTTGTTGCTCAATAGCCTTATCAAAAGCTTCTTCAAAATGTTCGTTCTTGATTTGAGAGAATGGAGGCAACTGAGATGCATCACTCCACTCCTTAAAAAGGGGGTTGGTATTCATGGCAATGATCCTTTGAGAGGAAGTATAGAAAAGCTAATATAGCAGACGGGACAGGTTTGATCGAGAAGAGGATTATCAATAATAAGTTAAGCCTACTTCTTTGGCATATCAATTCCGAGACCAAATAGTTTATAGAGGCTGGAATCATAGTTTTCTTCAGGATTATAGGTCTGCACGGAAGCTCCGACATTCCGAATGTCAAGCTCACCTATTGCCTGCAACAAAGCATAGGATGCAACGGCAATATTTCTCTTTGTCTGTACCAGACTAACCTGAGAGTTCAGAAGTTCCTGTTCAGCATTTAATACTGACAGCAGTGTTCTCTGGCCGACATCTTTTTCCTGACGAACACCAGAAAGAGCAACTTTATTTGCCTTAACTGCCTGCAGGTTTGACTGCAATTGAGCTTTTGCAGCAATCAGATTTGCCCATGCTCCAATTACAGACTGTTTTATCTGTTGTCTGGCGACCTCAACCTGATCAAGATTGAAAATATTCACCTGGTGGGCCTGTCGCTCCCTCGCAGATATGTTACCTCCAGCATATAAAGGCATCGTCAGGCGAGCTACAACTGAAAAGTCTTCATCATCGCCAAATGGCCCTTCTGTATATGTTTTCTCATAGGACGCCTGTAGCGAAATGTCCGGCAACAATTCTCCACGTATTATGTCAATGGAATAACGAGAGGCTTCTTCTCTATGGATAGCAGCCTGAATTGAAGGGTTTTTCGCCATCCCTCTCTTAATTGCACTATCAAGAGTTTTTGGCAGAAGGCTTGCCGGGATGTATGGTTGTTTTAATCCGATGGCTTTATGGCCTATAACCTGCTCATAAACAGCCAGACTGGATTTCAAATTGGATTTTGCCAGCGCAAGTTGGGATTTTGCACCTGCTCTACGGGCTTTAGCCTGAGATACATCAGTACGGGTTGCACTTCCCAACTGGAACCTGTCTTTTACTGCCTGCAATTCCTGATCAAGTACATTGACATTTCCCTTTCGCAATTTCAGGGTTGCCAAATCTCTAATGACATTGACATAAGCCGTTACAGCACTTTGCAGTACCGCCTGTTCCTGAACGCGCAAATCCTCCCGGCCAGCTCTTACATTGGCCTTTGCCTGCTTGATAGAATTGATAGTACGGAAGCCTCTGAAAACGGGCTGATCAAGCGTTATTGAATAACCCCAAGAGCTCAACTCATCAATTGATGAAGTTGTAAAAATATCTCCGTAGCTTTTTGAGGCTTCAGCTTCTGCTTTTAATTTAGGGCGCAGGCCAGATAATGCTTTGGGAACTTCTTCATCAGTAGCCCTCAACTCTGCTCTCTGAGCTTCCAGCGTAGGATTATTCAGATAGGCTGATGCAAGTGCTTCTCTTAAGGTCTCAGCGGACGCGTTTTGTACAGGCAGCACAAAAAGACCTGAGAAGATCATACTTCCAAGTGCTACCCCAAACCGTCTCATCGATATTTTACTGCTTTTCTGCATGTTATATTTATTTTGACCAAAAGATTATTTCAGCTATGTGCTGAACTTTAATCACCGCCAACCCTCAAAAGCCTATACGCAGAGGACCACAACGAACTGTCGCGCGATATTAGACGCTAAGCTGATATATAAACCCCGACAACTATGTTCCAGTTATATATAGCAAATGCAATGCATGAACTACAAGAAACTTACAACCTCGACCCCATTACGATTGCATCAAGCGGATGTCTAAATTAGGGCAACTAACATTAGCAAAGACGAACACCGAAAGCTTCCCTGATGTTGATATCCTGTGCATACAGCATGCAAAACATGGTTATAAAGAACTCATTCCACACGAATTTTTGAAGCATACCAAACAGAATTCAAAAGATAACGCACTGAAAAACAATCATTTTCAGGAAACAACCTTACAAACAAAAACTACGATAGAACCAATATGAAAAACGCAAAAGCCTGTATTCAAGCCAGCATACTAATATGACCGCATTTTCTTCATTGTGACATAAAATCAATAGCCACAAAAAAAGTAAAACCTCACCTCAAAAACATATATGTTTCAATTTGTTTTCACCTCATGAGTGAATGCGGGGAATACTGACTATTGACGTTTTTTCCGAGACATGAATAAAGGCTTCCTAAATAAAAGAAGCTCTACCTGAACAAGTGAATTACAAACTTGTTACACCATATACAATTTTCAGCGATTCTTGAAATGATTTATACTGAAATTGGCATTTTGTTGTTATTTAATACCTAAAAGTAAGCATCTGGCAGTATGGATATAAAAAGTTTTTCCCAAAGTCGCGCCTAACCATATTGACCACACATTTCTGATAAAAGGATTGCAAAAACTGGGCGGAGTCGATGTAACAAGACTTTGAAAAAATTATTATACAGGACAAATAGTTCCGGGAAGTTACGTTTCAGTATGAATAACTATTTGTGGTCAGGGGCTATTGTACTCGTAAAAGCGCTTACACTTTTAATCTCAACTTGTACGACAGCGCTGGCAGATGATGAAATTCCGAAAAATTTTACTTACCTGAGGGATGTGGCTCCGACAATTCATCAAGATATCCGTTATGCCAGTGCCCAGAATTTTACAGGTCAGCCTCTGCCGGGCTACGATGCTGCGGAATGTATTCTGGCCATCCCTGTAGCAAAGGCTTTAAAGCGAGTTCAGGACCGCTTAAAACCTCAGGGTTTTTCACTCAAGGTCTACGACTGTTATCGCCCGAGAAGAGCAGTAAGGGCTTTTGTTAAATGGGCGCGCAGTAATCTTGAAAGCGAATATACCAAATTATATTACCCCTCTTTGCGAAAAAAGGAATTGTTTGCCCGGGGTTATATTGCCCGCCCCTCTGCGCATTCAAAGGGAATTGCGGTTGATTTGACGATTGTTCCTCACCCGAGCCCGTTCACTACCTCTCTGAGCAACGCAAAACATGGCCCATGTAATGCGCCGCAGAGTGAAAGACAGCCTGACAATTCGGTTGATATGGGAACTGCGTGGGACTGTTTTGATGAGCGCAGTCATACGTTTAACGACAATATCAGTGACAGGCAAAAGCAGTTACGAAACCTGCTGCTGACAGCTATGAAAAAAGAAGGCTTTGAAAATTATTCCAAGGAATGGTGGCATTTCACCCTAAATGCTGATGGTTATACCAAGTATCATGATTTTATAATTGTTAAACACAAAGCTCCATTTTTCTCGTTCTGGAAATAGGTATTTCTTTTCTGTTTCTAGCTGGTCGATAATACTATATTTTACAGTATTGCAAGTCTGAGATCCCAACAGCGGAATTACCATGACAGATCATAGCCGGAATATGCCTATAGGTGGGGGAGCAAAAAAAGTTCTCTATACATTGCGGACAGTGCAACGTATCGGGCTTATCAATTCAGCTAAAGCGCTGAACTCGAAAAATACCTGCAAAGCATGTGCTTACGGCATGGGCGGACAGAATGGTGGCATGACGAATGAACTTCATGAATTTCCATCTGTCTGCAACAAAAGCGTACAGGCTCAGTCTACCGATATTCAGCCGGCTATTCCTGAAGAAATCTTTGAGCATTCGATTGAAGACCTGAGAGAATTATCTGCTAATGAGCTGGAGCATCTAGGGCGTCTGGGTAATCCTATCTACAAGGCAGCAGGTGCTGATCATTATGAAATTATTGATTGGGACAAGGCTTTACAAATTTCTGCTGACAGATTTACCGCGACTGAGCCGAATAGAAGCTTTTTCTATTCATCGGGCAGGTCATCCAATGAAGCAGGTTTTATTCTTCAACTGCTTGCACGGGTGTACGGTACGAATAATGTCAATAACTGCTCCTATTACTGCCATCAGGCAACCAGTGTTGCGCTTGGTGCTACGATTGGGACCGGGACTTCTACAGTAGAACTGGAAGACCTGACAGGGTGCGATCTGATATTTGTTATTGGTGCCAATCCGTCTTCAAACCATCCGCGTTTTATTCACATGCTGAAAGCCTGCAGAGAACGTGGCGGACAGGTTATTGTTATTAACCCGGCAAAGGAACCTGGCCTTGTCAGGTTTGCAGTGCCGAAAAGCCCCAAGTCCATGCTTACCGGGGGAAGTCCGATTGCCTCAGCCTATTTACAGCCACGAGTGGGTTCCGACATTGCACTTTTCAAAGGGATTGCAAAAGCTCTGCTTGAGATGGGAGGGGAAGACAGCACATTTATTTCAGAAAAGACTACAGGGTTTGAAGCATTCAGAGCTGATATCACCAGTATTGGCTGGGATGAGATAACAAAAATCTGCGGAGTTTTACGAGAAGATATTGAGCAGGTCGCCAGGCTTTACAAACAGTCAAATAATAGTGTTTTTGCCTGGGGGATGGGGATGACACACCATCTGCATGGGGTTGAGAATATTGAATATATTTCCAATCTTGCACTGCTGAGGGGAATGGTTGGTAAGAGGTTTTCAGGATTACTGCCGTTACGGGGGCATAGTAATGTGCAGGGCATAGGGACTATCGGAGTTAAGCCTGTACTGGCCGAAGAGATTTTTCAGAAGATGGAAAATACACTTGGTATTAATCTCACCAGAACTCCCGGCTTTGATACTATGGCTTCTCTTGAGGCAGCTCGCAGAGGGGAAATTGATGCTGCACTGCTTATGGGAGGAAATCTTTATGGAGCATCTCCTGATAGTCAGTGGTCTGCTGATGCCTTGAACAAGATTGGTTTCAAGTTGTTTTTAACGACGACTTTAAATCAGGGGCATATTCATGGTGTTGACGAGGAATGCATTGTGCTTCCTGTTACTGCCCGTGATGAGGAGTGGCAGCCAACAACGCAGGAATCCATGTTTAATTTCGTGCGATTGAGCGATGGGGGCATAGAAAGACTTCCGGATGTTCGGCCTGAGAGTGATATCCTGTGTGACCTTGGTTCCCGAATGCCGGGTAATGATCCTGTAAATTTTCAGAGTTTTAAAGCTCACAGCCATGTTCGTGAAGCAATCGCACAAACAGTTCCGGGTATGGAGGAACTGGCTGACATAGATGTTGCAAAGCAGGAGTTTCATGTTCGTAACCGGGTGATGCATGAACAGACCTTTATGACCTCTGACGGGCGGGCCCATTTCAAAGTTTATGAAATTCCGAATATTAAAAGGGAGCCGGAGCAGTTTCCCTATATTCTGACAACTGTTCGCAGTGAGGGGCAGTTTAATACAATAATCTATGAGGAAACAGACAGTTATCGACAGACTGATACCCGCTGGTGTGTGATGATGAACTCTCAGGATATACAGAAACTGGGGATCAGTGATAAACAGAACATTGATCTTGTTTCAGAGTTTGGAAAAATGGAGCAGGTTAGAGTTTATCCCTTTGACCTGCCTGCAGGAAATATGATGGCATATTTTCCTGAGGCTAATGTTCTGTGTGGGACTGCCGTTGATCATAGAAGCAAAACCCCAGGGTTTAAGAGTATTCCTGTTCAGGTTGAGCTTACATAGTGTCAGAGTCCCAGGCTGGCTGTGGAGCCAGCAAGTTCAGAGCAGTTTCCAATTTTTTTATATCGGGAACAGAGTTAAAACCATATAGCTCCTGAACTGATTTTCCGTTTACGTCTGACCTTGCTTCTTTACAAAAAAACAGGTCTCCAGCACCTGTCAGATCCTCATTTATAATACGTATGTTAATCTGCTCCGGTGTAAAGCTCATTACATGTGTATGATCATTATGCAGATGCATTATCATTGCACGCTTGCTGGTTACCACATAAACAGTACGTCTGGCATTCAACCATATGATAACTGCAATTGATACTACAAACATTGTTCCACCAAGGAACATTGAGGCAATTACTTTGTAACCTATGTCAGTTTGAATGCTTTTCCAGTTTACAATAAAAAAGAGCAGGGAAAGGTATACCAAAGCGGCATTATAATCCCATAACAGGCTCAATCTAAATCTATGCCCAACTGGCTGTTCTATATAGAGTATTTCTTCGGTATCATCTAATTCATTTTTAACGGAACTAATTATGGCAGGCGAGATACTGTCATTCAGGTTCATTTATACCATAGATATTTTTGATGTTAGCAACTATATCTATGGTATGTTATCAATATGGTAAGAGAAAGACCCAACCTCAAATAATAAAAAGACTCCGGAAGAATAGTACTATAATCGACCCGGAGCTTATTGCTTCAGTATTTACTAGCAGTCAGCAATTTTGCTTTTTCCGAGACATCATATATTATGTATGTCTCAAAACTGACAGAAGACTCTTCCTGATCCTCATCACTAAACCATAAAACCCAATCAGGTTTTCCATTGCCATTTGCATCCGTAATGGCAACAACCTCAATATTATAATTCCAACTATCTGTTTTAAAACCAGTCGAAGTTGCTTCAATGAACAGACCTTCAGGCTTCAACTGATTCAGAGTTGCGTTTTTTTGATTAGCACTTGCCGGAGAAGAAGCCAGTTCATCAAGCTTCAGTTTCTCTGCAATTATTTCTCCGTATCTAATTTGATGGCCTGCTTCGACATGAAACTTAAAGCCCAAAAGCGCCAAAGCATCACAAATCAGATAATCCTTTTTTACTTTCATATTTTCAGCTGCTTCATCAAGAGTAGACTGCGCTTTCTCTCCCTTATATGCCTCGCAACTGCTTACGACCGCACCGTCTGCAAAAGCCAAAGGGCTCCTCTTCTTTTTCCACTCCTGTTCAGCATTCTTTGCTATTTCCGAAAGCTTTTTATTTAAAGCCAGGTGTTTCACTTCTGCTGCCCAAACTTCACTCTGAATAGAAATAAGGGCTATTATGAATAATATCAGCTTCTTCATCCGTGGCTCCCTGAGTAACCTTGTAGGATATATTCGACCATGCAGCTTCCCAATACACACACTAATATTCAACGATTCGTACTAATTTACCCCAATATAAATTTGAGGGTTTAATAGGGCAATCATGGTAAACTTATTTTGTCTGGCAGGGAACAATTACCAGCGGCAGTAAGCCGCTTGCCTAATATTTATTCAGGCTTTATTATACGCATATTCTCAGGGCGGGGTGAAAGTCCCCACCGGCGGTGAGCAGTTTTTAACTGTAAGCCCGCGAGCGCCTTTTGTGTCAGCAAAAGGGTCCAGCAGATCTGGTGAGATTCCAGAGCCGACGGTTATAGTCCGGATGAAAGAGAATATTGATATACGCATTGACGTTTTTGACTGGCTGCGGCCAGTTCTGGACTGATCTTTCATGCGTGTACATTGTCTCTCAAGCCCTGATTCTGGTGAAATATTTTATTGAGGACTAACCATGAATCAGACAATCACACCTATTTCCTCTGCCGATGGGCGGATAGCGTTTATTCAGGCCGGATGGCATGCAGATATTGTTGAACAGGCACGACTGTCTTTTATAGACGAGCTTGCTTCTGCTGATATTCCCAAAGACCGGATTGATATTTTTGATGTACCTGGCGCTCTTGAAATTCCACTGCAGGCTAAAATGCTGGCAATGACCGGGCAGTATTCCGTTATAGTCGGATGCGGATTTGTCATTGATGGCGGTATTTACAGGCATGACTTTGTTGCCTCGAGCGTTATTGACGGGCTTATGCGTGTTATGCTGGATACCAATGTGCCAGTTCTATCAGTTGTTCTGACGCCTCATCACTTCCATGATAACAAACAACATCATGATTTTTTCTTTGATCATTTTACAGTTAAGGGAAAAGAAGCTGCCGGAGCCTGCCTGCAGGTATTGCAGAACCTGCGTCAGGTGAATGAAATTTCAAGAAACGACAGGGCAGCCTGACTTTTTGTTAACGATTTACGTGATTATCGAGTCTTTAGAAAATATTACTTATAACAGGCTATATTCATGATCGCCTTCGTCGCCTGACGGCTGACGAAGGCGTTTACCCGGTTTCCTGAACATCTACTGGAGCCTGACGTGGAATATAGCGGTTATAAATTACTATTAGTGGAAGATGACGCAACCAATGCAGTGGTTGCTGAAGAATTACTCATGTCTATGGGTTTCAGCGTAGATATTGCTGAAAATGGCCGAAAATGCATAGAGATGATCCAGGATACGGAATACAGCTTCATCCTTATGGATTGTACAATGCCTGTGCTGGATGGTTATGAGACAACCAAAGAAATTAGAATTCTTGAAATAGAAGGGATTATCGAGCGCTGTCCTATCGTTGCACTGACGGGAAATACGGGAGAAGGTGAAAGGGAAAAATGCCTTGAGGTTGGCATGGATGACTATATTCCCAAACCTGTCTCGGAAGAAGCTCTGATTGAGGCTATTGAGAAGCATCTGGAGAGAGATGATCCGGGTGATACCTGAAACATGAGCAAGGAAAAAGCTACAGAACGGTTGAAAGAAAAAATTTCGGAACTCATTCCTGATGAGACGAAGTGGGAGCATATCCATAATTTCTCTGATCTGATTGCAACGGCCAATCTTAACCCAAAAGCTGATTTCCAATATTCTGACTGGTCTGATATTGACTTTAATAATTGTGATCTACGTGGATTTGACTTTACTGGCTGTCGTCTGACCGGATGTAACTTTAAGGATGCCCTGATAGATGGGGCCTGCTTTGACCTGGCAGTTATTAACGGAACCAACTTACGCAAGGCTGAAGACTGGGTACCTCTTCTGCTAAAGTCAAAACCCAATCCGAGAAAACTCTCTACATCTCATTTAAAAAAATTCAGTATTTTCAGAGACGCAATATTTACTCCGGAAATGGTTTATATTCCTCCTGGAGAATATATGAGGGGCAACCCGGCGAGTAAAAAATTCAAACACGAACACCCAAAGCAATCAGTTACAATTGATTATCCATTTGCTGTCAGTCGCTTTCTTATTACATTTAATGACTGGGACTTTGCCATACAGAGGGGCGGATGTGAGGGGCATCGCCCCGATGACAACGGCTGGGGGCGGGGATGGAACCCAGTTATTAATGTTTGCTGGGGACAGGCACAATCCTATATACAGTGGCTGAGAAAAAATACTGGTGAACGCTACAGGTTATTAAGTGAAGCTGAATGGGAGTATTGCTGCCGGGCCGGTACAACTACAAATTACTATTTTGGCAATATGGACCGGGAATTGGGAAAACACGCCTGGTATGGGCAGAATTCCAATGGACGCTCTCATGCTGTGGGGCAGAAAAAATGCAATCAGTTTGGTCTTTACGATATGCTTGGCAATGTCTGGGAGTGGTGTGAAGATCACTGGCACAACAGCTATCATGAACCTGCTGTAAACGGCAAAGCCTGGGTCAATGGCGGACCGGATTTTAACTATCCGCGTGTTCTGCGTGGAGGAAGCTGGAACAGCCGAATGGGTGAGAATATGCGGTGTGCGAGCCGTAGCAAAGTTAACGCCGGATATCGCTATAATGGTGTTGGTTTTCGTGTTGCAAGAGTTATTGAGACTGCTTAGGCTCAGGACCTATTCTCAACTTCTTTCCTGAGCATGACACGGTCTCTTGTCGACACGCCTATTAATTCAGAAACGCGCCTTACAAGGTGCTCTTCATAATTATCAATAATTCCATCTGCCAGTACTATTTCCCACAGCATAGAGATGATTTCTTTTCGGCCGTCCTGATCCAGATGGCTGGTTAATATGCGGGTGAAGCTATACAAATCTGCGGAATGCTGTTCCTTTTCTTCTGCATCCTTTATCAGCCCGGTAATTTCCTCTTCAGACAGATTATATTTTTCTGACAGCAATTTTTTTATAGTGTCCATTTCTTCGGGAGCTGCAGTCCCATCAACATATGCTGCATGTACAAGAAGAACGGCAGATGCCTGTTGTAACTCGTTATGAGACAAGCTGGTCTCGGGTTCGTTCAGTTTTGAAAAGATTGACTGTATTGATTTTAGCATAAGGTCCCGGGCTGTTGTTCTGATGAGCTTTATATTTCAGCACGAAGGGAGCTAATTTCAAGTAAACTTTTGGAGAGGGTTATTGCACCAGCCCGGTGGGAGGTTACCGGGCTGGCTGGCGGGAAATCACGGGTAGGGAGCCGCGATCTTCCTGAACGGCAAGCTGACAGATCTAGCCGCCAATTTTTGTCTGCTCTTCAAAATATCTGTCAGCAAAAGTTGGGGTGTCGTCAGGGTGAACTGCCTGAGCTGAACTGATGCCGCCCAATACAGCTAAAGATACAAGTGCAATTTTTAGAAAATTAGTCATTTTAAATCTCCGTGTTCAAATTTTATTTGTTCAGCAGTGTCTTGCTGATCCATAAATGGGCGCTACGGAGAGGAATATAAGTGGTATTCAAGTGCCTGTGATTACAGTTGAAAGTGATGTGAACAGCCGGTTTTACTCCGTCATCTGAGCAGATGTGGAGCTCTTATGGGCGAAGGAACTTATATAGTCGCAAATAGCAAGAAACGGATTTCTGATATTTATTTTATAATTTATTCTGCTCGAAGCAGGATGGAACGCTGGAAAGTTTTGTCGTGCCAAACGATATTGAAGTCTATTACCAATCAGCTCTTGATTACTATAAGTCTTCGGGCTGTAAGGCAATGACGACAGGCTTATTATATATCCAGGTTTGAAGGGGATTTACGCATTTATGGCTCTGCGTTTGTATCTTCATAATATTTTCTGGATCTGACTGCATCGAAATTCGGACAAATTGCTGGTTTATCGGGATAAAAAGCATTCAGGTCAGGAGTATAATAATAAAATGTGCGGTGGTGCTATTAATCTGACGGGGGTTCCGCAAACGACTTTATGGTCTTTCTGGTACAGGGCATCCGAAGCAAAGAAGGATAATCCTGTCATTAGAGATGAAACTGCCGTGGCAGCTCTGAACCGGGTGTCCTATGACTTTGAGGGAACCTTTGGTGAGCCGGATGTCACTATATCACTGCGCTCCATTTATTCGGACGTGCTTATTCGTGAGTTCCTGCAGAAACATCCTGATGGTACTGTTATTGTTCTGGGCGAGGGGCTGGAGACACAATTCTGGAGAACAGATAACGGGCGAGTGCTTTGGTATACAGTGGATTTGCCGGAGACTATTCAGGTCAGAGAAAAGTTCTTTCCCGGTCATGAGAGAAACACACATATTTCATGTTCGGCGCTGGATCCTGGCTGGTCTCAGAACATAGAGAAGGACCGTCCTGTTTTTATTTCGACTTCCGGCCTGCTGATGTATTTTAAACCTTCAGATGTTCTGCAGCTTCTTCAGCATATTTCAACAAGCTTTCCGGGAGCTCAGCTTTTTATGGATATTGTTCCCCCATTTGTTAGTTTTGCATCACGATTTGGCGTACCGATAACGGATAATTTCCGTATGCCGAGGATGCATTTTGGCGTCACATTAAGCAGAGCTGCGAAGTTTTTTGAAAAGGCTGGTGGTCTGACTGTCGACTCTGTTGTTTCCTTTACAGAAGCGTTTCCAGATCATAACCGTGAACTGGCTGTTTTTCATAAATATCGATGGCTGAGAGATATTTTTATCGGTGGCTTTGTCCATGCGAAAGTGGGTAACAACGTATGATGGGAAGGTTACAGCGGGACGACCTGTCCCGCTGAGCCGGAGAATAAACGGTATATTCTCTATTATTGAGCTGTAATGACTTTTGTTACGAGTTTGCTGTCTACCTTGACTGCGCCATCTTCCTTGGCACCCAAAGTATATTCAAAAATGCCTGTTTTTGTGCCACCGTTTTCACTGTGCAACATAAGCATAAGCATTTCACCTTTTTTGACAGGCTCGTTAAGAATTGCTGTTACGTTCAGGTTTTCACCTTTTTTAAGTGGAGCATGTCCAACAACGGCACCTGGCTTTTTCTTTTCGTCAGTTCTGTGAACAACCAGCCAGCCGTTTGAATCAGCCATAATTTTAGTAGCTGTAACTGTTCCACCCGATACATCCTGATCAGCAGCATCAACACTTAGAGAGCCTGCATTTGCAGTACCAAGAAGCAAGAACATCGCAAGACCTGCACCAGATAAAATTTTCTTCATTACCTAAACTCCATTCAAGTTAAATAACAGATTGATATGACCCGGTTCGTTTTTCAACGGTGGCATCACTTCCCCGGTCTTTTGACTGGAATTTATCTGCCCCCGGATCATTTTATTGGCCCATGATAAATCCTGCCGGAATCATAGACATGGTCGTAGATACGTAACGGCGGCGGGAAAGGTTTCAGTTTTTTTGGGGGATGAGTTTTTATTTTATATGGCAATATATTTTTACCCGTATAAAACCGGACAGGCTTGCTTAACTGTTTCAGCGGGACTATAAGTCCCGCCGGGCTGGAGAAGTGGAATTTCTAATCATCCTCTTCGTAGAACTCTTCCCTGTCCCTGTCTCTACCTCTGTGACGATATCTGCGCCTACGATCCCGGTCGCGATCACGATCCAGTAGCGCTTCACCTATTCCCAGACCTAAATCCAGAAGTTCTCTGGCTGCTCTGGAGTTGTTTCTCTTTGGGAATAGCTTGCAATAGCAATGGCTTCCACTCTGAACGCATTTGCCTTTATTCCCCTTAGCGTCGGTACATCTTTTTTTGGCGATACCTTTTTTGCAGTTGGTATTACCTCCGAAATGGGTATGAAAACAGCGGTCAGGTTTGTGAGCATAGGCAGGAGAGCTCCACGGCATTATACCAAGGGCCAATACAGAGAAGACTGCGCACAGTAAAACTACATATTTCACGGCAAGCTCCTTATATTTTGATTTCAGGGTTTTGCCATAATATATTAAAATATGCAGGTGCGCTATGAAATGTTGAAAGACTGGCGAGGGCTGGGGGCGGTATTACCTCGTTGATTACGGGCTGTTTGATGCACATCAATGATGTGTACGTATAAACAGATCTACCCTTATATGGTTCAGGAATTAATTCAGGAGTGAGTTATGAGCCTACAAAAATTCAAGTCAGTTCTTTTATGGTGCACGATTATTAATTTCATCATTCTCCTGGTTGCTACTTTTGGTACGCTTGGACCCTTCCGGTTCGGGCTTGAGTGGCATGCCTCATTATTTAATATTTCTGCGGATGCCGTGAATATTGCCGTTTATGCGTTTCTTGGAGCTTTAAAGCTACTCTGGATTTTTTTTAATCTGGTGCCTTATGTTGTTTTGAAAATTGTTGGTACGGAGTGACAGTATGTTTAGTAATATTTTAGTTCCAATAGATATTGCCCACACAGGACATGGCGCTAAAGCCATTCAGGCTACAAAAGAAATCGCAAACAGCAATAGCAAGGTCACATTACTTACTGTTCTGCCTTCAATCCCGTCATATGTTGCTTCAGAACTCCCCCAGGATATCCAATTAAACTCATCAAAAATAGCAGAAAAGCAACTGACCATGTTACTACAACAGAGTACTCTTACTGCGTCACTGGTAATAAAACATGGAAATCCCTATCATACAATTCTTGATGTTGCAGAAGAAACAAAAGCTGATTGCATTATAATTTCTTCTCATAAACCAGGATGGGAAAGTTATCTGTTAGGATCAGTTGCAGCTAAAGTTGTGCGGCATGCAAACTGCTCTGTTATGGTTTTGAGGTGATGTAATCAGTTTGTTATGGCAATGTCTTTTTGGTCGGGCTGTATGTTAAGGCGCGATCAGCGCCATACGCCTGCACTGGGGTTACTAGGTCCCCAATAAAA
>JBOEGA010000011.1:0-711 GCA_050633205.1 Methyloligellaceae bacterium | reverse complement strand
CTGTAATTTTTTGGGGATGACAGGGGGTGGCCCCTCAGGGGAGAATGTGAATTCTAGCTGGGATTCAAAAATGGTTATTAGGATGCATACTGGCATGGACTATATGTACGATTAAAATGTTGTCTGCTTCGATTTCATAATAAATGATATGCTTACCGTGTGGGAAGCTTCTGAATTTTGGATAGAGTTCATTTTCAGGACCGATATAGGGATTGCTAGCTATTATCTCGAAGCATTTCTCCAGACCTTCAGCATATTTTACAGCCTGAAACGGGCCGAATGTATCATAAGTGTATTGAAGGATATGATCAAAATCATTATCAGCCCGCGCTGACAGTTTATAGTCGGTCATTTGCTATTACGAGACAGGACGTCTTTCAGGATATCGGAAGGTTTTCTGTTACTGACGCCGCTTTTTGATGCCTGATCAAGCTGTCTGGTGAAAACTGCTCGTTGTTGTTCCGGAGTGAGAGACTTGAAGCGGATAATATCCTCTTCTGTCGGGGTTGCCCAGGAAGATAATTCGAAGTCCTGATCTATGGTGTGGTGCTTGCTCATGAGGGACATAATATCATGGTTTTGTTAAGGAATGCTAGTGGGGGGTTAATGGCAGTATGTGTTGGATAGGCTTGGATGACTGCTTCAAGCGGGACTGCGAGTTCTGTTGGGCAATAGATTTGGTATAAAGGTGTAAAACTTCAATGCGCTACT
>JBOEGA010000010.1:0-102624 GCA_050633205.1 Methyloligellaceae bacterium | reverse complement strand
ACATTATAGCATGGAACAACCTGCGTTGAGCCACCATAAGTCAGCGTGATCATTGACCCGCCTTCAGTCATAAGAGCTGCAGCACGTTTGGCAATCTCGGTGAATGAGAAGCACGAAATAACCATTGAGTTTGTAAAGTTGTCACGGCTTGTATCGCAGTAACGGCCTTTCAACTCGGTACGGTCAGAAAATGCAAGTGCATGAACAATAAAATCAATTTTGCCCCATTTTTCTTCTAGGGTCTTGAAAACGCTGTCCACGCTATCCAGATCCAGTACATCACAAGGCAGGATGATTTCTGAGCCGATAGACTCTGCCAGTGGAATAGCACGACGGCCAAAAGCATCACCCTGGTAGGTGAAGGCAATCTCCGCACCTTGCTCTGCCAACATGCGGGCAATTCCCCATGCAATAGACCGATCATTGGCAACGCCCATAATCAGTCCTCTTTTTCCGGCCATCAAAGGTGCCGGTGTAGCTGTTTTTGTATCTGTCATTTCGTTATCCACATCAAGGTTCGAATATTCCCTGACCCTGTTTAGGAGTAATATACTATTGTTCTAACCATCATAACGCTTGAATACGAGAGTAGCATTAGTGCCACCAAATCCAAAACTGTTAGACATAACGGCGTTAAGTTTCACATTATCTCTGCGTTCTCGCACAATTGGCATATCTGCCATTTCAGGATCCAGATTCTGGATATTTGCGGACTCACAGATAAACGAGTTTTCCATCATTATCAGAGAATAGATTGCCTCATGTACACCAGCAGCACCAAGTGAATGTCCCGAAAGTGACTTGGTAGCACTGATTGGAGGAACCTTATCCCCAAAAACCTCTCTCAAGGCTTCAATTTCTCTAATATCGCCGATAGGTGTCGAAGTGGCATGAGGATTAACATAATCAATCTCACAATCCAGATTGTTCATTGCCATTTTCATGCAGCGAACAGCTCCTTCACCTGAAGGCTGAACCATATCATATCCATCCGAAGTCGCACCATAGCCAACTATTTCAGCGTATATTTTGGCTCCGCGCGCTTTCGCATGTTCGAGTTCTTCCAGAACAAGAACACCGGCCCCGCCAGCAATGACAAAACCGTCACGGTCAGCATCATAGGCCCGGCTTGCAGTTTCTGGAGTATCGTTAAATTTGGACGACATTGCGTTCATGCTGTCAAACAGCACAGACAGCGTCCAGTCTAACTCTTCTCCACCACCGGCAAAGATAATATCTTGTTTACCGAGTTGAATAATCTCTGCAGCATTACCTATACAATGTGAGGAGGTAGAGCAAGCAGAAGAAATGCTATAGTTAACGCCCTTGATTTTAAATGGTGTAGCCAGCGTAGCAGAATTTGTACTGGACATGGTTTTCGGAACTTCAAACGGTCCGACTTTTTTGGGGCCGCGTTCTCTGGTTGTATCAGCAGCACGCACGATAGCCTTCGTTGAAGGACCGCCTGATCCCATAATGAGCCCGGTACGTTCGTTTGATACCTGATCATCTTCCAGACCGGCATCAGCGATCGCCTGCTCCATAGCAACATAATTCCAGCCAGCGCCGGCTTCCATAAAGCGGCGCTTCTTGCGGTCGATAACTTCTTCCCATTTCACATTGGGAGCACCATGCACCTGCGACCTGAAGCCAAGTTTGATATAATCCTCGGCTTTGCAGATTCCTGGTTTGGCTTCTTTTAGAGAGCTGAGTACTTCCTCAGCGTTCCCGCCAATGGATGATACAATTCCTAGACCGGTAACAACGACACGTTTCATATTATTGGGACCCTGTGGATTCCGGACTCAACCCCAATGTAAGAAAGAAACAAAGGGGCTGAACCTTTAACTCATATTAATTATTAGGCGCCAGCAGCAATTTTAGCTGCGTCGTCTTCCACCAAAGCGACTTTCATATCTTTCACTGTGTAGCACAGTTCGCCATCAGCTCTCAGAATTCCGTTGCCAACACCAAGTGTAAGCTTTTTCAGAATAACCTTCTTCAGATCTACGATGAATTCCAGCTTTTGCGTCTCTGGTGTAACCATACCCATAAGTTTGACTTCGCCGACACTTCTGGCATAACCGCGGCCTGGAGCTCCAAGCCAGCCAAGGAAAAACCCAAGCATCTGCCATAGAGCGTCAAGCCCGAGACATCCCGGCATAACCGGATTATCTTTGAAATGACAGGGGAAAAACCACAGATCAGGTTTTACGTCCAGTTCGGCAATAATCTGGCCTTTTGAAAATTCGCCACCGTCATCAGTAATGCTTGTAATTCTGTCAAACATCAGCATTGGTGGTAAAGGCAACTGAGCATTACCTGGGCCAAATAATTCCCCTCTGGCACAAGCTATTAAGTCTTCATACTCGAAGTGAGATCGGCGTTCCGCCATAATTCCTATTTCCTACCCATTCTCGTCGTTGGTTGTGATTCCAGTTATATAATTAACTTATGCTCGCAAACTTCCTATCATACTCATTCACTTATAAAAAGGGGCGGTATGGCATAATGTGTTAAGTCTTTTTAACATTTCTATGACGGGCATGTCCATGTGCTATCATACCACATGGTCACCGTTGAATAAGTCATTGTTAGTCTGCTGACAACCGGGCAAATAGGATTAAAATACACGAAATTTAATGAACCTGTACACATAGCAGTACAAAATTACCGCGGTTGCAGGTACCATCTTTCTTTTTATCAATTAGACAATATATAAATTAAGCAGTATATTGTAAATCTGTATATGGATGCTCCTTTAACTCGGATTCGGGGGAAGCGGGCAGAATGCAAGTTACCTTGGGAAAGCACAGATATGTCTGAAACATATCATATTGACGAATTAAAGCAGATTTTAAAAGACGCAGGGCTGCGCCCGACACGTCAGCGTCTGGAGCTGGGCGATCTGCTGTTTGCCAAGGGAGATCGCCACGTCACAGCAGAACAGCTGCATGAAGAAGCTGTTAACCAGGAAATGTCAGTTTCTCTGGCAACGGTCTACAACACATTGCACCAGTTTACTGAAGCAGGACTTCTAAGACAGGTAGCCATTAACGGTTCAAAAACATACTTTGATACAAACACATCAAATCACTCACATTTCTATCATGAGCAGAATGGCAAGCTGATAGATATTCCAGGTGAAGATGTCGAAATCTCGGGCCTTCCTGAAGCCCCTGAAGGTATGAAAATCGCTCGCGTTGATATCGTCGTTCATCTGGCAAAAAAATAGCAGGTTGGTGAGAGAGCCTAAGGCAGGTTCTCCTCCTGATAGACACCCCATAATTTTTTCTGCTGAATCCAGCCCATATGATCTTCAATTGAGAGCTTGCACCATTTTCCGTTACATTTGACGATATGCGCAAGAACGCCGCTTTCAACCAGCAGCGCAATATTATTTTTCTCAGCACTTTGGCTCTTATAGAGCGGAACTGTTTCCGGAGCACCTCCGGCACTTTTTTTCGCCCAGGGAGTTATGAGAGCAGTTCTTCTGCCTGACAGAAGCGCATGGAATACCCACCCGTCAACGCCTTCACTGTCACGCACATGACGCCAGTTAGAGAACTCGGCAATAATTTCGACAGGAAGCCCTGCCTTCTTGTAAACCCACTTGATTTTATATTTTTTCCCATCCGGGCCAATACGTACATTAACTTCATCTGCTTTCAGGCTTGCAAAGCGCGGTACAGGTAATCCTGTCGCTTTTCCTTTGCTGATTGCTCCGGAGTTATTATTCGCAACTGAAGGGCCGGAGAAAACTAGAATTGGAAACAGAAATGAAAAGGCAAAACAAATCTGAGCAGCTTTAAAATTGATCTTGTTACGCATCATAAAATTTTTCCCCGTTTGAACGCCGATTCTATTCCATATGATGTCAGAGGATGCAAGGTGCATTGCCATAAACTAATCATAAAAAACAACAATTGTAGATTTTAAATATTTTAAACTGGAACATGGGAATCAATTTGAATGAAGAATCTGCAGATTTTGTAAAAATCAATTTTATATATTCAAAAAAATATATAATTGTTTTGAAGATTTAAAAGAAAGGCTATGCTAAAAATATAGTCTTTTACGTTACGGAGAAGTAGATGACTTTGAAAAAGCCATTGGTAATACTTACACGCCGACTGCCGGAAGTCATTGAAACTCGTATGCGTGAATTGTTTAATGTTAAATTTAACGAAACTGATACCCCTTTTACCAAAGATCAACTGATAAAAGCTGTTCAGGAAGCTGAAATACTGGTTCCGACTGTTACAGATAAAATTGATGCAGCGGTTTTGAAAGAAGCTGGTCCACAATGCAGGCTTATTGCAAATTTCGGTAATGGCGTTGACAATATTGATCTCGATACAGCTCTTGATCTGAATATCACTGTTACCAACACCCCCGGCGTTCTGACTGAAGATACTGCAGATATGGCAATGGCTCTCCTGCTTGCAGTTCCAAGGCGCCTTGCTGAAGGTAATTTATATCTTCGGGAGCATGGGCAAAGCTGGCAGGGCTGGTCTCCTACCTGGATGCTCGGACACCGTATTCACGGCAAACAGTTAGGCATAGTCGGTCTTGGTCGTATTGGTCGCGCTATTGCCAGAAGAGCTAAGGCATTCGGCATAAAAATCCACTACCACAATCGTCACCAGTTGAGTTCTGAAAAAGAGGAAGAGCTGGGCGCAACATACTGGGAAAGCCTGGATCAGATGTTGGCAAGAATGGATATTATCTCCATCAATTGCCCCCGCACTCCGGCAACATACCACCTGTTGTCAGCCCGCAGAATAAATCTGATGAAACCTGAAGCCTATATTGTCAACACAGCCAGAGGCGAGGTCATTGACGAAAGTGCGCTCGTAGAAGCTCTGGAAACCAGACATATAGCAGGAGCCGGCCTCGATGTTTTCGAACGTGAACCGGAAATAAATCCCAAGCTTCTGACGCTGGATAATGTTGTAACGCTTCCGCACATGGGTTCAGCCACAATAGAGGGGCGGATAGACATGGGCAGCAAGGTTATAGTCAATATCAAATCCTTTACTGACGGCCATGTCCCGCCCGATATGGTTCACCCGTCTATGTATTAAAGACCTTGAAATAATCCCGGAGAAAATCCTCATAAATCGATGTCAGCGCATATAGGTCTTCGACATCAACATGCTCGTTCACCTGATGTATCGTCCGGTTAATCAGTCCAAACTCCAGTACAGGACAATAATCCTTGATAAACCGGGCATCAGATGTACCGCCGCTGGTCGAAAGCTCTGCTGTGTGTCCCGTATGCGTCCTGATTGCTGACTGAAGTATATCACTGAGCTGTCCCGGTTCAGTCAGGAAGCTGTCCCCGCTTTTGGCAAAACGAAACTCGTGAATAAGTGATTTCTTTCTGAGGGCTTCAGCAGCAGTTTCCCGCAGATGCTTGGTCAGACTATCTGCCGTATGCGCATCATTAAAACGAATATTGAACTTCGCAACAGCTTTTTCAGGAATGACATTCGTAGCCGTATTCCCAACGTCAACCGTGGTAATTTCCAGATTGGAAGGTGCAAAAAAATCTGTGCCTTTATCAAGTGGCTCAGCAATAAGCCCCTGTAAGATATCAAGCAGCCCAGGAATTGGGTTATCCGCCAGCGCCTGATAGGCCACATGCCCCTGCACACCACGAACGGTCAGAACCCCATTCAGACTGCCTCGTCTGCCAATTTTTATTGTATCTCCCAGTGCATCAGTATTTGTCGGCTCGCCAACAATGCAGTGATCGGGAACTTCCCCGTTGTCCTGCAGCCACTGCAACATTTTTACAGTGCCATTAATAGCGGGACCTTCTTCATCACCGGTAGTAAGGAAACTGATAGAGCCTTGTTTTAAGTCGTTACCATCCCCGATATATTTTAGTGCAGCGCTAAGAAAACAGGCGACACCACCCTTCATGTCTGCAGTACCACGGCCATAAAGCTTACCGTCAGAAATTTTGCCGTCAAAAGGGCCATGAGACCATGATGCAAGGTCGCCAACCGGGACAACATCAGTATGTCCAGCAAAACATATATGCGGCGCACTCGTACCTATGCGTGCATAGAGATTATCAACATCAGGAGTGCCTTCCTCAGAAAAAGGAAGTCTGGTGCACGTAAATCCTGCTTTACTGAGAAGCGCTTCAATATAATCAAGGGCGCCGCCCTCCTCAGGAGTAACACTGGGGCAGCGGACAAGGTCCTGAGTAATTTTCACAGGATCTGATATGTGTTCATCGTTGGTCATAGTGATTGTTTAGGAACAATCACTATTTTCGTCAACTATTGGGTTAAGCAGAAAGGCTGTGCTTGATAGCATTGGTATTATTCTGCACCAGTATTATTTTCTGCCAGATTTTGCGGGACATATTTGTCGTTAACTGCTCAATATCAGCGGCAGCCCGAACAACAGCCGGCTCATGCATACTTTGTGCATAAAAGGCAGCAAGTTTGGCAGTCAGTGAAAGCATCTCACTGCAATAATCCAGATACCTCGTTAGCTCAAATTCGCTCATTTCCCTTTTCGGAGAACTGCTTGTCTTCGGGCCTGAGATAATAATAAAGCTTGGATCTTTTGTTAGCTGATGCATGTCAATAACATGCGTAATGGCATTCAGTTCATTAAGAAATTCAAGAGATCTTCTTTGCTTGTAGCGTTTCTCCCAGGTCCATAGAGAGAAAATAGCCGCGCCAAGCAGCAGAACGATATTTGCCAGTGCTTCAATGCCGGTAATAAGTTGCAGGCCTTTATCTGCCTTAACAGTCCCATCATCGAGATTAACCTGAATATAGGTTGGATAATAGTAGAAAATATATATGAGCAGACCAATAGCCCCGGCAACCACCAGTGCAACAATAGTTCGCAGGAAAATATTCGGTCTGGCTATTCGTCTGGACCGCTCGGAAGTAACTTTTGCCAGCTCCGTCAGTTCAGAACAGACATTGACAAGCCCCCGGTTCGGAAAGCGTTCTTTGATACGCTGGTGAAGCTTCTCCAGCGTTTCAATCACTTTTTCAGGTCGAAGTTGCGAATAATTCGTCACAGGCCCACCCTTTTACAAATCATGATGCATGTATCTACAACCATGACAGGTAAAAGGGAAGTATCCTTAAAATATGGCAAATTATTTTGCAGGTGAATTAATCTCGCAAAAGTTCATTCACTGATGTCTTGGAACGCGTCTGCTCATCGACAGTTTTTACGATCACTGCGCAATAAAGCGAAGGCCCTGGAGTTCCGTCCGCAAGAGGTTTGCCAGGTAGCGCACCCGGAACCACGACGGAATAGGGAGGAACAACACCACGGTGAACTTCACCAGTAGCGCGGTCCACAATCTTTGTAGACTGCCCAAGGTAAACACCCATGGAAAGAACTGAACCTTCTCCGACACGAACACCTTCTGCAACTTCAGAACGGGCTCCAATAAAGCAGTTGTCCTCAATAATCACAGGATCAGCCTGCAATGGCTCAAGTACACCTCCAATACCGGCTCCGCCAGACAGGTGAACATTTTTACCAATCTGCGCACATGAACCAACAGTCGCCCATGTATCAATCATGGCCCCTGAATCAACATATGCCCCAAGGTTTACAAAGCTCGGCATTAGAACCACGCTTGGTCCAATATATGCGGAGTGACGAACGGTACAGTTGGGAACAGCTCTGAAACCAGCCGATTTGAAACGCGCATCATCCCATCCGTCAAATTTCGAAGGAACTTTATCCCACCAGCTGCTGCCACCCGGGCCACCGCCGATTTCAGTCATATCATTCAGTCTGAATGACAAAAGAACGGCCTTTTTCAGCCACTGATTGACAACCCATGTGCCATCCACTTTCTCGGCAACACGGCCTTCACCGCTATCAAGCATGTTCAATGCATCATTCACCGCTTCGCGCACTTCACCCTGTGTCTGCGCATTAATTTCATCACGGTTTTCAAAAGCCGTTTCAATCGTGGATTGAAGTGCTGTCTTATCTGTCATAGTGCTTTATTAACTCCCCATCAGGCTTTCTGGTGCTAAATTAAACTGGACGTTAAAAGATTGCGGAGATTTGTGCAATAATACGAGATAAATTCAAGAAAAATATTAGGAAATAACTATAAATGAGCAAAATGAAGCGAAAGCGGCGGGGCATTTTCAGGACTTCCGAGCAGGATGCCGATGTAACAAAACACTTACCCGAGACACCACAGACCAAATCACCCTCTTATCGTCTCGCCTTTAGCGATCAGGATTTTCTGCTCCGTGAAGAACTTCGCCCGGTACGACTGCAGCTTGAACTGCTTAAAACCGAAATGATACTTCAGGAACGCGGCATCAACTCAACAATCGCAGTATTTGGCAGTGCCCGTATTCCAAAACCCGGAGCAAAAATACAGGCCAAATCAAAAGCGGCTGAAAAAGGCCTGGCCAATAATGCCAAATATTATGAAGAAGCCAGAAAATTCGCAAAGCTTGCATCAAAAGCCTCAAAAGAATTCGATTATAAGGAATACGTACTGGTATCCGGTGGCGGTCCCGGCATTATGGAAGCCGTGAATTACGGTGCGACACAGGCCGATGCTCCATCCATTGGCCTCAACATTGTTCTTCCATTCGAGGAAGCACCAAATGAATATGTAACACCGGAACTATGCTTTAACTTCCACTATTTTGCCTTGCGCAAAATGCATTTCCTTATGCGTGCGAAAGCAGCAGTAAGTTTCCCCGGAGGTTTTGGCACTTTCGACGAGCTGTTCGAAACTCTCACGCTCATCCAGACAAAACGAATTGACCCTATGCCGGTTATTCTGTTCGGTGAAAAGTTCTGGAATCGGGTCATCAATTTTGAGGCGCTGGCGGAAGAGGGCACAATTTCGCCTGAAGATGTCAAACTGTTTCATTTTGTAGAAACAGCCGAAGAAGGCTGGGATATCATTGCAAAACAATACGATCTACCAGGCAGTCAGGACTAGCCACAATTAAGGCTTCTGGTTTCTCTTGAAATTAGTCGTATTCAGAAAATCAGTCAGATCATGGGTGACATGGTGCACATGGGGTTCATTACCTGTGCCAAGCACACCGAGCCCCGCATCAGGATGCTCGCCTCTGGTCTGAACAAGAACCGTCGTCATTCCCATTGCATGAGGTACTTCCAGATTGCGGGCCATATCCTCAAACATAACGGCACGTTTGGGATTTATCCCTGTAGCTTCAATAACATGGTCATAGGCTTCCCTGTTGGGTTTTGGTGTATAACCTGTTGAAACAATGTCGAAAATATCTTGAAAATGATGTGCTATGCCAAGGCGGTCAAGCACCTTCTCTGCATGGTAGACAGTTCCGTTCGTAAACACGAATTTCCTGCCTTCCATATCTTCAAGCAGCTTGTTCAGCAGCGCATTTTCTTCAACTGCGCTATGGTCAATATCATGCACATAGTCCAGAAACAGTTTGGGATTCAGGTTATGCACCAGCATCAGACCATTCAGTGTGGTGCCATATTCCTTGAAGAAGCTTTTCTGAACCCGGCGCGCTTCAACAGCATCAACCTTCAGAAAATCCTGAATAAATGCCCCCATCCTTACATCTATTTCTGCAAAGAGATCACATTCGGCTGGATAAAGCGTATTATCAAGATCAAATATCCAGTCTTCAATATGGCTTAGGGGCATAGGATTTGTTTTCTATTTAACGCGTGACTTGCCAAGCAATGTACCTGAACCATGGGCAGTAAACAGCTCAAGCAATACAGCATGAGGAACTTTGCCGTCCATAATCACGACAGCCTCAACACCCTGCTCAACCACAGAAATACAGGATTCAATCTTGGGGATCATACCACCCGAGATAACATCCTTTTCAATCAGGTTATTGGCTTCGGCAATCGTTAGCTCTTCAATCAGGTTTTTGTCATTATCCAGCACACCTTCCACATCAGTCAGAAGCAGCAGGCGTTTCGCCTTCAGTGCAACAGCAAGGGCTCCTGCAAATGTGTCCGCATTAATATTGAAAGTCTGCCCGTTCTCACCAACACCAAGAGGCGCAATGACCGGAATAAGTCCGTTTTCAATAAGGGATTCAACAATATGCGGATTAACAACAGTAGGCTCACCAACATAACCAAGATCAACCGCCTGCATCAGTTTGGAATCCGGATCAACCATCTGCTTTTCCAGCTTCCTGGCCTGCATCAGATTACCATCCTTGCCGGAAATCCCGACAGACTGCCCGCCCTGATTGTTAATGTGAGAGACAATCTGCTTGTTTATCGATCCGGCCAGAACCATCTCGACAACATCAACCGTTTCCCGGTCAGTTACCCGAAGTCCATGCTTGAACTCTGATTCAATATTCAGCCTTGCCAGCATCGCACCGATTTGCGGACCACCGCCATGTACAACAATCGGGTGCAGCCCGCTTTGTTTCAGCATGACAATATCTTTGGCAAAGCTGGCTGAAAGCTCAGGGTCTCCCATAGCATGTCCGCCATACTTGATCACCACCCTCTGCCTGTCGTAACGTTGCATGTAAGGCAATGCCTCGGACAGAATTTTGGTTTGTGTATGAGGGTCAATTTCCACGGTATTCGATGGTTTGGTATCTTGAGACATGTGCGAAGTCCTGGGATTCTCCATATTATTTACCTGCCTTTGTTTGAATGACAGGTCCTGATTTAACCCGCACATTGGTACTATTTTGCAGCAAAGGCAATGCGGTTTTACTGTTAACGCGAGAATTTATCTGGTTCTTTGGTATATCCCGGTGGACAAAAAGTCCTAAACAGTTTGAATATTGGAGATAAGAGCCTAAATTTTCATCAAAGATTCGGTTCAATTGGTGTTGTATCAAAAATAAAAAAGTACCATTTTACAAATAAATTCTTCGATGTCTTATCCATGACGTGAACACTATATAATTTGCCCATATATGTGCTAATAGAATACAAAAATACACGCCAGAGATAATCTTATACTACGGGAGCGAAAAATGTCTCAGAATTTTGCAGAACGCTTGGGATGGATTCCTAAGTCGGAAAACCTGCGAATGAGCATGGGCCGCGCATTAACATATGCGCAGGATCGCGGCCACGCTGAAGTTACACTTGAACATTTCCTTCTGGCTCTGACTGAAGACCCCAATGCCGGGCCCGTATTTGATGCCTGTAATATAAACCTTGATGAATTGCGTGAAGAGCTTACCGGATATATCACCAATGACCTCCAGCACCTTGTTGCGCTGGGTGAAGGCGTTGCCCAGCCGTCAGAGGGCTTTAAAAAAGTAATGGCACACGCGTCAGCCGCAGCAGAGCAGTCTCAGCGCGAGCATATTGATGGCGCTATTGTTCTGGCCGCTCTGATCGGAGAAGCACAAAGCCACGCCGCACAGATTCTGCAGGCTTATGGCCTCACATTCGAAGTCGCTGTAACAAGCTTGAAGAACGCCAGTCATGCAGCTTCTGCACAACCCGCAGGAGCAGAAAATATTGCCGATCAGGTTCAGGAACAACGCAAAGTACCACCACGTGAGCCTCTCAGTGAACAGGTTATAGAACAGGAAAGAGAGCGGCCTCAACCCCAGCCCCAATCCCAATCACAACCCCAGTTCCGGCAGGAAGATCCGGGGCAGAATTTTAATCAGCAGCAACCGCGCGGTTTTTCTGCCGATCCTCGTCAACAGCCTTCAGAAAACCATCCTCCTCAGGATCACCATTCTGCCCCGCAGGACACATTCCATAGAGAGCAGCAGAGACCTCAGGAAAATACCGGCGAACAGCGGCCAAATGGCAGATTTGAAGACAGGTCCGGGCCGAGGCAGGATACAGCCGGACAGCAATCTCCTTTTCGGGAGAGCGAAAGCCCGTTAAATGGCGGTGCCCAGTGGCCCACTCAATACCCTTCATCGCCTCAGGAAACAAAAGAGCCTGAGAAACAAAACCAGCCTGAGTTAAAACCTGAAATTCAGACAGACCCGGGCTCAGTTAAAAATATATTTGATCAGAGAGCTTATGCTGAGCCGGGTGATACACCATTACAGACACTGAATGAAACAAGTCCGGATGAAAGTACTGCTAAACAGTCCGGAATGAGTCTGGAAGAACGCTTATCTGAAAGCAATTTGCAGGAAACTGTTTCATCTGCCAGTCAGGAAGAGAGTACTGCACCGGATGAAAGTGCTCAGGATGAAAAAATTTCTTCAGAATCTACAGTTGAAGACATTCTGGCATCTGTGCGGGAAATCATTGGAGCTGAAGGGCAGAAAAATCAGGAGCAGCAGGCGCATCAGGCACCGGGAGATCCTGTTCAGCAAAAACAGGCCTCTTCACCCGCGAAGGAACCTGAACCTGTAATAAAGCAGGCAATGGAGCAGGTATCTCAGCCCGAGCAGCATCAGGCTCCACCTGAACGGCGCAGGGAAGAACCTTACGACAGATTCCAGTCTCAACCGCCAAAGGATGGTCCCAAACGACCAACCCCGGAAGAGCTTGCCCAAAACTGGCCGGATACAAGAAAGAGCGCTGAAAATAAGAAGCAGGAGCCCAGTGAGGAAAACCATACTCGCTCTATGGAGCACTCTGCCCGGAAAGCTGAAGAAGCGCAGAAACCTCCTTCTAAACAGGATGAGAGAAATAAACCGCAACAGCCAGGTGAGCCTGTGCTTGGGCCAAAGAATTCCCAGGGCCCTCAGAATTTAAGAGGAAAACAGCCGCCGCAGGATAATAGAGGTGCTCAGCAAGGCCCGCCAAACAGGAATCTGCCACCTCCGGCACCCGGAAATTTTGCGGGACAGCCTCCTCAGAACAGACAGCATCCACAGGGAATGCCCCCAGGACAGAGACCTCCACAGCAAATGCGTGGCGGTCCACCTCCACACCCGGGCGGAGGGCAGCCCCCGCAGAATATGCCACCTATGCAGAGGCAGGGAGCAGGTGGTCCAAATGACCCGAAGCAGGCTGCACAAAGAGGTATGCAGCCTCAGCAGGAACTGACCAAAGGCCAGTTAATCGAGAATATTCCTCGGAAAATGCGCTTTCAGAAACCAGTACGTGTGGAAGTGCGTCTTGCTAAAGAAGAGATAAAGGAAATAGAGCGTGGAATTACAGGAAACGCTCCACCTGTCAGCCATGATGTAATGGTAACGGAAGCCATGAGCGTTCGCTTGTTTGCACCTCATGGAGGCTTTACGATTGAACTTGGAGCCCCTGAAACCCAGTGGCTGGATAGCCGCCTGACGACAAAGGGTGAAGGATATGCAAGTTGGGTATGGATAGTAACCCCGACAAAAACAGGCAAAAGGCCTTTGCAGTTGGGAGTATCCGCCCGCATAGTTGGAGAACGTGGTGTGATAGCTCACAGTGCCATGCCTGAACAGGTCATCAGTGTCCGTGTCGGAGTTAATTACGGCCGTACATTCAGGAAAATAGTAGGCTGGACGATAGTCGCGTTCCTGGCTGGTGCAATCGGCAAATACAGTGAGCAGGTAATAGACTTCATTGAAGCTCTGTCCTGATCCGGTAAAATAGCAGAATGAATATTTTCTCTTTCCCTCATTCAGAGGGAAGGAGTTAACCCCGCCACTCTATATAATCAGTTCAAAAATAGAGGCCTGCAGCAAATCGATCCCATCACCTTTTCTGGAAGAAGTTGGAATAATCTGCGGATGTGCAGCAGGGTGTTTGGCTAGAACTTTCTGCGTCTTTTCAATGATGCGCTTCTGTTCACCTTTTTTAAGCTTGTCCATCTTTGTCAGAACAATCTGGTAGGAAACGGCGGCAACATCCATAAGCTCCATCGTTGCCATATCTGAATCCTTCAGACCATGGCGCGAGTCTACCAGAATATAGAGCCGTCTGAGTTGAGTCCGTCCTTTAAGATAGTCCTCAATCAGCTTTGTCCAGCCCTCGACAAGTGTCTTGGAAGCACGGGCATAGCCATATCCCGGCATATCAACGAGATAAACTTTCTCGGTAATTGTAAAGTAATTAAGTTCTCTGGTCCGCCCTGGCGTATTTGATGTTCTCGCCAGCGCTTTTCGTCTTACAAGAGCATTGATCAGGCTGGATTTACCAACATTGGAACGCCCGGCAAAAGCTACTTCTGTCCGCGTATCAGAAGGCAGGCCGGAAACATTCACAACGCCCTTCAGAAACTCGCAGGGCTGAGCAAAAAACTTTCTGGCTTCTTCTAAAACGTCCGGGTCATATTTGGGAATAACAAAGTTATCTGCCATCTCAGCTAAATGCTGAGATGGTGATTTGTCTTCATTTTCTGTCGCTTGCTCTTCACTCACGTCTTTTTGGTGCTCGCATTCTTTTTCAAAAGAGACCAGAGCTTGTCGAGCCCTGTATTCTCAATCAAATTCACATCAACACCGTTTTTCTTCATGATATAGCGTTGCTGAATAATCGACAGGAAGTTGTTCCACGCCCAGTAAATAACAAGACCTGCAGGGAATGTAGCCAGCATGAATGTGAAGATTACAGGCATCCAGTTGAATATCGCCTGCTGCATAGGGTCAGCCTGCTGCGGATTAAGCTTCATTTGAATCCACATCGTCAGACCCATAATAATTGCCCATATACCAACCTGGAACGGGAATGGAGGATCAAAGGGAAGTAGTCCAAGAAGATTGAATATATTCGTTGGGTCCGGAGCAGAAAGATCACTGATCCAGCCGTAGAATGGCGCATGACGCATATCAATCGTAATAAACAGAACCTTGTATAGCGCGAAGAATACCGGAATCTGCACAAGGACCGGTAAGCAACCCAGCATAGGATTGATCTTCTCCTTCTTGTACATCTCCATCATTTCTTTTTGCTGACGCATGGCGTCGTCTTTGTAACGTTCCTTGATACGCTTCATCTCTGGCTGAAGCTTTTTCATCTTACTCATGGATTCGTATGATTTGTTTGCCAGCGGGAACATAACCAGCTTGATCAGGACCGTTACAAACAGAATGGAAAGACCAAAATTGTTGAAGATCTTGTTGAAATAATCAAGCGCATAGAACAGTGGTTTTGTCAGGAACGGGAACCAGCCCCAGTCAATCATCAAACCGAAATTCTTAATGCTGTGCTGATCCATATATTTATTGATCAGGTGAGTATCTTTAGCACCTGCATAGACCTGTGCAACAGTATCAGCGGTTTTACCTGGTTCAATACGTATACCTTCCTGAGCTGTATAGTCAGTCTGGTAATTTTCACTGGTTCCGGTTTTGGATCCGTAAAATCTGGCTTTGTAACTCAGCTTTTGATCTGGAATAACAACTGTTGCCCAGTATTTATCGGTAATACCGAGCCAGCCGCCTGCTTTACCTTTTTCGCCATCAACTTCATTTTGTACAGTATAGGTCTGTTCTTTTTCTGAGACAGCGTTATCGTAAGTAACTTCAATAAGCCCTGTATCGCCCATTACACCAACAAGACCTTCATGTAGTACAAAGAAGTTTGTTGTTTGTGGTTTATTATGGCGTGAGACAACAGCCCATGGGTAAAGAACGACTGCTTTTCCGGTTTTGTTTTCTACTGTCTGCTTGATAGTAAACAGGTAGTTGGCATCAATGCTGATAATGCGTTTAAATATAAGTCCTGCGCCATTATCATAAACAAGCGTAACAGGCGCTTTCTCTGAAAGGACATTATTCCCTTCAACCTGCCATAATGTCTGTGCATCAGGCAATTTCAGACCTTGTTCACCAGCCCAGCCATGTTCCGCATAATAAGGATTGGGACTTGCAGACGGAGAAAGCAAAACAACATTCTCACTGTCTTTTTTGACAGTCTCTTTATACTTACTCAGAATAAGATCATCAATCCTTGCACCCTTGAGCGCAATACTGCCTGTCAGGCTTGGAGTTTCAATCTTAACTCTCGGTGAAGCAGAAATGGCATCAGCACGGTTGACTTTTTTCTCAGGAGCTGTTGGACGCTGAATATTTGCCCCTGCTGTAGGAGTCCGTTGTCCATTTGAACTTGGAACTTGAGGAGTGCCGGCTTTGTTATTTACAGCGGCTTTTTTAGCCTGTTCCAGTTGAGCCTGTTTTTGCCGTTGAGCTTTTTCTTGCTGCGGACCAATGATGAAATAGTACCAACCCAACAAAACTGCAAATGATAGCACAATTGCGAGGATAAAGTTTTTGTTATTCTCATCCATTATTCCGGTCCGTCTTTTTACAGATATTACCCTGAGGGTATTATAATACAATCCTTCAATATCACAGGCTTACTTACGTTTTCTGGATGAATGCCTTTTTTTACCGTGCACACGTCCGAACGCAAAGTGCATATCCCGTAATATATCGTCGAAGCTCAGTCTTATCGTATCCTGCCGCGCAATCAAAACATAATCGTACCCTGCGCGACTGGGTTTGGCCCCTTTATCCAAGGCAAGCTGTCGCACGGCTTCACGAAGCCTGCGTTTTGCACGATTACGCTTAACCGCATTGCCAACTTTTTTGCTGGCGGTAAAACCAAACCGTGGCCGTATATCCTCAGATCCGCTGTTTTTTACATCAGGGTCTTGTGAGACTATATCGGGTCTTTTTCTGGCTTGCAGTACAAGAGAAGGTGCAATCCACTTTGATCCTTCTCTGACATAAAGGAAGCTGGATCTGTTTTTCAAGGTTTCCAGGGGCATAACTCTACTAAATGCCTCACTATTGGTCTTAACATTTGGGTGTCAGACAAAAGCGTATAGACGATATTTGGTTAAAAATACCGCCCCACTTAGAATTCTAAAGAACTTACATCCCTGGAAATCGTTATTGGTTTATGCTGACAACCGTTTACGTCCACGTGATCTGCGACGTGCCAGTACTTTGTATCCGTTTTTAGTTGCTTTGCGCGCTCTAAAGCCATGCCGCCTTTTGCGAACCAGCACGCTTGGTTGATAGGTGCGTTTCACCTTGGTTCTCCATCATTAAATGCAAAAAATGACCGTCTCGCTAATCCTTTCAGAAAAGCGTCCGATATCACTTTGGAATAAAAGAAAGTGTTGAGCTTATACGGGGCCTGAAGCGACAAGTCAATTGATCTAAGTTTTTACAGCAAGAATTTTTTACCAAAACAAATCAGAATGCTGAAGATCAACTTTTCTGACGACCCATCACGAAGCCTTGAACCCCCCTTTTTTATTACCCGTTTATAGGTAATTAAATAAAGGAACAGCGCATTATATCCATACAGGGACCGTAATACACAATGAATATCCATAGCCAAATGATTGGTAGCAGTAAATTAACCATACTCCCAATATTATTAACCTTTCTGCTTTTGGCAGCAGTTAAGGCAGGCGCAGGCGATATAGAAGATCGTTTCAGCAGCCACGATAACACATCAAAAGTGACGGTCGATCACTCCGCATGGGACAAAATGCTAGGTAAATATGTTGCCCCGGATAATGAAGGCCTGAACCGTGTAAATTACAAAGCTTTCAAACAGGCTGACCATAAGAACCTGAAAACATACATCTCATCTCTGGAAGCCGTTGATGTAACAAAGCTCGGCCGGAACGAACAGTTTGCGCTTTGGGCAAATCTCTATAATGCAGTCACCATAGATGTTATCCTTGATCACTATCCGACAAAGTCGATCAGAGACATTGATATTTCACCCGGATTGTTCGCCAATGGCCCCTGGGGCAAAAAGCTTGTCACTGTAAATGGTCTTCAGCTCAGCCTGGACGACATTGAGCACAAAATCCTCCGCGGTCTCTGGAAAGACCCGCGCGTACACTATGCCGTAAACTGTGCCTCAATCGGATGTCCCAACCTTGCAGCAAAAGCCTATACCGGTGAGACACTGGAAACCATGCTCAACGCTGGCGCCAAAGCATTCATAAACAGCCCGAGAGGCGTAGCCGTTAACGGCGACAGAATAACCGCTTCAAAAATCTACTCATGGTTCGGAAAAGATTTCGGCAGCTCAGAAAAGAACATCCTGAAACACATAAGAAAATATGCATCTCCTGCGCTTGCAAAAAAGCTTGCAGGAAAAACAGATATCTCCGGATACGAATATAACTGGTCACTAAACGACGTCACAAACAGCCTCTAGTGAGACCTGATAAGACACTGAAAACGGATAAAAATTATGAAACAGGAAACAAATGCGGCTGAGCGGCCGGAAAATAACAATACAATGTGGTTGAAACGTATATTGCCACTGTCTGTATTGGTTCTGGTTGCCGGAGTTGTTTATCAGCAGGGCTGGTTCAAATATATTACCATCGAGCAGCTTGCGCTGAACAGGGAGTTCCTTCTGAACTACATCAGCACTAATTTTGTCCTCGCGTTACTCATTTACATGGGGATCTATACCCTGGCCGTATCAGTCTCTTTCCCCGGAGCCTCATTTCTCACACTTGCAGGTGGTTTGCTCTTTGGTTGGGTAGCAGGCGGGATTGCCACAATTTTTGCAGCAACAATAGGCGCAACAATCGTCTTCCTGGTTGCAAAGCTTTTGTTATCGGATTTTTTCGCTGCCAAAGCAGGGCCGCTGGTGGATAAAATGCGAAAAGGATTTAATGAAGACGCCTTCAATTATATGCTTTTCCTGCGTCTGGTTCCCGTATTTCCCTTTTGGCTGGTAAATATAGCACCCGGTATTCTCGGCGTAAGATTATCAACCTTTTTTGCAGGAACAATATTAGGAATTATCCCGGGGACTTTTGCATTCATATACATCGGAGTAGGGTTAGATAGTATAATCAACGCCCAGCTTGGACCTTATCAGTCATGTCTTGC
Organism: Methyloligellaceae bacterium; assembly: GCA_050633205.1. Taxonomy (GTDB): domain Bacteria; phylum Pseudomonadota; class Alphaproteobacteria; order Rhizobiales; family CBDHHC01; genus CBDHHC01. The sequence continues at coordinate 83,878 of JBOEGA010000010.1, read as the reverse complement.
GAGTGGCAAAGGCAATTGTTCTTTTGAGTTTTCGACAAGCGGTCTTGTAACAAAGGAACTCATAATAGCCTTTGTGCTTCTGGGAGTCGTCTCGGTAATTCCTGTTGTTCTCAAGAAATTAAGAAAAGCAAATTAACTCCTGTAACAAAAATAAGATAGAATCTAGACTTCAAAGCGTGCAGTAAAACGGAAAGAATAGGAATAAGAAAAATGGCAGAACTTTTAACACCAGACCTTTGCATAATAGGTGCCGGATCAGGTGGGCTTTCAGTCGCCTCGGCAGCAGCGCAAATGGGTGTCGATGTTGTTCTCGTCGAAAAAGGCAAAATGGGCGGTGACTGCCTGAACTATGGCTGTGTCCCGTCAAAAGCTCTGATCGCCGCTTCAAAAAAAGCTCATACAATGAGATCCTCAGTTCAGTTCGGTATTCGCCCCGTCGATCCGGTTGTTGACTGGGCAGCAGTAAACGATCACATCAAAAGCGTAATCGCTGCTATTGAACCAAACGATTCCGTAGAACGCTTTACCGGCCTTGGCGTAAAGGTCATCGAAGCCGCAGGCAGTTTCAAGGATCGCAGAACCGTCGTTGCCGGTGACTACGAAATTAAAGCCCGCCGCACAATCATCGCAACCGGTTCATCTGCTGCAGTTCCACCGATCCCGGGAATTGATCAGATCAAATACATGACCAACGAAACAATCTTTGAAAATCGCGAAAAGATTGACCACCTCATCATCGTTGGCGGCGGTCCTATCGGAATGGAGCTGGCACAGGCCCACAGGCGTCTGGGTGCAAAGGTAACAGTTCTTGAAGCCTTCTCTGTTCTCACCAAAGACGATCCTGAATTAACAAAATTCGTAATCGACCAGATAAAACAGGATGGAGTGGACATCTACGAAGGTGTCCGTGTTGAACGTCTTGAAAGAGATGGAGCCGGCATTCGCGTATTCGTATCAAAAGATGGCGAAACCGGAGAAATCCAGGGCTCCCATCTGCTGATTGCAGCAGGCCGCAAGCCAAATATTGACGGTCTGAACCTTGAAGCTGGCGGCATCAAATATGAACGTGCCGGTATCAAGGTTTCGAAAAGCCTGAAAACAACCAATGGACGTGTCTTCGCAATAGGAGACGTTGCCGGCGGCTTGCAGTTCACGCACGTTGCCAATTACCATGCAGGCATCGTTATTCGCCGTGCCCTGTTCAGAATGCCCGTGAAAGCAACATCCAATGCAATTCCATGGGTAACCTACACCGCGCCGGAACTTGCAAATGTAGGCATGACCGAAGAGCAGGCCAAAAAGAAATACAGCAATATACGCATCCTCCGCTGGCCTTATGCCGAAAATGATCGCGCCCAGGCAGAACGCCAGACAGATGGCATGGTCAAAGTCATCACGACAAAAGGCGGTAAAATTCTGGGTGCAGGCATCGTTGGCGCACAGGCCGGAGAACTGATCCAGATGTGGGCACTGGCAATCACCAAAAAAATGAAAATCGGAGATATGACAAGCTTCACATCCCCATATCCGACCCTGACAGAGCTTAACAAACGTGTCGCCTACACCTACTTTACACCAAGTCTGGGCAACCCGTGGCTTAGAAAAACAATTAAATTCCTCGCAAAATTCGGCTAAATCAGAGTAGGGACGAAATCTCTTTAAGGAACGCAGAAACGAAAACTTGCTCTCAGGACGCAAAAGAAGGGTTTTGAGGGGTGCTCTTGATGACATAATCTGGTTCTGGTAACCATATAGCGAAACAAAATACGGTATTTCTCTTGCATTTCACCCTAAGAGAGAGCACATGCTATTGAAATTATAGTACTGTCGCGACAGTTACGAATTTCAGCCAGAAAATCAGATTATGTCATTACTAGTTAACGGTGGCCTGAAAGCAGGCAGATGGATCAGAACCAGAAGTTCGAGGCTCGGGCTCTCGACAAAACTTCTGCTGCTCACAATAATCTTCGTAATGCTGGCAGAAATTCTTATTTTCATGCCATCCGTTGCAAACTTCCGTAAAAACTGGTTTGCGGAACGCCTCGCAGCGGCTCAGCTTGCAGCACTTTCCGTTGAAGCTTCATCAGGAAAAATGATCCCTGAAATGCTGCAGAAAGAACTTCTTAAAAACGCACAGGTCTATGCCGTCGCCCTCAAACGGGAAAAATCCAAACGCCTTGTCCTGAGCCCAAATGAACAGGTGCAGATCCGCGAACGATATGACTTCCGCGACCCCTCGGCACTCACACTGCTGGGAGATGTTGTCATGCTGCTGTTCAGAAGAGAGCATGGCCTGGTAAGAGTTACCGGAAACCCCACATTCGGCGCCGGAGAAATGATCGAAATAGTCGTAGACGAGCGCGCAGCCTATGAGGACGTATTCAATTTCGGCCTGAAAATTCTGGGCCTGTCCATCGTTATTTCCATCATCACCGCCGCAATGGTTTACTTCGCACTGAACCTCTTCCTTGTACGCCCCATGATGCGCCTGACCCACAACATGGTCAACTTCGCAGACAACCCGGAAGACAGTACCCGGATCATCATTCCCTCTACCCGTGGCGATGAAATCGGAACAGCCGAACGCGAACTGTCCCAGATGCAGCACCAGCTCATGGATATGCTGCACCAGAAAAGCCGACTTGCCGCGCTGGGTCTCGCAGTCAGCAAAATCAACCACGACCTCCGCAACATGCTGGCCAACGCCACTCTGATATCCGACCGCATGAGCGAGATAAAGGACCCGCAGGTCCAGCGCTTTACGCCAAAGCTAATCTCCTCACTCGATCGCGCCATCCGCCTCTGCCAGAACACCCTGCAATTCGGTCAGGCGCCGGAACCCAAGCCCGTAACAACAGAGTTCAACCTGAAAAACCTCATAGTTGAAGTGCGCGAAAGTCTGGAACTGGCAGGACAGGAAAAAGTCAACTGGACCCTGAATATAGCCGAAGAAATCCACGTCAGGGCAGATAAGGATCAGCTCTACCGCGTCTTCCTCAATCTGTGCCGGAACTCGGTTCAGGTCCTCGAAAACTGCGAGAAAAAATCTGGCCATATCCAGATAAAAGCCTTCACCGATAACAACACGATCCATATTGATGTGGCAGACAACGGCCCCGGCGTCCCGGAACGGGCAAGAGAACACCTGTTCGATGCCTTCAAGGGCTCCGTGAGAAAAGGCGGCACAGGTTTAGGCCTCGCCATCTCGGCAGAGCTGGTCCGCGCTCATGGCGGCAAGCTGGAGCTTCTGGAAGAAGACCAGGGCACAACCTTCAGAATAACCCTCCCCGCATGATTAAAACCCCCATGGCCCAAAACCGCTGGAATATATTCAATATCAGTGCGTTAATTCGGGTATAATAAATCAAATTAACAATTTTCTTTAAAAAAATTGAATAATCCCGCAAGACCCCCCTTGCTTTCAGATCAAAAAGGCATTAGACCAACCATTCGATGCAGTTGAGGGCTTCACAAGCCAGCAGTTTTGCCATGCAAAACAACCCTCAACATCCAGAACATACATCGATACGCACCGGTAGCTCAGCTGGATAGAGTACTTGACTACGAATCAAGNNCGAATCCTCCCCGGTGCGCCATTTCCAAATTATGCATTTTCATCTCCTCTAACAGTTTGAATGGTAAGGATATTTTCGGGGTTCGAAACCCGTTTTTCCGGCAGTACGGTAATCGCTGCGAAAATGTTAGTTTCAGCACTGTTTTCTTGTGTTCCAGCTTATCTGAACTCCAAAGAATCCAAGGGTTTGCAAGGAACCTGAATGAGAGTTCGAACATTTTATCAAATGGATGTTTTGGAGCCGTGCCAGTTTCTAGTTTTTCAGCCGCAAGATGCTTTTCTCTTTCGAGTTTGGCCAGACGTTTTTCATAGGCGTTAATAGCCGTAGGGCTTGTGCTATCAACGATTCTATCGACCAGCCCTTCGATCTGGTGATCAATCTGGATGATTTGGGTTTTCATTTTTTTCTTGAGCGCCCCGGCCTGTTTCAAGTTCCAATCCCAGACAGTCTTGAACAATGCTTTTGTTAGATTAAATAAGCCTTCAGTTGGCCTTAAGGCATGCAGGAGCGTTTCGAATTCTTTTTCGACCTTATCCCGGCGTATTGATTTGCGGTGACTTTCACAAGCCCTGTTGTGGCAAAGATAGTATGGATGCTTTTTGCCTGTCTTGCTCTTGGACCAGCAAGCCGTTAAGGGCTTTTCACAATCGCCGCAGACAATGAAGCCCCGAAGAGGAAAGTCTTCGTTGATGTCTTTGCGCATTGGAGATTTTACACCGCCCTTTAAACGATCCTGAATCTTCTGGTAAGTTTCCAGTGAGATTAACCCTTCATGGTGGCCTTTCCGCAGCGGGATATCCCAGTTCGGCACTTCGATATATCCGGCGTAGGTTACGCGGCTCAGAATATCGGTTATGCGCTGGTTGCGAATTTCTCCATTCGGCAGGTCTTTGGGGAAGTCTGGCTTGCTTTCCAGAAAGCGTTTGACTTCCACCTGCGCATCAAAGCGCCCAGAAGCGAAACCTTCTAAAGCTTCCTGAACGATAGAAGCTATCGGCTCGTTACGGACAAGCAGCTTTCCATGACCTTCCACTTTTTCGTATTTAAAACCCATGGGCGGTTGGAATACCCAATAACCGTTAAAACATCTTGCCTGCATCCTGTTTAAAGTCTGTTCGGCATTCTTGCGGCTTTGGTGTTGTGAGACAGAGGCCAGAATATATTCATGGAGTTCTCCGTCCGCATCGTCCCGCAGCTCCACGGATGGCGATTCCAGAATGCCGCCAGCAAGCGCTATTGTTTCCCGCAATTCAAAATGAAGAGGAACCCTCCGCGCAAAGCGCGAAAGGTCATCAATGATAACAACATGAGGATTCTTACGATCCGCTTGCAAAAAGGCAAGCAGGGTTTTCAATCCGGGTCGGTTGGCACTTTTTCCTGTCAGGTCATCTGTGAACACCTGAGAAACTGTATAGCCTTTATACTTTGCGTATTCCCTGCATCTGGTTTCCTGAGAATTCAGGCCATCGCCCCGCTTGGTCTGTGCTTTACTGGAAACCCGGCAATAGATAATTGCATTTGTCACATTATGGGTCGGTCCGGTGTCAAATCTCATGCGTTTTCCTCTTCTTTTACGAGCGCCTTGATTGTATCAGAGTCAAGATTGAACGGCGAATTTTGCGTTCCGGGGTGCTTCTTTTGCGCTTCCAGAGCTTGGTCGGTTGTAGTAATGCCGAAACCAAGTTCAACGAACTGAACCACGATGGAATAGATTGTCTCGACCAGTTCGCGTTTCTTCTCATCGGGAATATCCATGTCATCCAGATAAGTCTGATAGTGCTCGACATCAATTGTAAGGGTTGAAGGGGATTCTGGTTCTTTTGAACCATGTTTGTTTTTTGTTGTGTTCGCCACCTTTGCCTCTCTTGTCTCGCACCTTTCATTTTTTACAGCTTTTCAGATCACTATGACCTGAATTCGCAAAAGAGAACATTATAGGAACAAGATCCTAAAAATGCAATCTTTTTGACGGGAGCCGATACCAAAACAAGCGGTGCACTATCCTTGCCTTGCAGCCTGTAATACCGTCTGCAAGCAAGAGTAAACCATCATCGCCAGGTAAATCTGGGGGTAAATTGAGGGTAAAATGCATTTACTGAAAGCAAAGGCACTCCACGCATTCAACCGTATGTAAAACAAAGAAAAATTTCATTTTCTTGTTGTCCAAAAGGGAAGGGTTTTGGTAAGCTGTATTCAGAACAACAAAATGCTTAACATGTCTTTGATACGCCGCCATTTTCCGCCATTTTTAATTTTCGGGCCATCTGGCTGGGTGTTTCTGACCTCGATTTCAAAAAGGTTCCTTTTTGCAGAGACAGGAGAACCCCGATGAAGGATTGGCTACCTGATATTCAAACCACTGGCCGCAAGATCGGCTATGCGCGCGTTTCCACCAAAGACCAGAAACTGAGAATGCAGCGGGAGGCTTTGGAAGCCGCCGGATGCGACATGATATTTGAAGATCATGGGTTGTCAGGCGCTTTATCCAAACGTCCCGGCCTTGATGAGATGATAAAGGTTCTGGTTCCCGGCGATACACTTGTCGTGTTCAAGCTGGACCGTCTGGGGCGCTCTGTCCTGCATCTGTCTGATTTACTGGTGCGGTTTCACAATGATAATATTCATTTCTGCTCGATCTGCGAAGCGATCAACACCACGACACCGGGCGGCAGGCTGATCTATCACATGTTCAGTGCCTTTGCGGAGTTTCAGCGCGAGATCATCGTTGAAAATACCATTCACGGCATGGAGGCCGCACGGAGGAAAGGTAAGCAGATTGGACGCCCCTACAAATTGGATGCAGAAAGTATTCTGCTAGGCCACCGCCTTGTGATGCAGGAAAATGTCCCGATCTATGTCGTTGCAGAAAGGCTTGGTATCAGCCATGCTACAGTGACGCGCAGTTTCAAGCGTATGGGGCTAGTACTAGGGTGACGGAATAGTGCTAGTGGTATTTGGAACCGGGAAGCTTCGCTATTGCTCGCATCATGGGAACAGTGACCAGTATTCATCGACACCGCAAATACCGCTGGATGAAATAACATTACTTAGGCTGGCAGGAATCGAAAACAAGGCTGAGTATTAGAGACGCATATTCAGGATCACGATACAGCACAGTGACTTTCAGATGCACCATAAGAAAATATCGAAAATTCAGACTTAACGTGCTTCGCAAGATGTGTACTGTAGTACATCTTGGCAAGGGAGACGCTCCGCTCTCCCGTTGCATCCCTCTCGGTGCCCTCAATACATAAGAATACTTATCTGTATTTGTTCTGTTCTTGCGAATCTGTTAGAAAGAACCTGCTCAATGTTTCCGCGTGGCTGGGCCATTAATTGGTGCTGGACTTATGCGGAACGTCGGACAGGACGGCGTCGAAAGGCGTGCAACCTGTTCTCGGGGTGCTGAGGTCTTTATGAGAAATCACAATGACCATGGTCTCGTTGAGCAACAGACAGCATTAGAGGTGAGGCGAGGCAACCGACATCGCTTACCAAGAGAGAGACAGTGGGCAAATTATTCGACGAAACTAAAAAACAGCACAATCTTTTCCAAGCATGGCGACGCATTCGAGAGAATGGTTATGCCTCCAAATTGGAAGAGACACGTTGGGCTACGGAACAATTCGATCATCAAGCTACACGTAATATTATAAGAATACAAAAACGCTTACGTGATGGTTCTTTTGAATTTGATCCGCAATATGGTGTTACAAAAAAGAAAAGTAGCGGTAGTAAACGCGGTATTGTCATGGCGTCTGTCCAGAACCGTATAGTAGAGCGAGCAGTTCTAGATACTTTGCAAGACCGATCTTCCTTCGTAAAATCTGTCAATACAATGCCGACAAGCGTTGGTGGAGTGCCGGAACGCAGCGTTCCTCACGGCCTTAAAATGATAGACGAAGCAATCAAGGACGGTTGTCGTTATTTTGTTAGATCAGATATTTCCGGATTTTTTGATGGAATTTCCCGTAAGTCTGTCATTGATAAGTTAGCATCTGGTATTGACGATGAGCGTTTTATCGAATTGCTCTCCAAAGCAACGACAGTAACTTTGGTGAATGAAAAAAATCTTGGCGATGACCGCAAAGTATTCCCGACAGATGAGCAAGGGGTAGCGCAAGGTTCTCCATTATCACCTTTGTTTGGAAATGTTCTGCTTTATGATTTTGATGTGCAGTTTAATCAACATGGCGTCATTTGTATCCGTTTTATTGATGATTTTGTGCTTCTCTCCAAAGACGAGCGACGCGTGATTAAGGCTTTTGCAAGTGCAAAAACTCACTTGGAAAAGCTTGGCCTGAAATGTCATGACCCGTTTGCCAAGTCGATTAAGGACAAGGCAGACTTCGGTGAAATCAAAGATGGTTTTGTTTTTCTTGGCTATGATATTCGACCGGGGTTATTTCAGCCTTCTGCAAAAGCTCGGGCAGAGCTGCTTAAATCCGTCAGGAACAGAATCAAAGTTGGCAAGCGCAGTATCGTTGACATTATAAGACAGCCCCATGCAGACAACTCACAACGCTATGTACAGACCATGGTTGGTATAGACAGGATATTGCGAGGATGGGGCAATGCTTTCGCTTACAACAATGCACCAGAAACCTTAGAACAACTTGATATGAAAATTGAGGGTGAGCTTGGTCGTTTCAGAAGCTGGTATTCAGATTTTATCCGAAATCATGATTGGAAAGCCCGGAGAAGAACCGGTGGAGTTTGCGTTCTTACAGACATAAAACAAAAAAGTTTTTCTGATGTTCCTGTTAGGCTGAAAAAGGGAAGCCGATTTGTAAAATCAGCACGAACCATAACTATTTCGACAGATGGGGCTGTTCAGGGACACAACAAAAAACAAGGGCGTGATAAAGGTCCGGGTGGCTGGGCATATGTTATGCATGAAGACGATTCTGTGGGGGCTGGCTTCGCGCTAGAAGTTACGAATAATCAAATGGAATTGCTTGCTGTTATAGAGGCCTTAAAAGCAGCCCCCATTGATAAATCTGTTTGTATAAGGACTGATAGCCAGTATGTATATAAAATCGCGAATGGAGAGAATGTTGCAAAATCAAATGGCGAAATGTGGCGTGAATATCAATCTCTTGTTCAGAAACAACGTAGTGTAAAAGTTGTTTGGATCAAAGGGCATAATGGTGACCCTTATAACGAACGTGCTGATCTCATTGCGAAAGAGCAAGCTTTAGAAGCCTCCAAACAAAAAAGTGCTGCTTGATTTTCGGCTTTCGAAAAGCATTTATGCCCTTGATTTTCTTTTTAAAACTTAGCATTTCTCTATGCTCAATTGCCATGGTGGTGGATATAGAACGATTTTTTAATAGTGTCGCACATTGTGTTTGATATTTTTGTTGTATCTTAAATAGTGATATCATATAATAATCATATGGGCATGGCCCGGGGGTTTGACGCTTAGCGCAAGCCGAAATTTAAGCTCGGTATACTCTGTATATCAGGGCTTTTATTTTATCTACTCATCAAAGCAGCTATATTTAATCCCTAATTTGTTAATTTGGTCTTCTGGTACAAAACTATCAATAAGTTTTCCGGCATTCTTTAGGGCTTTATAAGGCCCGTATTGGGGCTGGTATTTGCCTTTCGCCATAGGATAAAGAACCAGATCGGCAATTTGAATCATGGGAACTTTCTTTGTTTTTTCTCTCGGCTCTCCAAGCACGACCCGCTTATAATCCTCTGCTGTGAAAGGTTCATACTCATCTGAATTCTGACTATCAAACGGATTTCCTTCTCTTTTCAACTCACGGACGTAGTTTTTTATGTCTGTGTCTTCCTTCTTGCCAGTTTGTTCGAAATATATTTCAAACTTTCCATCTTGGCTATCGACATATTTCGCGGTGCGCTCCACAAGGATGCAAAAAGCTGTCTTGCACATAAACCAGAGCCGATCGTTATAGTGGTCATATCTTTTCCTATAGCCTGGACGATCAATGATACAGGCTGTGCAAATGATCGGCAGCGATAACAGATACTCATTTAGAGCTGGGAAAAACTGTCCGGCATTTTCCGGGTTTCTTAGCCAACCAAAATTGCGCCGTCCCCCTCTAATACTCGATGAGTGAAGCGGGTAAGTGATATCCCATTCCGTACAAAACTCTTTGTGCTTTGTTAGAATGTCTTCAACGTCACCTTCTTTGATTAATATCCCGCCTAAACCAAAACAATCCATACCATCGTCTCGATTTTCGTCATAGGGCACTTGGTTCGGGTCGCGGCTACCAGTATCATCAATGTAGAGTATATATTTCTCGGTCATTACGTGTCTGTATCACGTTTCCCATCCCTGCAATATCCTTTTCTTATGCAATCAGTCTCATATGCCCGCTTCACACCTGGATTGCTGATATATCTCCGTTCATTACACATTTTTTCTGGCTCACCCGCTTTGCGGGACGGGCTTTATTTCGCTAAGGGCGGGAAGGTCCGCCCAAGCTTTACGGAACCCGTAAAGAACGGTTTCCGCCTATTCAGGTGACAATCCCTTTCGGGCGGCAGCAAAGCTGCCTGATACCGAGGCGCTGGCGCGCCGCTTTTTTATTTGATTTTAAGAGGACTCACCAAAAAGCAGTCTCAAATCTTCTTTTCGTTCACCGCCCCCTGAAGGAAGGGAGGGGCGGCTCCGAAAAGCAGATTTTCAAGAAACGGAAAATTTTCCAAGGGGAACTACCGTTCCCGGTCCGGGCCTCTGCTTCTTTCGGTGCTGGGACTTGATCGACCACTTCTCAACCGTTGCAAACGGTCCTGCTGCGTGGGTTGTTGCTCCTGCTTGGTTTGCTCCGCAAATGCTTGTTGCACCGGCTTTTCCTTAAGCTTATCCAGCCTGCTCTTCTGTCTTGTTTTCGGTGTTTCCTGAACTTTGTCAGGCCGGACTTTGGGTTTTGGCTGGGGCGCAAGTGCCTTTTCCTGTTCATCACGGCTTAAATTCATGTAATGGCCGATATCCTTATGCAGCTTTGTTACGGCTCGGTTATGAACGAAGCGCACTTGCTGGATTTGCTTTTGCAGAGACTGGCGCTCAGATAATTGCCTGTCTATCAGATTTTGCCTTTCCCGCCTGTCACGCTGAGAACACCAATAGGTTTCCATGCTGTTTTGCGCTTTGATCTTTGCATTCTTTCCGCTTAAGTAATCCCACACGCCGCGAAAGCCTTTGCGGAAACGCTCTGCTCTTTTTTGTGCCTCTGCTACGCTGCGTTGGTTTTGCTGTTGTTCAAGATTTCGGCGTGCTTCCCGGTGATGCTCGGTCAGTTTTTGACGCTTCAAATTCAGTGTTTGAGCGGAGGCTTTCAGTTTTTTGTCCGTTTGATCAATGAAACTATGTAATTTCTGGCTCATCTTCCGGGATATATCGGCTTTTGTTTCTGCTACGCTTGGCAGGTTTTCAGGCTTTCCCAGCTTTTCCTTCACATCTTTGGTTTTTATCCCGGCATACCGGGCAATGGCGTAGACTTCACCCCTGTAATCAACGGCGACAAAGCCGCGCCTGTCACCTTTTGCCAGTGTTAAACCATGTTCAGATAGTGCATGAGAAAACGCTTTTCTGGAATCTGAGATGTTCCAGCATTCCTGAAAGGTTTGTTTCAGGGCTTTCGGATCAATCCCGGCGCGTTTGGCTTGCTGCCATTCTGCCAGCGAGTAGTTGTACGGATTGCGCTTGTTCCTGTCTCGCAATCCTTCCGGCATTGTCCAGCCATGTTCAAGGTAAAGACGTTTAGAAACGTCCATCAGCCTGTTTTTGTAATGCGGCAGGTTGATAGCCTTCATATTCTGCGTATCAATGCGGGACCAGACCGCGTGACAATGGCGGCGGCCTTCTTTTTCATGGAAGATCACAATGCGGGGCTGGTTGGAAAGCTTGAGGCTACTTTCTATGTCAGTAATGGCTTTTTCAAAGGCTTCGACCTCAACGCATTCCGTTTCCGGAGGATTGAGGCTTAAGGAGAATAAGTGCTGTGTGCAGCGCGTTCCTTTGGCGAGCGCTTCGGATTCTTTGAAAGCTTCTCTGACATTATCCGAGATAAAGCCCCGAACCTCATGGATTTCGACATGCTCGTTTTCTGCTTTGAGCAGGTGCGATGCCAGTTGCATCGCACCGCTACGCTGAGAGCCTTTGAGGATCACTTATCACCCATGATTTTCAGGCCAAGGGCAAAAATCAGCATATCCCGGATTTGCCGGACTTCTTCGCAAGCCTTGCGAATATCGGCCTCAACTTCCGGCGTGAGCGGTAAAACGCCGATATGAACGGCCTTCGCAATCTGGTTCAGATTGTTCGGCACTCTGGATTGACCGACAAGCGCCAGAATTTGAGCCAGCGCCTTATGGTCTTTGACAGGCGCTTTATTACGCGTTTTGCGCGGCTTGACGTTCTTATCAAACAAGCGAAGGCGGATATAAGCGCTTAAGGTCATGCCAGCCGCCGCTTTTTCCAGCATGGCCCGTTCTTCATGTGTCAGGCGTAGCGATCGCTGGTGGTTTCGGCTTTTGAGCCTGCCTAAAGTTGCTTTTCGCTGAGTTTTTCTGATGGGAGCCTGTCATTGCTTTGGCTCCTCTTCATCAAAATCTATATAGGAAAGGATGTCATTCCATTCTTCCAGCACTTCGAAAAGAGTGTTGGAAATCTCTCCCTCTAAGTGCGCCATTAAATTTTCCCAACAAAATCAATAAGTTAATTTAAATTTGCTGGCCAAAGAAATATCCCGATTTTTAACTCCCGCTAACATTTTCCATCGCATTCCTGCCGCGTTTTAAGAGCCGTTGTCGGTGAGTTTTACGTATTAGATAACATCATCGAATAGGCAGCAGGGATATCGCTACCCCTGCCCCCCTCATGAAAATCACCCCTTACTGATCATAACCTTCAGGGCATCCAGTTCCAGTTTAATCTCAGGAACCATCTGCCCTCGTTGCATCAGCTTTTCTTCAATCAGCGACAGCCTCCGCTCAACCTCCTCAGGCCGCAGCCTGATTTTAAGGTCCAGTTCAAAACCAAAGTAAAACTCAACCTCCAGCCGCTCCAGAAGCCGCATCAGCCTCTGCAACCGGCAATAAAACGTGCTGCATGGCAGAACCATAGTGCCGGAGTGGTATTTCGGCGTAATGGTCTCCGTGTCGTGATATTTATCCTGAGCGAGGGCGGGGGATCCCGCAATTCCGGTCCATATCAGAGCTGTTAGAATAGCAGGCAGACTTTTCCCAAAATTTCGGGTACTTTGTGTCTGGCCTTTCCCGTTATGGTAGTAATTTCCGTTCAGAGACGGTATGTTGCGTAAAGTTTTTTTACTCATAGCCATTAACTCCTTTTGTATGAGCAACGGCTCCCGGAAGTCGTCTGTTTTTCATATGATGATTTGAAATTACGCGATTAAATGACCGAAAAAAATTCCCGAAAAACATCAGAAAACCCACCCCAAAATCCCCCAAAAAGCACCAGTGTGGGAAAAGCAGTTAAATATTTCAGGGGCTTAACAAATCTATCGCAGGAGAATTTTGCAGAAGTCTGTGGGGTTGGAAAGAACACGCTCCAGAGAATTGAACGCGGCAAAGTTAAGGAACCTCATCTGCCGACCATAAACAGGATCATAAAGGGGTGCCAGAATGAAGGTCTGGAAGTTGATCATGATATTTTTAACGCCAAAGTCGTGGAATACGAGCAAGCTGCTCAACCCAACGCCACCCTGAACTACACAGAACCGCATTACGCCCCAGATTCCACCAAAAGCAAACAAGACCTCACCTGCCTTCTCATCCACATCCCCGCAGCGCGCAAAATTGTATCTGAGATATCGAGGCATAACAGCGAAATGCGCTTCGTCAGGGGCATCACCAACACCCTGAACCGCATTGAGAAAATGGCAGATACAAACCACCCCTTCAATCTGGAAGACTTCTCCACCCTCATGAAACAGCTCGACAGTTTTGTGCAGGAAGCAGAGCGGAAAAACTTGAAAGATGATGCTGATATTTTTTCATTGAAAAATCTCAGGGAAAAGCTGGATGGCTTCGAGAATGAACTGGGACAGTTTTATCCTGAATATAAAGACGGTCTGATCCCCAATGACTGGCCCTGCGAAAATATCAAACATCATAACCTGATCGAGGCACTGTTCTCTGAAATCCAGCAACGCAAATTCAAACTGGAAGACATCAATGATACCGACTTCCGCAACAAGGGCCTGAACATTCTCGAAGAACTCGAAATAGAACTCGATCGCAACCCCCTCCACCTCAAAAACATCACCACCATCCGTGCCCGCCTTGAAGAGCTGGATAGGGATATATTTAAAGAGCTTCTCATCTCCAGCCAGCTCCTCCTTGGCACCTACGCCGAGCTGTTGCCGCCGGGCTCAGTTTTTCGCGATGCCCGCACAGCACCGGAACTCATCATCATTCCCTCCGGCAACTTCCTCATGGGCTCTGCAGATAACGAAGGTAATGAATATGAACGCCCTCAACACGAAGTCACCATAGACTACCGCCTGGCGGTCGGCCGTTTCGCCGTAACCTTCGAGGAATGGGACTTCTACACCTCTCAGAACCCAGATGCTCATAAACCCAAAGACGAAGGCTGGGGGCGGGATAGGCGGCCAGTCATTAACGTCTCATGGGATGATGCACAGAACTATGTGAAATGGCTATCAGAAACGACAGGCCAACACTATAGGCTGCTGAGCGAGGCTGAATGGGAATATACCTGCCGGGCCGGGACAGAAACTGAGTTTAGTTGGGGAAACGAGATTTCCACAGAACAAGCCAACTATGATGGTGATTACACATATGGCAATGGTGCCAAGGGTGAGTACAGGGAAAAAACAGTTCCTGTTGATAGTTTTCAACCCAACGCGTGGGGGCTTTATAATATGCATGGTAATATTGATGAATGGTGTGAGGATCATTGGCATGATAGTTATAAAGGTGCTCCTGAAGATGGTTCAGCATGGGTGGGTGGTAGTGATAATAATGAAAACTATCGCGTTTTGCGCGGCGGCTCCTGGTTCAACGATCCGCAGTACCTGCGCGCGCGTAACCGCTACTGGCTCAGCCGGGGCGACCGGGACGGGCTTATCGGGTTTCGCGTTGCCAGGGCGCTCGCGTCCAACTAGGCACAGAGTTGCAGTTCTGATGAAATGGTTGCGATTGAGTTCGGCGTTCTTACGTCTTATAGCTTTACCTGCTGAGCGATAGCGAGGCGTGACCGTACCCAACCCGATAGGGTATGAGATAGAAAAAGACAGGTTCCCCCACAGCTTGTAGCGCGCACATAAACCCCGTCCGCCCCCACATAAACATCAGCCCTGACAAAAGCTAACCCATATTATAAATAGATTACAATTTATGCATGATATAATGTCAGGATATTGGTTTAATAGTATAGAGGGAACCTGCTTGTTATGACGGGAGATAATCTGGAATATTCAGGAGCAAAGCATCGATGGAGCGATATTCTTTCGTCTTTCGGTTTTTGGCGGGCTTTATTCCTTATCATCACTGGTATAGCGCTTACTGTCCTTGGTGTGGTTGCACTTTTAAAAACACGGGAACTGGAGATGATATGGGCGCCATTGCTTTTCCTGTGTGTCGCCATTGTCGGCGTCTGGGAATTATCCGTATATCTGCCCTTGCGCTGGCATACAAAACGCCCGGATCCGAAAAAACTCTCTCCCGAAGACTTCAGTGGCGTACGTGTTTTAAGGGCATCCATCTGGAAATGGCTATTGATAGGGTGCATCAGCGTTACATTTACTTTCAGTGGAAAATTAATGCTGGCAGAAAGGCCGGTGATGGGCTGGTTGATCATATTATTTTTTGGTGCGGGTGCCTGCGTCTCGCTTCTTCAGGTGACAATAGCCCGTGGCCGCCTGACACTTTCTGAAGAAGGATTTGAAGTGTCAAACCTGCACAAGAAATATTTTGACCGCTGGGAAGATGTCAGTCCGTTTGATGTTTTAAATATGCCTGGCGGGCCATTTGTCAGCTATGACCGCCGTGAAGATCAGGGAAAAATGCTCGCCGATATAAACAGGAACCTGATGGGAGTGTCAGGCATGTTACCGGACTCTTATGGCATGAATGCAGTAGAACTTGCCACACTTATGAATGCCTACCGTCTAAATCGCATTACAGATAAGCTTGGCATTTAATATTATTTATATGGCGAAGTTCTAACATGTATTATTATTCTGAAAAATAGTGATTGTAAAAAATGCAACGAATAACAATTAACTGCCATCACTCTCCCGTAGCAGATCAAATTCTTCCCGGCCCGACGGAGTATACGATAGAAAAAACTTCACCCCACACCGGAACCGATCAGGCCGGACGTAATCACACGTAACAACACGTAACTTCAGCGTACTTCAAGGTAACCTGAACAGCAATAAACGGTATCGGAACGTAACCGGAAAATCCGTTTTTCAGCGCCGATCACAAAAACCAGGCAGGGAAATAAATTATATTTTTGCCACAAAAACAAGCTCTGGCCACACACGGGCCCAAAATCCTCTCAAAAACTTATCCCCCACAACAGGCCTTATGATACCCTGCTAAGACGCGTGAAGTACAAGAGTTAGCATTTATGAGATGAAAAAAATCCAATACAATCCAAAAACCAAAAATAAGGTGTCCTGAAAAAATACAATGACCGATTACCAGCCAATAGTTCCACTGACATCACTGACGCCACAAAAGGTCACTGTCGTAACCATAGGTGAATACAAACTCGCCCTTGCACTTATCGACGGAGAGCCCCGCGCATTTCAGAGCCTCTGCCCTCATGACAGGGCCAGTCTGGCAGAGGGAAAAGTAGAGGGCTGTGAAGTTCACTGCCCAAGACATTTCGCCCGCTTCAATCTGAACTCCGGAGAAGTCTCTGCGGGCTGGCGGGTCGATAATCTCAAACTCTACCCCGTTCGCATCGTTGAAGATATGGTCGAGGTCGATATGGATGCAGTCATCGCAACCCCGCCAGATGGCAAAAAACAGGTATGGAACCTCACCTGATAAAATCAGGCCGCAACAGGTTCAGGAATTAACGGTGAATCCGCGTTGAAAATAACTCCATCCTTCAGGCACATAACAGGGTGGATCAGCTTGTCGGTAATCACCTCAACACCGGAATTGTCAAACAGCTTGAATTTCCCCTCAAGCATATCCAGCACCGAAATATCAGCCACCCGGCCAGTCTCAAGTGCCCCAAGCTCATCCTGCTTGCCCAGCATAATTGCGGGATTTTTAGTAACCGTTGCAATAACATCCGCAAGGGGCATACCAAGTGTAGTCAGTTTGGTCATGGCAACAGTCAGGTTAAAGGGTGCAACACCAAAGAACGGATTGGCCTCACGCACATCTTTATCGAGCCCTTCAGGCAGAACAGTCACATTATAACCATGCATATCGGCGCCAAGTGTAAATGGCCTGATCCCCGCATCAAGAACCGTCTTCGCGACTTGGAAGCTGAAATGAGACCCGTGCCCCACATCAACACGAACACCGCGGTCAATCGCTTCAAACACAATCGGGTGGACTTCGCCCTGCTCTGAAACAAATCCCCCCGGATGCCGCGTAAACGGATGCGCCAGAACATCACCCTCATCCATAATAGGCACCAGTTCCCGGATCAGCTCATCAGGATCAGGAACAGGCCCCTCCTCAACACTGGGCCAGAGCTGCCCGAGATGAATATATAGCGGCAGATCAAGCTCCCTGGAAATCCTCTTGCCGGTCTTGATAACCTCAAGCCCCCAGCGGGACTGCCCGCCAATCTCCGCATGGGCCTTCACACCGCGCACAATATCCAGATTATCTCTCGCTACCCGAACAGTATGCTCAGGGTTTACCCCGTTTGGTCCATAAAGGTCAGGGTACATATGCCCTTCAAGTCCGCCAACCAGATAGGCGGATATAAAACAGTACAGATTGGTTCGCGAAGCACCCGCAACAAAATGTTTGAACCCACCAAGCGTCATACAGCTCGGCCCACCCTGATCCACCACTGTTGTAACGGCAGAGCGCACACCGACCATATCCGGGTTAAGACCAAATTTTCCCGTCACATGCTCATAAATATGCCCGTGCGTATCAATCATTCCCGGAATAACAAGTTTGCCCGTAACATCGGTCACAGCCGCCTCGGACGCATTCAGCCCCGTGTCAATGGTAGCGATTTTACCGTCCTTTATGCCAATATCAAATCGACCGTTTCTGCCCGTAGCAGGATCAATCACAGTTCCACCACTCAGAATAATATCAAAATTATCGCTCATTTCTGCACCTCATTGCCGCCTGACCTGAATAAATAAACGCTAAACTGATAACTTTACTCAGGCAAGAAGTGCTTTGTTTTTACAGCCTGAAGGCTTCTTCATTCAACCTTAGTCGCCCTAGACATGCGGCCTTTTGTCCTGAAACATTATGCTAAAATATATACTTCTGGCGCAGCTCTTTTTCTTTTTGAGGCAAAGCTGGGCCTGAAAACGTCTACTCGGCAGCGGTCTGAAAATCGAAGAAAAACCGGACACATATCCGGCAAGGGAGAGACGAATGCTTGAAGTCAGTAATCTACATGCCTATTACGGAAAAAGTCATATTCTTCAGGGCGTAAATCTTACAGTAAAAAAGGGAGAGATCGTCAGCATATTGGGGCGGAATGGGGTAGGTCGGACAACCACCGTAAATGCAATCATGGGCAATGTAGAACGCACCGGCTCCGTCAAATTCAAGGGTGAAGAACTCATTTCAATGCCATCCTATAAGATAGCCCGCAGAGGTCTCGGCATTGTCCTCGAAAACAGAGATATATTCGCGACCCTGAGTGTCCGGGATAACCTGACACTGGGCATCAAGGACCTGAAAAACCCTGGCCGCTGGTCAATGGACGATATCTTCGAAATGTTCCCGCTCCTGAAGGAACGTGCCGATATTCCCGGATCAGCATTAAGCGGTGGTGAGCAGCAGATGTTAACAATGTGCCGGACATTAATGGGAGATCCGGAACTGATTATGGTCGATGAACCAACAGAAGGCCTCGCCCCGAAAATTGTAAAACAGGTTGCCAGCCTGCTTGATGAAATATCAAAACGTGGCGTTTCAATCCTTCTGGTAGAGCAAAAACTGACAATCGCGCTGAAAATATCCCAGCGGGTATATGTCATGGGCCACGGAAAAGTAGTCTTTGAAGGCACTCCTGACGAATTCAGAGAGAATGAAGCTGTCCGCAAGGAATGGCTCGAAGTATAGCCACTCCACCATAAAAGATTATAAGCAGACACCTGGCTCGTAATTAAAATCCGGGAGCCAGGTAAAGCCTTATAATATAGAATTAAACTCTCAAAATAGTACTGTTGCTTAACATAATATTTCCAGATCATCTCTATAACTGTGTAATAGCTATAAACAGGTCTATTTCAGGGGCATAATTTTATGAAACAATTTCTGGGCAATAGCCGGTTAGGTGTAAAATTACCGGTATTAATGGTCTCGCTCTGCTTTCTTCTCGCAGTTTCACTCGGTGGAGCGTCGATCTATAGTGCCTACAATAATTCTGAAAGCTTAATTGAAAGCAAGGTAAATGCTTTATTAAAGTCCCGTAAGCATGAGCTGAAAAACTACCTCCTGTCACTCGAACAGGATATCCGTTCACTGTCTGTTAGCCCCGCCACCATTGAATCTATAAAGGAATTCACGGCCTCTTGGGCAAACTTGGGCTCAAACCAGACAAAAATACTTCAGGATGCCTACATAAATAATAACCCGCACCCTGTTGGACAGAAGGAAAAACTGGATGCTGCCAGCACTGTAGCCGGCTATGACGAGCTTCACGCAAAATACCACCCGTATTTTCGTAAATTCCTTAAGGAACGTGGCTATTACGATATCTTTTTGTTCGATACCAAAGGCAATCTCGTTTATTCCGTCTTTAAGGAACTGGACTTCGCTACAAATCTGAATACAGGACAATGGAAAGATTCAGATCTGGGTAATGTATTCAGGGCAGGCATGCAGCAGTCGGCCCCCTTTAAGATAAGCTTCTACGATTTCAAGCCCTATGCCCCGTCAAACAATGCTCCCGCCAGCTTTCTTTCAACATCCATTTTTGAAAACGGTACGAAAGTAGGAGTGCTGGTATTCCAGATGCCCATCGATGCCATAAACGAAATAATGCACTCGTCAGCGGGATTGGGAAAAGCTGGAGAAATGATCATTATTGGGCAGGACAAGCTTTTCCGCAACGATTCCAAATTCTCTAAAGAAAATGATATTCTGAAGTCAAAGCTGGATAACGATACTGTTCGTACTGTTTTTGAAGGAAAAGCTCACAATACAATAACCTCTACCTATCGAAATTTAAATATGAGCTTCTTTGGGGTACCGCTTAAATTCGAAACAGCAAACTGGGCTCTGATTGCAGCTCTGAGTGTCGACGAAATATATGCACCCGTCTACAGAATGATGCTGACTCAGGCCGTTATCACATTAGTTCTTCTGTTATTTATAGGCATATGCAGCATCCTTGTATCCAGATCGGTAACAAAGCCTATTCTTCGTCTGGTGCAGCAGATGAAAAGCCTTGCAGGTGGCGATACCTCTTTTGATATTTACGGACAATGGCGTAAGGATGAAATTGGAGATATGTCAAATGCAGTGTCTGTTTTCAGGGAGAATGCCATAGACAGACAACGCCTCGAAATAGAGAGCATAAGGGAAAAAGAAACAATACAACAGCGGCAAAAGGATCTGGAAGGCTTTATCTATGAGTTCAGAAATGAAGTTGAGGTAGCCTTGACAACCGTTGATTCCGATACAGCAGCAATGCAGGCTACTGCACGGGATATGACACAGACAGCGAATAGCACAAATGCTACTGCCGAAAGTGCTGTTGACTCCAGTAGTAATGCATCCTCGAACGTTGCAACTGTAGCAAGTGCTGCTGAAGAGCTGTCTGCATCCATCACCGAAATATCCGGGCGCCTGTCGCAAACAATGTCAGTGGTAAAGCAGGCAACAGAAAAGACACAGACAACTGATACCAAGGTTATTTCCCTAACCAATGCTGCACAGAAAATTGGTGATGTCATCAATCTGATCCAGGATATTGCTGAGCAAACCAACCTGCTGGCACTGAATGCTACGATTGAAGCAGCAAGAGCTGGCGAAGCAGGAAAA
Source organism: Methyloligellaceae bacterium (assembly GCA_050633205.1). Lineage (GTDB taxonomy): Bacteria > Pseudomonadota > Alphaproteobacteria > Rhizobiales > CBDHHC01 > CBDHHC01. Next base: position 63,113 of record JBOEGA010000010.1, on the reverse strand, counting down.
GGCTTTGCAGTTGTGGCAACAGAAGTTAAAAGTCTGGCCGAGCAGACAGCAAAAGCAACATCGGAAATCAGCGAACAGATAACCAATATTCAGACAGAAACAGAAGAAGCAGCCAAAGCAATAAATGAAATTGCAGATGTAATGTCTGAGGTGAATAATTATACATCTTCAATTGCGGAGGGTATAGAGCAGCAGGGGGAAGCGACTACAGAAATCTCCAGCAGTATTCTTCAGGCAGCGGGCCAGACAAAAGATACCGTAGATAAGCTGGGTATTGTCAAGGAATCCGTAAACAAAACAGTAGAGGCTGCAGATACTGTTCTTGGCTCATCCAATAACGTATCAACCCAGGCAAAAGGTCTTCAGAAACTGATCAATGAATTTCTGGAAAAAGTTGCTGCTGCATAAAGCAGGTATAAAAAGAAAAAGCCTGCAGGAAAGAAGCCCTGCCAGCAAAAGTTCAGCTGTTTGTACATCGACTATGAAAGCATATGCAGTGAGCGAGTACGGGAATAGCGCCTGCCATAAGCTCCCTAATAAGAGTATCAGGCGTTGGCATAATGGTTTTAAACTTCTTCGCGTCTCTCATCATGTGGTAATTACCTGCACGCAGTATCGCTGCCTATATATTCATTAGGGAGAGAATATCTTTTCTTCAAATAGGCTTATTTATTTGTTTTCAATACCATACATCTCGGATAGTGTTGGCAACAGGGAAACGTATGAGCAATCGCATAGTTGACACTTTGGCATTCCTGAAGATTTTAAAATAATCCTTGGAATAGTACCTGAAGTTGAAAAGAGGCAGGATCTTTCCTGTTTTGAGTATTAAATCGACATGAACGCTATACATTCTTCAGCCATAATGGGTTATCATAAATTCACCAAAAATTATTTTGTAGAAAAGATAAAGCAATGTCAGAAACCCTGGAACAAAAATCGTCAAATAATATAGCTTTGGGCATTATGGCCGCTGGGGTTGTAATGATCGGCCTTATCTGGGGAAGTTCCTTTTTGCTGCCACTGGCAATTGCTATATTATTATGGAACCTCTTGGAGGCTGTGATAGCACGTCTGACTGGCTCCCTGTATATACCTCGCATTTTCGCGATGATTATTGCCATTGGATTAGTAGCGTTTGGATTTTTCCTGATCTCTCGCATTTTAATGAGCCAGGGAGATGCTGTGGTAGCAGCAGCACCAAAATATACAGAACGACTGAAAGAAATAATAGGTCATATTGGTAATTGGCTGGGGCCGGAAATGACAGAGCGCATAAAAAACGGCGTAGCTGGGTTGCAATATTCTAATAGCATCTCCGGTTTCCTCGGGGGCGCACAGGCAACATTGACCAACGCAGTTCTGGTTGTGCTTTATGTTGGTTTCCTGCTTGCGGAAGGCCGCAATGTATCCAAAAAGATAGTAAGACTGTTCCCTGAAGAGGAGAGGTCATCTAGGGTAAGGGCGATACTGAAATCCCTGTCAGAGAATGTAAGGAAATATATCTGGATCAAAACCATAATGAGCATCATTACTGGAACATCCAGTTATATCATACTGAAATACCTTAATGTAGATTTCGCGGAAACATGGGCTCTTGTTATCTTCCTTCTGAATTATATCCCGACAATAGGCTCAATTCTTGGCGTTATTTTCCCGGCTGTGATAGCACTGATACAGTTTGATACCTATACACCATTTCTGATTATCGCCCTGGGACTCACTGCAATTCAGTTTACAATAGGTAATGTTATTGAACCCATGTTTATGGGTAATTCTTTGAACTTAAGTGCATTTGTCATCATACTGTCTTTGACTTTCTGGGGAACGATATGGGGGGCAGCAGGTATGGTGCTATCTATTCCCATAACTGTAATGATGATGATTGTTGCAGCTCATGTACCATCCTGGCAATGGGTTGCAATAATGTTGTCGAGAGACGGTAACATAGAAACCCGCTAGTTGGCCTGGGGCATACTCAGGTCAAAAAGCATATTGATATTACTGTTGCCAGCCGAAAGATCTTCTATCGTATAGCTGTTCAGAACTTCAAAAAAAGCATCCAGAGCGTTATTTAACGCTCTGTTCAGCTTGCAATCAGAAACCAGTGGGCAATCCGTTTCTCCGGATTCAAAGCATTCTGCAAGTATGAAATTTTCTTCTGAGAGTTTGATTACATCCCCAAGAATAATCTCTGATTTTGGTCTTGCCAGACGAATACCGCCATTCCGCCCACGCACAGTCTCTACATAACCTGCATTAACCAGCGGCTTCAGAATTTTGAAAAGATATGGCTCAGGGATATTATATACGCTTGAAATTGCTGACACTTTGCTGAACTCTTCAGAATTTGCAGCGCAATACATCAAAATTCGTACTGTATAGCTGGTCTGACGGGTTAAGCGCATCGTGTTCCTGAACTTTCTTTGTTTATTAAATGTTCTAAAGTAAGTGCTATGAGTGCCACTTATATTCATATCATGCAAGTATATTTGTGAATTTACTGCATTAGTCTATAGTCTTTACTGCGCTTAAGGCTTGATATTAGCTGTAATTAAAGCCGGTTCCATATGCGATAACCTCAACTCCGCCATCTACAAGGCTGGGATGGGAAAAGCGAACTCCTATTACGCCATCATAACCTTTTTCTTTAGCCTTTTCATCAAGCCGCGCCATTGCCCGCTCAACAGCTTTTTCTATCAGACCTTCATAACGTTTCATCTGCCCGCCAAACGTATTGGTAATGCGTTCACGGATATCCTTGACAATATTAGCCGCTTCAACTGCAGTAACAGTTACAAGTTCCCCTTCAATAATTGTCTTGTTTGAAAAACGCTCAATCGTGTGCAAAGTCATTTTTGCCTCCTTAATAACTCTGACATACTATTTTTTATCAACGACCTTTTGCTCAATTATAATTTTTGGACGTCTTCCAAAAATTAGTCGCCAGATAGTCATGAAAACAAAAAGAGTAATAAACGCCGCAAGTGTTAGCGTGACCGGCTCTTTACTCCATAATAGTAAAGGGTGCACTTCTCCGTTTGTAGCCAGGCGAATATCTTCCGGAAGCTGGAACAGGTTTAAGGTTGAGTTTGGCCTGAGCATATAACGGATTGCTGCGCTCTGATCCCCACTGTTCAGGATGCCTGTCTGGACATACCCTTTTGAAAAAAGCTTCATTTTCTCAGGTTCAATAAGTATTCCACGGATAAAGCTTTGTGAAACATCTGGCTTAAGTTCCTCAATATAGAAACTTAACGCCGATAACTGGTACTGGTTGAGATTCTCCAGAAAATCCTGCAGATGATCCTGAGGCAACTTGAAAAGCGCATCTCTCTTTTTGGATTCAAGTGCTGCGATTCTTTTCATCTGTTGCTCATTCCGAAGTGAAAGCAGCTTCCCGATTTTCTTCTCATCATATTCATCAGGCTTGGAATACTTATGAAGCCCTATTCGGTATATATCCTGCAGTCTGTCTCTTGCAGCCTTCGTCCACTCAAATGCCAGTTCTATCGATTTGGTATCAACAGCAATCTGCACACCTGTCTCCGACAACTCCAGTATGGCTCGCTGGAGAGACCCGTCATTCAGCGCTTTCAGGAAATTTTCTTCTCCACCTTTTTCAATCGTAAGATTGACAAGGCTGTTGGTCTTGCGAAGTAACGCAAGTGCACGCTTTTCATCACTACTATGCAGTTCCTTCAGAAGATTTTGAAATTTTGGATATTTTCTGGCAAGCTCAAGAACCTTTTCATTCTGCTTTTTGAAATTAATCCAGATAGCAAAAATACTGGCAGCAACTTCAGTTGGAACACTATCCAGTGCCTTGCTCAGTTCTTCATCCAGTCCCTTTATCAGCTCAGCCTTCACTTCGGCCTTTGTTTTATCCGACTTCAGTTCTTTCCTGAGGATAGGAAGAATTCCAAGCCTGAGATCCCAGAGCTCTTTCGCTATAAGCACCCAGCCAACAATACCAACAACGGCTCCAACAGCACGTGTTACAATAGTCCCGACCAGCCTGCGTCCAAGCCATATAGATAGCCTGTCAACAATAGCGCGCCTCAGAACAATCATAAGTGCTCCGGTAAGACCACCCGAAGATTGGGCAAGTATATCAGTGACACCTGCATTAGAACGCGTTTTTGTTGAATCTATACCAACTTTATTTTGGGTCTGGCGCGAAACAAGAATGGCAATGGTATCACCATATCTGGGGCCAATAAATTTACGGATGCAGCTTGCTACCGGACCTTCCGCCTTCGTCGTAATAGCATCAAGCTTCGAACTGATGGCAAGACCGACATCATTGGCGATAATTCCAATAACTTCCTTGAACTTCTCGGAACCAAAAACTCCTTCAGCAAATTCTTGCGCAAAATTCGTTCTTGCTTCTGAAGAGCCCAGAGTACTGATAAGTTGGTAAATTGTCTTATCTCGTCTGAGTTGTCTGGCCTTTCTCTTTACGAGCGTGCTGATCAGCTTGTTGACCTGGTTCTTCTCCCAGGATTTGTCAACAATGCCTTTGTAGTCAACATCCTTTAAAGAACTGCCGATAACGTCTTTTAATATGGATTCCAGTCCAAAACGAAAATCCGCTTCAGATGTAACATTGCAACTAACAGGGCGGGGTGTCGTTGATTGTCCATAACTTATTGGAACAGAGGTAAAAACGACAGAAAAAGACAAAACATAACAAAGTAACGAACGAAGATACAGCATTGGGCACCCATAACACCGTTAGAAGAAACATGAACATCGGGATAAAGGAGAAAATTGTCCGCAACTTAGCAGGAACAGGATAAATATGATAGTGTCTCGTGAAGAATGCAATTGCAGATGGTACATGAAATGGATTTTGGGAAAAACGTTCGATATTGAATGCTTCATCCTGCATTTAGACTGATTTTTGGAATATCTGGGGCCAAAACATCATTTATCAGGGTGCGATATATAGGCTTGGCTATATTGTATATATTCTATAATTTCCGTACTACTGAACAGGTAATGGAATTGGCAAAAAAAGGAAAAAAATCGTGGCTGTAAAACTTTATGAATTCTCAACCTCTCGTTCAGCTCGTGTGCGCTGGGTGCTGACTGAACTGGATATCGCTTTTGAAGGGTTAACCGGTCCCGAAGCCTTCCAGTCTGAAGAGTTCAGGAACGTAAGCCCATTAGGTAAAATACCGGCCATTATGGACGATGGAAGACCATTGTTCGAGTCCGCTGCAATATGTAACTGGCTGGCAGATAGCAACGCTGACAAAGGTTTGTCATTCCCGTCTGGAACCTGGGAAAGAGCCCTTCATGATCAATGGGTATCTTTTATGCTGACAGAGATTGAAGCTCATCTCTGGAGCACCTTTAGAAACAAAGCCCGCTACAAAGAGGGATACCAGGTACTGGAAATTGAAGCTCAGAATACATTTGAAGCAAAAAAATCTCTCAAAGTGGTAAATGCCCATCTGGAAGAAAATGACTATTTTGTTGCGGGAAAATTCTCAGTAACAGATATTATTGCTGCCTATACACTCAATTGGGCTGAAAAGCAGGGTGTATTAGGTGATGATTATCCAAATATCACAGCTTACCTGGATCGGGTTTGTGAACGCCCACACTGCACACTAAAGCGTTCAAAAAAATAAAAATAAACCCGCTGATGCAAAAGAGATCAGCGGGTTTATTTTAAATTCTAAAAAGGCTCAGTCTTTTGGCCGTATAGCTCTTACACCACCCGTAGGAGGTTCACTCCTGTCTTCCCGGCCGCAAACCCCAAACAGGCGCTCTATCCACGGGCAGGTTTTCTTTTTGATATACTCCTCAAGGGTACCGGTATGTGGTCCTCTGACAACATAGGTTTCCTGCTCGGGAATCTTTAGAATACTTACCGTAATATCTGCCGGTATCTCCAGTTTGGTGTTATCTGGCAGCTTTTCTCCTACTTTGTATTTTGGATCAGAAGCCCCGGTTATAACCAGATCTGCGTGGACATGAGATGATTGAAAAATGATATAGGTCGCTACAAGCCCTATAAGCGCAACCTGGAATAATTTCCATTTTTTCATAATATTTTCCTTCAAAACAGATCATTTAGCTTCTTTCCGGGGTTTTATAGTATGAACGGTACAGGTGCCCGCCCCAGACTCCCAGAATCCATGCAAGGGAAAAAGTTGTTGAAGGGATAATCGTTTTACCCAAATGAAAAGTCACAACTCCCAAAGCTATGAGGACTGTAATACCAACAGCGCCCATAATAAAGTCATATCTTTTGAGATTAAAGCGGAATGCTAGGTAAAAACCAAATACTACGATAAGTAGCACAGCAATAATTTCGAATATTTTATTCAGTTCGAATACCTCACGGCCGTCTATAAGCTGGGCAACAATTTGCGCATGAATAAGAACGCCAGGGATTTTCTCTTTTCTTAAAACAGAAAAAGGTGTCAGGTGCTGATCCAGATTAACAAGATCTGCCCCAATCAGAACTATTTTGTCTTTCAGTAATCCTTTTATATGCTCAGGCAGCAATGTATCTCCATTCCCGGTCCCATCGACAGGCTTGTGCTCGGAAACATAGATCCTTGGAAACACTGTCTGTCCACCTTTTTCCAGCTCCATAAGCCAGGCAATATATGGAGATTCGGACTTGGCATTGGGGTTTTTAACTTTCGCAAGTAACTCAGCAAAGCTTGGGTAGGAAGATTGCCCGTTAGATTTTGCTCCGAGAAATCTGATAACCTGATCATCAACAGAAAAGCGTTTTTGCTCGTTCTTGAAGCGAATGTGACCAGCCTGCTTGCCAGTTTCTTTAATAAAATTATCCTGCCAGTCAAAGTTCTTCTCACGCATTCCCTTAATGCGTCGGTCACCTTCAGGTCTTTCAAGTGCACCAATGATAATGGGTGCTTTGGCATTCTTCATCGCATTTAGCATCGCTTCCTGCTTATGAGGTTCGGCAGGGCGGTCAAATATAAAATCCAGACCTATGGCGGCAGGTTCGGCAGCATCAACTGCCTTAACGAGTTCAGCCAGCATAGCGCGGTCAATGGGAGACCTGGACCAGTATTGGGCAATAGAATCATCAGTAACCAGAATTACTGCAATATCTTTACGCTGCTTTTTAACAGCATCTGAAAAAAAAGCTGTACGCCAGTCATACGTAATTTTATCCGGCGCTTCAGGAAGATATTTATATTCTGAAAGCACCATAATAGCCAAAGTGGCTAGAACAGAAAAAATGAGTAAAGCAATAATTCCAGGATGCTTGGGCGCTGCTTGTAACTTACTGGGTTTGTTCATAATATGACCGACAAAAGTTATTGGTTCTGTTTTTATTTCTATAGTTTCTATAGAAAATTGATATCATTCATCCCTATAAAAGTAATGTGGCACCCTTGTGTTTGGTGACATTTCAGGGACGAATATTCCATTCCATAATGCGGGCTTTTCCGCCATTATCAATGGTAATTTCTCCAAATGCTCCGGTTTTAAGCTTAAGACTGTGTGATGCTGCAGAATCAATTGCCTGCAGAGCAAAACGGGCAATTCCGTTGCTTGTTACAACAAGAATATTTTTTCCGTTATTTTCTGCATGCATAAGTGAAAAGAAATCACGCCATTCCTGCATAAGCCTGTCCGGTTCAACCAGCCAGCCCTGTGGCGGAGTACCCAGTTTTTCCCACTTATCAATAGCGTCTTGACCAATTCTCTGAAGAACAATGTCTTCCGGTAGGTTCTCATCAGGTCCATAATCGATTTCAGTGAGGAATGTCAGGACAGACGGTGTGATTTCTGATTGCCGCTCAGACAATATAATATCGGCTGTCTCTTTAGTCCTCCGTAAAGTTGAGCAAAAAGCAATATCAAACGGAGAGCTTTGCTCTTTGAAATATTGTCCAAGAGCTATTGCCTGAACCTTCCCCGAATTTGACAGTGGTATATCCGTTCTGGCTCCAACACGCGTAACCACCTCTCCCGCATCAAAAGTATTACCATGTCTTGCAATAATAATTCTGGTCATTGCAGGCTCCCGTCGTCATAAGGGTCGCCAGTTTTCTCGATAAGCTGAATGGCTAGCTCAGCATCTTCACGGGTATCAACACCAGACATTGATATTGCCGGAGTATCAACTTCAACTGCTTGAATAGACATGCCATTTTCAAGAAATCTGAGCTGTTCAAGCCCTTCCATAATTTCATAAAACCCCGGAGGAAGCTCAGCAAATTTTCTTAAGGCTTCCATTCTGTATCCATAAAGCCCGATATGCCTGAAAACTGGCGACAGCGTACTTGTTGCTCTTAAATCATCTTCCTTGCGGATTGCTGGCAGAATATTCTTTGAAAACCAGAATGCCTTGCCGTCTGGAGTTCTCACACAGGTAGTACCGCTGAATGGCGTTGTCTTCTTGCGCTCTCTAAGCATATCAAGAGCTTCCCAGTCCAGTTTGATAACAGGAGTAAAAACATCTCCCTCAAGTGTTTTGGCACTCTCTATTAATTTCGAAACATGAGCCGCAGGCGTAAAAGGTGCATCACCCTGCAGATTGATTACAAAATCAGGTTGCGAGCCATCTGCTTCAATAGCAGCCAGTGCCCTGTCAGTCCCTGAAGCAAGGTCGGTATCAGTCATAACAGCAGGAGCGCCGAGATCGTTACAATGCTTGAGAATATCCTCATGATCAGTAGCAACAAGGAAACGGGCATTATTTCCTTCAGAAGCCTGCTCTGCAATTCGAATAACACGCTGCAGCAGTGTCTTCCCCTTAATATTAAAAAGTGGTTTTCCTGGAAAACGCGTAGAGCCGTAACGCGCAGGAATAATGATCAGAGTTTGCATATTATATTATATCAACTTATATTGTGGTCCCGTATCTTACGGGCTTTTTAGCCCACATGGGAGTGGGTTGGAAACCAATTTTTTGCTAATCAATGAATAATGAAATTTATAGACGAGCAGCAACAACTTAGAATTCTCAATAAATTTATTGGCCCAACGCCGATCGCTTCAGCACGCCCGGTGCTTTACACAATGGCAGGCATTCCGGCTTCAGGTAAGACAACCTTTCTGTCATTGCAGGAAAAGCAGGGAACTCTTCCGCAGGATTATTACTATCATGACCCGGATCGGGTAATGGAGGAGCTTCTGGAATATCAGAATGACTTCAATAACTTTGGAGCAGAAAATGCAAGGTCATACTGGGAATTGCCTGCTCGAAAGCTTGCGGATGAATTACTGTTCCCTAAAGCAGTAGAGCACCGCATGAACATTGTCATGGATATGGGGCTTTGTCGTTCAGAAATACTGGATATGGTCCGTGTTTGCAGAGCTCAGGGATACTCAGTAAGAATGCAGATTATTTATTGTGATTTATCAGTTGCGATCCGGAGAAGTAAAAAACGCAGCAGATATGTACCAGAACAGGAAATATCAAAACGGGCGTTATTTCTGGCCACAAATATCGCATCTATTAGATCAATGGCGGACAACATGCAGATTTGGGATAATTCCGATATAGCAAAACCTTACCTGCCTATAACACCGGAGCAGGCAGAGGTTAGTCTGCAGCAAAACTATGGCCTGTGTTCAACAGGGTAGGGTGGAGCTTCAGACATAATCAGGATAGAGATCCGCCTGTTTGCAGCAAGAAACGGATCCTCCGGGAAAAGCGGGTCAGAATCTGCTTTTCCGGAAATAGAGTGAAACCTGTTATGTGGAATACCATTTTCTGACAATATTCGACGTGCAGCCTTTGCCCGGTCAGCCGATAAATCCCATAAGGTATAATCTGGTCTCGAATATTGACGGTTTGCATCTGTATGCCCGGTGATTGCAATACGGTTTGGCATCTTCCTGATTACAGGTGCCATCTTGGCCAGAAGTTTGCGCGTCCGTTCATAAGGTTCGGATGAGGTTTCTGGGAACATGGAACGTCCTTCCTGGTCCACCAGTTGAATATGTAACCCCTCCGGAGTGGTTTCCACGAGAAGACTATCAGACCTTTCCGTTATTTCAGGCAATGCTTTCCAGGCCTGGCGAAGAGAAGCTGCCGCTAACGCAAACTGTCGTGGGCGCTCGATATTGGTTTTCTCAATATCATGCGTATTGGCTTCCGGCCCCTGCTTTGTTTTCTGGTCATGTCGCTGTTCCGCATAGTCAGTATCCTGTTCACGGGGAATAGGAGCAACACTCTTCACGAACTCACGTACCGGGGCACCCTCAATCTCAATCATGCCTGCTTTTCTGGCTTCATATTTAATACCAAAAGCATCACGCATCGAACCGGCAACCACTTGCAGTTTTTCCTTATCCTGAATAGAAAACGAAATAATCAGAACGAAGAAACACACCAGAAGAGACATCAGGTCGGCGAAAGTTACCAGCCATTCGGGTAAGCCTGCATCAGGTTTTTTTGCCATGGTCTATATCCCCTACGCTGCCCCTGCCGAAGCAGCATCTTCCGCCAGAACAGCAGCACGCTCTTTGTCTGGCAGATAGGCGATCAGAGACTCACGAATGATCTGGGGACTTTTGTTCTCTCTGAGATGAATAATTCCATCCAGAGCAAGATTCAGGTTAATCTCCTGATAAACAGCCTTGTTATTCAGCTTATCTGAAATAGGCAGACAAATAAGGTTGGAAATGACCGCTCCATAGAGTGTTGTTAAAAGTGCTACCGCCATCGACGGTCCAATTGATGCAGGGTCATCCATGGTTGAAAGCATCTGTACCAGACCAACCAGGGTTCCGATCATACCAAATGCTGGTGCCGCATCTCCCAGTGCCTTATAAATTCTGGCACCTTCATCAATACGTTCCAGTAATAGATCCCGTTCACGTTCCAGCATGGTGCGGATAAGATCTGGTTCATAACCATCCGCTATCATCTGCGCGCCTTTTCGGAGCATTTCTTCTTTTATTTCAGTGTTTTCAAGCCCTAGAGGGCCATCTTTACGAACCACATAGGAAAGGCGTGTAACCTCATCAATCACTTCTTTATGACTGATGGACCTGTGGGTAAAGGCAACACTGCTGCCGCAGGCAAAAGCTGAAAAAATCTTGGGTAGGGGGAATCTGATAACAGTGGCCGCGAGGCCGCCGCCAACCACGATAAGAATTGACGGAATATTAACAAAACTGCCGAAATCCCCACCAATAAGAATGGCAACGACAACGATGATCATGCCGGCTATCATTCCGGCAATAGTCGCGATATCCATATTACACCCCAAACCAGTTTAATTTTTATGGAACTATAGTTCTCTTCTTTGGGAGTATTATATATGGGAGCGGAAAATATTCGCTGAACTTCACTCAGCGTATTTTACTTAAAGTAGTAAGAAGTTATTAACTGTCGAAAGTGACAGATAAGTGCCGTGTACTATGCCACGCCAATACGTAATAAATCGTGTACATGTACGATACCTACCGGGAGATTTTCTTCTACCACAAACAGAGATGTAATATTTGAGCTGTTGATTTGCTCAAGAGCTGCACTGGCCAGAGTATCCGGTTTTACCGTTTTTGGCGATTTGGTCATAACATTCTCCGCCCTGGACTCTAGCAGACTGGGGCCCATTTTCCGGCGCAGATCACCATCAGTAATAATTCCAGCAAGCTGGCCGGAGGCATCAACAACACCAAGGCAGCCAAAGCTCTTCTCAGTCATAACGACAAGAGCTTCACTCATGACAGTATCCAGACCAATCAGAGGTAATTTGTCCTTTTTATGCATAACATCGCCAACAAATTTAAGGCTGGCACCAAGAGTTCCACCTGGGTGGAAAACTTTGAAATCTGTAGCTGTAAAGCCCCGGCTTTCAAGAAGTGCTATTGCGAGTGCATCACCAAGTGCAATCTGCATGGTTGTTGATGTTGTTGGAGCAAGTCCATGAGGGCAGGCCTCCTGAGAGTCCGGTAGAACAAGAGCAACCTCGGAAGATTTGGCAAGAGTACTTTCCCTGTTTGAAGTAACAGATATTAGAGGAACAGCAAAACGCCTTGAATATTCTATTAGGCTCATCAGCTCCACTGTCTCACCGGACCAGGAAAAAGCTAAAACCACGTCTTTTTTGGTAATCATACCCAGATCACCATGACTGGCTTCGCTTGGATGAACAAAATAGGCAGGTGTTCCGGTAGACGCCATCGTTGCAGCAACTTTCTGCGCAACATGACCGCTTTTTCCCATACCGGTAATAATTACTCGGCCTGAAGCAGAGCGTATGATCTCTGCCGCTTTACTGAAATCTTCGGCCAGTTCATTCTCAAGTGAGTTGGAAAGGTTTTTTAGGCCTTCTGTCTCCAATTGCAGAGTACGTTGAGCTGATGCCAGAAAATTTCCCATATAAACCTGCCTCTTAATATCTGAATTATAAGAATTTCGGGCTAAACCATTGAGGGATTTAAAGCAAGCCCTGTTTCCTCTTGACAACAAATTTATTTGGTATGCGATTTAATGACAACGTTTTGGGAGTCTGCTATAGAACTGCTTTAACAAAACACAGAAATCTATATTTTTCATATGAATATCATCAGATTACTGCTTATAGCATCATTGGCATTTTCCTCCCTGTCCTGCATGGCTCACGCTGCGAAAGTCAGTCGGGCTCAGCTGAGTAAGGAGTTTAAAGGGTGGTTGAAAGAACTGAAAGCTGAAGCCGGGAAAAAGGGGATTTCCAAAAAAACTCTGGATCTGGCTTTTAAGGGAGTTAAACTTCAGTGGAAGCTTCCTGATCTTGCTATTCATAAACCTAAAAAGCCAAAGAGAAACAGTAAAATAAAGCGGCAGCCAGAGTTTTCAAGCCCCGGAAAATACTTTCCCAAAAATTATTTAAATACTCTCTCAAAAAGAAGCCGGAAGCTTTATAAAAAGTGGAAAGTCAGTCTTGGCAGGATCGAGAAAAAATACGGTGTCGATGCCGGAATAGTACTGTCGATATGGGGCAGGGAAACTTCGTTTGGTCGCACAAAACTTCCTCATTATGCCATAGAAGTCCTGACGACTCAGGCCTATATGGGACGTCGAAAAGAGTACTTCAGAAATGAACTTCTGATTGCGTTACAGATTCTTGAACAGGGGCACGTAACACCGGCCAATATGAAAAGTTCATGGGCAGGTGCGATGGGGTACACCCAGTTTATGCCGAATGATTTCCGCCTGTATGCAGTTGATCATGATGGTGACGGCAAGCGGGATATATGGAAAAACAAAATTGATGCTCTTGCTTCTACGGCCAATTATCTGTCAAAAAATGGCTGGCAACAGAATAAAACATGGGGCTATGAAGTTCGCGTTTCAAAAAAGCTGGATTGCCGTCTGGAAGGTTTTGATAATGGGCGTACAATTGCCGAATGGATGAAAATTGGTGTTTCCCGTATTGGAAAGAAATCTTTCACTAAAGAAGAGCTTGGCCAAAAGGCTTACCTGCTGATCCCGGGGGGCATCAAAGGCCCCGCATTTCTGGTAACAGACAATTTTTTGGTTATTAAGACATATAATCAGGCAAACCTGTACGCAATTTTTGTTGGTCATCTGGCAGATAGAACCTTTGAAAATAAAGGTTTTTCAGGGCGTTGGCCAAAAGTTAAGGTCTATGCCAGATCTCATATGCGTTCAGTTCAGGAACAGCTGTCAGCCCTTGGATACAAGGTTGGAAAAATAGACGGCATAATCGGTCCTAAATCCCGCACAATTATCGGGGATTTTCAGTCCAAAAATAAGTTGCCTGTAACTTGTGCATTGAATAGAAAGTTTTTTGCACTTTTAGACGAAAACCATAGAAAAATAAGTAAAAACGTGCGTTAAAGAAAAAACTCACTAAGACTTGCTTTAGACTTATGTCAGTTTGCTCAGTAATATATTGAATGATAACAATATATAGCCTTCTGATTAGGTGGATTAACAAGTCTTGGTACAAATAAAATGTTGCGCTCTCTCTCTCATATTGAAGCGCATATAGGCAGCAATTCTATGAAAAATATCCTTTCCATCGCTATTTGTGGTGCTCTTTTTCTGTTTGCAGGAGCTTCCGCTTTTACAGTAAATATAACCCCTGCTTATGCGGATACAGATCATCTGTTCAAAAAATGGCTTGTGCGCTTTGAGAAAACCGCAAAACGCAAGGGTATCAAAGCCAAAACCTTCAAAGCTGCATTTAAAGGCATTGAAGGGCCGGATCAGGATGTTTTTGACAAGGCCAATAATCAGGCTGAGTTTAAGAAAACAATTGAGGAATATATAGAACGCCGGGTTCGTCAGGAACGAATTGATCAGGGGCTTAAGTTACTAAAAGAACATGATAAACTTTTAAGATCAGTTGAAAAGAAATATGGCGTTGATCGGCATATAGTTCTGGCTATATGGGGGCTGGAAAGCAACTTTGGCTCGCATAAGGGAGATAAAAGCGTTGTGCGGTCTCTGGCAACTTTGGCTTACCGGGGATCAAGGCGCCGTTTTGGTAGAAGCCAGCTTTTGGCTTCTCTGAAAATACTCCAGCGGGGAGATATTACCCCTGAAAAAATGTTGGGTTCCTGGGCCGGGGCTATGGGGCATACCCAGTTTATCCCAACCACATATAACGCCTATGCTGTTGACTTTGATAAAGATGGAAAGCGGGATATCTGGCATTCTATCCCTGATGCGCTGGGATCCACAGCAAATTATCTAAGAGTTTCCAAGTGGAAGAATGGAAAGACATGGGGCTACGAGGTCAAACTGCCTAAAGGTTTTAATTACAAATTAGTTAGCCACCGCAAGAAGTTAAGAAAAACTCTGGGCAGCTGGAAAAAGCTTGGTGTTAAGAGAGCGAATGGTAAACCTTTCCCGAGATTAACTGATAAGGCTTATCTTCAGCTTTCATCAGGAAAAAAAGGACCTGCCTTCTTGATTTTACCCAATTTTAGGTCAATTCTCCGCTATAATAACTCTTTCGCCTATGCTTTATCAGTTGGCTATCTGGCAGACAGATTGCGGGGCGGAGATAAATTTATTACGCCATGGCCAGGTAAAAAGAAATAACCTGTGTAACAAGCGATAGATGGGGAGACACTGAGAAAGGTACTTTCAGTATCAATCCTGATGATAAAGAGCACGAATAAAGAATGAAACATCTGATGCATTTTATAAAAGCAGGCTTAAATTCAGGACATCAGGCCCTTACAGGCTTCTTATGTCTGCTTGTACTTTCATTCACATTTACAGGCAGTAGTACCCTTGTCGCCAATGCCCAGTCTGATCAGTTGTCCAAAACCTACATTACGCCTTTTCCTCAGGGGGGGAAATATAAGGTTTATGTTGTAGGAGCATCCCTCGCACAGGGTACATATAACGGCCTGGTAAGTGCATTCTCGAAAGATAGAAATATAGAATTAAAAAGCCGTATTAAGTATAGTTCAGGCTTGGCAGTTTCGAGAGGGTTCAACTGGAAAAATGATCTGGAAGCTCTTGTTGCACAGGATAAAATGGACATAGTTATCGTCCTGATCGGCCTGAAGGAGCTATCAACCATTTATAAGGGCCGCAAAGGGCATAAAGTCGGCACCAAAGAATGGAGTAAAATCCTTGGAGACCGCATTGATGCTAAATTGAAGTCCCTGAAAAGTAAAAATGTTGCTGTTTACTGGGTCGGCCTGCCTATCATGCGAAGCCCTAAACTGAATGAGAAAATGCAGTTGTTAAATGATGTTTTCCGCAAACATGCATTTCTTAATGGTGTAAAGTTTATTGATACTTGGAATGGTTTTACAGACCAGTTTAATCGGTACAGTGCATTTGGCCCGGATATTAATGGTAATGTGAGACGTATCCGGGAGAATGACGGTGTACATTTGACTGGCCGTGGGTACAGAAAGCTTGCACACTTTGTTGAAAAAGAAATCCGCAGAGATATGAAGCTTGCAAAAGCTGAACGTAATATACCTTTGGCAGGTGCCAGAGAGGAACAGTCGCGGATAGCAAAAGATAACTCGAATAAGCCCAAAATATCGAAAAGATATTCAGGAAAAACCCCGGAAAATGCCAAACCTTTGAAAAAAGAGGAAAAGGAAAGCTTTTTTGCCAGGTTTCTGGGCGGAGCAAAAACTGATAACAAGGCAAAGAAGAGTGGTGGAAAGCTTATCGAGGGAATCAAGATTGTGCGCCCTCCAATTTCTGACACAGTTTTGTCAGGTTCTGGTGTAAGAAACAATCCCGGATCTGTAAGTGCAATAACAGGTGATATCATTGCTGATGAGGTTGGCTCCGGGCTGACTGCACTGGCTTCTGTAACGTCAGCAAATGATTTGAGCTTGAAAGATGCAAAGCGTCGTGTGCCAATCAAGGAAACCCCCTATTACAGGGTTCTTGTTAGTGGTGAAACATTAACTCCGAAACCGGGTCGTGTAGACGATTTTACCTGGAAACAGTGAGTTAATATTTCGGGCATTTAGTAGGTGGTGTTGGGTATGTGGTCGAATAAAATAATAAATAAAAAAGATAAAAACGGGCAAGTGCCTCTATATACAATAGGTAGTGTGCTGAGAGTTTGTTCTGCTGTTTTGTGTGCTATGGTCATGATCGGGCAGGATGCGGCTTTTGCCAATGATACCTCCAGGCAGGTTAATAGAGTTCGGAAAGCGGATCAGCTTCCTATACGCCAGAAAAAAGTTGCTGATGACATAGAAGCATTGAAAAGAATGCTTCCCAAAAAGAATTCCCCGACAAAACTCGCTAAGACGGAGAAGATCACTCCGACAATCATAGATCTGCCTCCTCAGCCCTCAGGTACAATTAACCTTATAAAAGACACCCCGATTAAAATCGGTCTGGCAAAATTCTTTAGAGCCCTTGGTGATGTGAGTACAGGCAAGCGCAATGAACCTGTTACTATTCTTCACCTTGGAGATGAACATATTGCGCGGGATAAGTTCACTGGTGATCTTCGTGAAATGTTTCAGGCCCGCTTTGGTAACAGTGGCAGAGGCATGACGATGCCAGGCCCGGTTTTTCCGTTTTTCAGAGCGCGTGGCATCCGTATCGCAAGCACAGGAAAGTGGGAAGTTAAAAACAGCCTTTCCGGTAAAAAAGGTGAGTTGTTTGGCTTAACAGGCGTGACCTATACCTCGTCCGATCCAAACGCATCTGTACAGTTTAACAGCACAGGCTCACCATTTGCATGGGCTGAAATCAGCTTCTTTACAGGTCCTGAATATGGAAGGGCAATTGTTTGGGCGCAGGGCCCCGATGGTTCACACCAGCAGATAATAGAAACCAATACTCTGCAATATGGTATGAGGCGCGTCCGTTTTCCAAAAACCGCAAGCTCTATCAGTGTTTTTCCTGAAGGTGGGAAGCCTATCACAGTCATGTCATGGCAGTCTGGTCACGACAAGCCGGGTGTAAGATACGTAAATCTTGGCGTTCCGGGGGCTACAGTAGGTTTTGTACAAAATTTGGATGCTGAATTTGTTCAGCGCGATATTCAGAGCCTGAAACCAAGCCTGATTATATTAAATTACGGCACAAATGAAGGTTTTGACCCTATTACAGATGCAAAGGCCTATGAAAAGAAATTCAACCAGCTGGTTCAGATTTTCAAAAGTCTGGCTCCGGAAGCTTCAGTAATGGTTATAGGCCCGCCTGATGCAGCATTCCTGCCAGATTTTGCAAGACGCTCAGGCAGCTCTTCATCTACATGCAGTGCGTTGAGCAAAGAGGAAATCAGGGAATACAACACCTTGATGAACAATAAGAGTTCAAGACTTGCCCGTTGGCATCCGCCATTAAATCTTGATCCGGTAAGAAGGGCTATGCGTAGAGCCGCTGCCGGATCTGCCGTATATTTCTGGGACTGGTCGCAGGCAATGGGAGGAGCATGTGGTATTCATGCATGGGTTCACGCATCTCCTAAAAAGGCAACAGATGATCACCGCGCATTAACTGCAGAAGGTGGTAAGGAATCTGCAAAAAGGCTCTTCAACGTGCTTATGGCAGGTTTTGACGCCTATAGAAGAATTGCTAGCCGCTAAGAACATCATTTTGCAGGGGCTTTTTAATAAAGCCCCTCAAGTATCACCCCAAGAACATCTGAATAATCATCCTTCCAGACCTTGGCTGACGGCTCTGGCAATGGAGACCAGTCTTCTAACCCCTGAAATCCTTTTAAACTCTCCGCATTTTTAGCCAGAACAGCAACCTTGGCAGCCGTTTTATATCTTCCGGCATCCTTCTTTGGCTCTTTCAACCCGATCATACCGGAAAATCCGGCTTTCTTGGCTAAAGCACTCACCACCGGAGCCAGATTCATATTGCGGTTGGATATATGAAGCAGCAAAACCCCGTTTTCATTCAGCTTGGCCTCATACATTTTCAGTGCTTCAACAGTCAGCAGGTGAACAGGCACCACATCTGAAGAAAATGCATCAATAACCAGAAAATCAAACTTGAGTTTTTTGTCTTTCTGCAATGTCAGCCTGGCATCTCCGATAATAACCGGAGCCTTGGGCGCACAATCTGAAAGAAATGTATATCGGGAGCTGTCAGACGCGATCTGCACCACAAGCGGATCAATTTCATAAAAAGTCCATAGCTCATCCGGGCGCTTGTAACAGGCCAGACTTCCAGCCCCAAGCCCCACAATACCAACAGTTTTTAACTCACGGTCTTTCCTTAAAACCTTGAACGCATCTGCAAAAGCACTGTCATAATGGTAGTAGGTCAGAGGTTCGGGGGGAGATGCCCCATCAATCTTCTGAGCCCCGTGAAGAGTTGTTCCATGAGTTAACAGCCGGTACTTTCCATCAGAGGATTCAGAAACATAATTCACACCAAAAAAGCCGCGAAAACTCTCTTTTTTACTGGCATTAGGCTGTAATAGAGGACCACTGATAAAGGCAGCCGCCAGAAATCCAGCCATCCACAACGGGGTCTGCCTGGAACCAATCACAGCCGTAATAAGCAGGGCGCAGATAATAATATAAGCCGCAGGAAGTTTGGCTATAACCTCACCCTGGTGCACGTAATTCACCAGATAGGCTATTCCCGTAATAGCTATTATGGACAGAGCTATAATCAATATCTGGCGTAAAGTTGCCATTTTAGTCAAAGAAGTAATGCCCGGCCTTGCCAGCAGACCCAGCACAATCAGCAGAGGATATTCTACGACTGTAGAGAACACATAAGGAGCAACCAGCCCGGCAAACAATCCGCCAAGCATCCCGCCAAAAGACATCCAGAGATAAAACTCGGTCAGATCCTTCGCCTTGGGGCGTAGCTCTACCAATCGCCCGTGACAAACCATAGCCGTTACAAAAAATGCCAGCAGGTGAATACAAAGGAAAACCAGCCAGAACTTCGATATTGGGAACAATATACTCGCCAGCAACCCGCCGATTAGAAACGGCTGAACCAGTACCATAAGCTTCTGGCTGAGAATTGGCTTGCGCTGGAATGTAATAATAAATGTTATCAGATATAGAGAAAGCGGAGCAATCCACATAAACGGGGCAGCGGCTACATCAGTAGTAATATGATTGGTAACTGCAACAAGCAGAGCCGATGGTATAAAAGCCAGTAAAACCCAGCTTATACGGCGAACCCAGCCAAAATCTTCAGTTTTAGTCTCAGTCTCCTGTGTTTTCTGAACAGCCCGCCCGTTATTCCAGATTAACATCGCAGAAAGGCCCACCAGGATAGTCAGTACAATAAACCCTGATGACCATGCCATGCTTTGTTCATTAAGCCTGAGATTGGGTTCCAGCAGAACCGGATAACACAGCAACGCCAGTAAACTGCCAAAATTACTGGCTCCATAAAGAAAATACGGATCATTCGCATGATGATGGTCCGAACGTGAAAACCAGGCTTGCAATAGAGGTCCATTACCAGACAAGGCAAAAAACGGCAGTCCAATAGAAAATGTCAGCAATCCGACAACCCAGAGGCGAATACCCGTTTCAGGAGGACTATCCCAACCTGCTGCAATACCGATTGGAAGTGTGGTAATCGCAAGAAAAAGCACAACCATATGAATGGAAATACCCTTTCGCAGGCCAAACCACCGGATAAGGCCGTGCGCATAGGCATAACCGGCAAGGAGCATTGCCTGAAAAAAGCACATAGCCACAGACCACACAGCAGGCGCACCACCAAGTCGTGGCAATACCATTTTCGCAAACATAGGCTGAATGGCAAAAAGCAGCATTGCGCTGAGAAACAGCGAACTCATAAAGCTGATAAGCAACAGAGAGTTCGAACTTTTGGAAGATGCAGGCGCCTGCCCATGTTCTGCGTAATCAGACATTCACTAAAACACATTCGTAAATTGAAACAAAAGCCTGTCCACCCAGACTTTTTCTGAATAAAATCTAACAGAACAGGCTTAAAAAGATGTTATGGTAAATTTTGTAAACGGCTTGTTTATAAAGATGAACAGGGAGAAAGCTGCAATGATACATCTGTACACTTGGTCAACACCGAATGGGCGCAAGATTTCCATTGCGCTGGAGGAAATGGCCATACCCTATCAGGTTCATCCGGTTAACCTTTCCGAGGGCCAGCAGCATGATCCTGAATTTCTCAAAATCAGTCCTCATAATGCAATTCCCGCAATTTTCGATGATGAAACAGGATTCAACCTTGTAGAATCGGCCGCAATCGCAATCTATCTGGCTGAAAAAAGTAAAAAACTCCTGCCAACTGAAGAAAAAGCCAGATGGGAAACAATCCAGTGGCTCATGTGGCAGGCAGCAGCTCAGGGGCCAATGCTGGGGCAGGCGCATCATTTCCTGAAATTCAATCCGGGCAAGTCTCCATATGCTGAGGAACGCTTTCATACTCAGGCTAAGCGCATCTATAAAGAATTGAATAACAGGCTTGAAGGTCGGGACTTCGTAGCAGGAACAGATATATCAATTGCTGACACCGCCATATGGCCCTGGATCAGCCGCTATGAGTTCCATCAGATTGATATGACTGAATACGGCAATATCCACCGTTGGTACCTGCAACTGGCTGAAAGAGCTGCATTTCAGGCAGGTTACAAAATTCCGGACGCTTCACAGGATATACCCATACCAAAACTGTAAACGCCTTCACATTTCCATAAATCATTGCTAAGACAGGCCTAATTCTGATCTCTAAAGAAGGATGAACCGTTGAAGGTCAACATTCTCATAGCAGCAACTCTGATAGCGCTTCTGACAGGCTGTAATGCGCGCATACTGCCCCCGTCAGCCAGTGTTGGCAAAAAAGACGCTGCAAAACTCTCCAGTGGGCAGGAGAAGGCTGTTAAGGAGGGTGTACAGCAGGTTTTGGCTTCCTCGGTTAAGCTGGGCCCATATCGCGTTAAAAAGCACCCTGGCGAGGCTGGACTGCATGTCTGTGGCCATGCCAGCACAAAAAGCAGCTCAGCGTCTGAATACCCTTATTATATGGAACTTATTGAGCAATCAAACCCGCCTGCCCTGAAACGCGGGCAGGTAGGCACGGATTCAGCGAGCCTTGCAAAGGTAAAGTTTATGTGTCGCCGTCATGGCAATATTTAAGATAAACCTTCTTGCCCTGATCATCGGTTTGTAATTCCGGCCATGATTCCCTCCACCTGTTCATCTTGCTCAGGTAAATTCCAGGTTGAAAAGTCGATGTCAGATTTGGCCTGATATACATATTACTCACATCAACAAAGCCATATGGCGCATGAACATTGATACAGTCTTTTTTCGGCTGAATACCAATAACGCAGACAGTTGCCAGAAAACGATTAATAAATTTCCGTGATTGTTTTAGCGGTGGATAAGGCTTTCCAAACTTTTCAGGAAACCAGATCGGCACTCTTGCCTGATTTTTAACTTCCAGATCAGCATCCAGATCCTTGAACATGTCTGCCGCATCAGTAATGACACGGTCTTCAGTCTCCCATGACAGATCAGAGGCGTCATAATAGATGATATCGTAATCCTTGATACCATATTCAGGGTCTCTGTCAGTCAAATGGTTCCAGGCCGTCTGAAACAGCGCACCGGAGGCGATCCAGACATCTTTGAGCTCCAGTTCCGGCAAACGTTCAATAAGGGTATCGAAAACAGGGTTGCTTCTAATAATGCGAATGAATTGCAAATTATCCATATAGTTCCTCGCTGTTGTTGAAGGAACCGCGCATTGTATAGCTAAAATGCATACAAAAAAAGGCCCTGAGAAAACCCAGAGCCTGATTCTACCACTATTTTTGAAAAGGGGTATTATTATCTGACAACATTGAGGATAACTCATCTGTTGTTTGATGGACGATGAAAAATTTGAGAAAATTTCTCAAACTTTTCTGAGGACTAGCGCCATTGAGGCGCGCAGCCTGCGTGGCGCTTGAACGCAAAAGATAGATTATCTTTGATAACCTAGGGGATTAAGCAATAGCTTCGTTAATCCATTTCTCGATAGCTGTTTTGGGAGATGAACCAATTTTGGTATCAACCACTTTGCCATCCTTGAACAAAAGCATTGTAGGAAGGTTCATAATGCCCAGTTCCTGAGGGATTTTCTCGTTTGCTTCCATGTCCATCTTGGCAATTTTAACTTTGCCTGCAAGCTCGTTCGAAAGCTCTTCCAGTGCAGGAGCGATCTGTTTACATGGACCACACCATTCAGCCCAGAAATCAACCACAACTGGCTCAGAGGATTTTAGTACTTCCTCTTCAAATGTCGCGTCGGACACATTTACAGTTGCCATAGGGAACCTCTCTTTCAATTATCCAGTTCCGCCATAATATGGCCGGAAATTATTCACCCCGAAAGTAAGAACGTAATCTGCTCACGTCAAGTACGACGCTGTCCCACACGCACAAGTTCTGCCTGTTTGGCGTCAATTATATGTGATGGAATTTCCATTAATCGAGGTCCATCAGTCCACAACAACGCGCATCTGACTGATTTATCAGTATAAATTTCTTTAATAGCGCGCTTGTAAGCAAAAAGCTGCATGATGTAGGTTTCCGCGACATCTTCAACATTATGTGGTGGAGGGCGGTTCGTTTTATAATCAACCAGCAGAACTTCATCATCAAGAACGACCATTCGGTCCACTTGTCCGGCAATTGTCACCGGATTCCCGCCAGTTTCAGCTTCCGGAATCTTGGCCACCAGTGAAACTTCCGCCTGACTGCCCGGACCAAACAGCGCCCCGAATTCCGGGCTTCGCAACACTTCTAGGGTCTCGCGAACAATACCGTCTCTTAACGCCTGATTCACGCCTGATGCACGTATATTCACGAGTTTTTCCGCAGCCCGTTCCCATAGATTCACGTCAATTTCCGGTAAATGCTCCAAAAGTGCATGCGTTAATGAACCGCGAAGAAAACGGTTGTTGTCGCTCAGTTTACCCGGAGAAATTGCAATCTGGTCTCCATGATCAATTTCCTGATCTTCCTCAACCTCCAGCGGAATAATTGTAGAGGGCGAAACCGGAATTGACCGGACAGGTTCACCCGGTGCCTTCCTCGCGGCCCATTCAGGTGGAATAATTGCATCTTCACGTTCTTCCACAGAACTGCTAGGCCTGTCAGGAGCATCCCGCTGCTCACTGCCATACTGCCAGACCGTATTCCCCCGATGATCTTTAGTCGTCTTTAAATTCAACTCCAGCCCATCATAAATCAGGTCATACCAGCAGCCTTTATCACGGCCTCTTTTGCTCTCGAAACCACAGACATAAAGTCGGTCCCGTGCCCGTGTCATCGCCACATAAAGCAACCGGTTATATTCCTCCCGGTCAGCCTGGGAAATTTCATCACGGGCATCATTGATGATCTCCTGCTGCTTTGTTCCAGGTAACGACCACAGCAACTGGCTCCGGCCATCATTCTCTGCATCTGGCACAACATCCAGAACACTTTGCGAAGCCTGCGCCCCTCTTTGGGAACAGGTATCCGGCATAAACACAATCTCTGCCTCAAGTCCCTTGGCACCATGAACGGTCATAATCCGGATTTCATTGCGCCCCTGTTCCATATCCCGCTTGATCTCCGCATCAGCATTGCGCATCCATGAAAGAAACCCCTGCAGAGACGGCGGGTGAGAATCGTCATACTGAATTGCCATATTGAGAAATTCATCCATAGCATCCCCGGCCTCTGGCCCAAGGCGGCTGATAATCCGCGAACGCCTCTCTCGCGTCAGTAATACCCCTGCAAAAAACTCGTATGGCGGCACAAGGTCAGCCCGGGCAAGCCACTGCTTAATTGTAACAACAGCCTCTTCATATGACGGATCAAGGTCTGTCCCCTTCGTCAAAGCCTCCCAGAGTGAAGCCCTCCGTTCATAACCAAATGTCAAAAGGTCATCATCCGTAAAATCAAAAAACGGACTCTTCATAACCGTTGCAAGTGCAAGATCATCCTCAGGCATCAAAAGAAAATCACCAAGCGCCAGCAAATCCATAACCGCAAGCTGTTCAGTAATCTTGATCCGGTCAGCTCCGGCCACTGGAATATTTCGCGCCTTCAGTGCCCTGATCATGGGGGCAACAAACGGGTTCCGTTTCCGCACCAGAATAATAATATCACCCGCAGTAATTGGCCCACCACGAGACGGCAGCTCCGTCTCATTATCAAGCCAGTAGGCAATCTGATCCGCGATCCTGTTTGCAAGTTTAACAGGAGGCTCGTCAGATAACTCTTCTTCCTGAGGGTCAAACGGATCAGTCGGATCACTATCTTCCGGTTTCTCTGTATCCCATATTTCAATCAGTCCCGATTGTCCGTCACGAAACGCAAAATGCTTGACCTGGGTCTCATCCGCAGTCAGCCCCTTAAGCGCATCCTCTTCACCAAACACATGGTCAACACCATTCAGAACAGGAGCCGTGGAGCGGAATGAAAGCGTCAATGGAATGCGGTGCCATTCAAGCTGTGCAGCCAAAGCCTGCCTCTCAAACAGATTACCCATCTCGGCAAACTTCTTCGGCTCTGCCCCCTGAAATCCGTAAATAGACTGCTTCTCATCCCCCACAGCAAAAACAGTTCGCACATCCTCTCGTGCGGCTGCACCTGCAAAGAACTCTTCTGCCAGGGACATAATAACTTTCCATGCCTGCGGGCTCGTATCCTGCGCCTCATCCACCAGAATATGATCAATGCCACCATCGAGTTTATACAAAACCCAGGATGCCATATCCGAATGACACAAAAGATCCGATGACTTGATAATCAGATCATCAAAATCCAGCGCCGACCGCGCAGCTTTGCCGTCAACATAGGCCTGCATAACGGCATCAGCCAGAATAACCAGTGCAGTACTGGCTTCAACAACGCGCAATCCTTCAAGTGTAATATTAATCGTATGAAAAGTGTCCCGCGCCTCGGTCATCGTCATAAGCACATCAGGTCGGTCTTCCCTGATCTGCTTCGTAATAAATCTTTTGTCACTGCGCGGCTCACCGGACAATGTCAGCAGCGTTTTCGCCAAAGCCTGATAACGCGATACCGGATCAAGCGCCCGTTGTGCAGCCAGCAGGTTATTTGCAATCTCCTGATCCGTCTTCTTGCCCCGAAGCAATGTCTCCGCACAGCGGTCAATATCATCATCACTGATCAAATCATTACCATCAGCAATAACACCCGCAACAGTCAGATTATCCGGCAGATAAAAACTGCCACACAAATCTTTCTTCAGGGACTGGTAAATATCATCAGGATTAAGCTCTAATGCCCGGCTATAAGCCTGCTCAAGTTCAGAACGCTTATAAAGCACCATCTTCAGAATAGCATCAAACCGCTCTTCTCCGGCATAGGCGATCACCGTGTGCAGTGATTTCCCCAAGGCACTTTCACTGTCCTGAAGTGCCGTCCGAAAAACCTGATCCATGCAAAGCTTGCGCAGTTCCCGCTCACCCTCAACATCCATAATGTTAAAGTGCGGAGCAATCCCCGCCTCAAGTGGAAACCGCTTCAGCAGCCGCTCACAAAACGCATGAATAGTCTGAACCTTAAGACCACCCGGTGTTTCCAGCGCACGGGCAAATAATCGCCGTGCCTGAGCCATCTGCTCATCTGTCGGCGCCTGCCCCAGCAGTCCTGAAAGCGTCTTCCTCAAATCCTCATCAGAAGTCGTCGCCCAGCCACCCAGCTTGTCAAACAACCTGTTCGCCATCTCCGAAGCCGCAGCCTTGGTAAATGTCAGACACAAAATCCGCTCAGGCTCAACACCAGTCAAAAGCAACCGCAAAACCCGTTGCACAAGCACATAAGTCTTACCCGTCCCCGCATTAGCCGAAACCCACGCAGACACCCCCGCATTGGAAGCAAGCGACTGAAGCCGATCCGTCTCTGTCTTAATAGCAACCAGCGTCATACCCGAACTCCTTCTATAAACCGAGCCGTACCCTCTTCTCCCTTGATGGGGGAAGTACCCGCAAGGCGGGGGATGGTGGTGGAGCCACCACAAACAAACCCACATCTCCAAAAGCCATTTCAGCCTCGCAATATTTATACATTTTTCTGGCTATCCAACAGATCCCTGTTAGATTTAATCCGCTTTTTTGCATCTCTGATATTGTCAAGTGCTGGCTCATCTTCAGGCATGGTTCCACCAATTTCCTTTATGGTTTTTCTCACCGCCTTACCCACTTCTTCATGGGCTCGGTTTGCAGCATCCTGTCCCTTTATTTTTTCACGTTTCAGTTTTGCAACCGCTTGCGTCGCTTTAAAATAATTTGCAGCCAACTCCTCATGGCCTGCATGATCAAGCCTGTTAGCATCTTGAGGTAAACCCTTGTGAGCCAGAACGTCACCGGCAGTCATTCCACCATAAAGCCCACTGACACCAGCCCCGTTATAACCGGGAAAGTCTGTTACACCCGCATGCTTTGCAGTTCCTGCAGATTCTTTATTGTGCTGTCTAACAAGGTTTCTTAAGTCTACGCGCTTTTCGTCATAACCATACTGATCTACAAGATTATCTATTATTTCCTTTGCAAGACTCAAATCGTTTGATTTAAACCTTAAAAAGATCTCTCTGATCTCAATTCCAAGTTCAGGGCTTATATTTTCAGCATATTCAAGTGCCATTACCGGGTGAGCAAAAGTTTTTGCTTTGACACCTCGACCAGACACATAATATGTTGATTTATATTGCTTATTCTTTGAATTATGTTTTTCAGACATAATTCTTTCCTGAAGAGCCTTTTCAAGAGTTTTTGTTCGCTTTTGCCTTCTCCAGCTCGTCGGTCTTAAATTTTCCGGTTTACCAGCAAGCTCCCACAAATCATTCAGACAGATATTGCCGTTAGTATCTTGCTCAATTTTGCAGTTACGAAGTATCAATTCAGAACTTTCATTTGCCATCTTGTGACCTTCCATTTCGCCACAACACAAAACGATAATTCAAAAAGCTCATAAAATAATTGAGCAATTGTCAGTAACACCTTGCGTTGTAATTGCTATCAATTCCGCCTGCTGAGATCTGGTATCAAATTTAGTCTCTGCATGGATGAATCTATAGCATATTTGCAACATCAATCAAGAACAAAAAGAGAACATATGTATATGCTTTATTGAATAACTACCTTCAAATCCCATCACTCATCACCATCCGAAACATCCCCAAGCCCCCATTCTTTCACCCGTGAAAGATGCTCATAATCATCATAACGGTAATCAAACTGTGGACGGCGCAGGGCGGGATATTTTGTCTCCGGCTTATCATAACGTTCAACCAGCGCCTTCAGCTTGCGATAGGCCTCACGCGCCAGCTCCGTTGCATCATCAACCTTCACAATATGCTCAACACCAGCCGGATCACCACCACTGGCAGAAATATATCCAAGTCCCGCAAGCCGCACATCCGTCAGTCCGGAAAAGCCGCCGCTCAGCAATATGGCAGCCTCCAGAGGCAATTGCGGAGACTTTAGCTTCAGCACCTCGCCGTCTTTGGGAATATACCCGGTCTTGTAATCATAAATCAGAACCGCATTGTCCTGACCCAGGTCCAGACGGTCAGCCCGTGCAGTCAGTGTAAATGGCCCTGCAGGCGCTTTTACTTCCATCTCGCCTTTGGTTTCCGTCAGCATGGATAAAACCTTTTCGCGGCGCGCTGGCTCTGTCTTCTCAAACCATTCCGAAAACCGCTCAAATCTCGGCTTCCAGAAAGCAGCAACACTCGGATGGTCCGCATAATGGTGCAATAACTGATCAGCATATTCGACCAGCTTTTCCGACGCCCCATCAGGAAACTCACTCTGATATGCCTGCGTAAACATATGCAATGCCTGGTGAATAATCTGCCCTCGCAAAGACGCATCAGGCTGCGCACCAAGTTCCGGCATCTTCTCCAGTCGCATAATATTTCGCGCAAAAATCACATAAGGATTGCCAATCCAGTCCTCAATCTGCGTAACACTCAGTTGACGTGGCCGCTTGTCAACCGGAGGGCATGGCGCAGGCGCAGCAACAGGCGTACGCATTTCAATCAGATCACGGGACCTCGCCCATGCCAGCCACGGCTCATCCGCTTTCGTATCCAGCACATTATCGAGCCCAACACCACGCAACAATGTCTGCAACCGCAACAACCATCGCGAAGGCACAGTCGGAACACCATCGACTTTCGCAGCCCGCGTCATATAGAGTTTTTTAGCACCGAGCAACTGCGCAAAGTCGTGCGCAAACAATCCCGTTCGCTGCTCAGGTGCTGGCAACCCAAGTGTCTTCCGCATGGGGCGCGATAACCACGCATCCGTCTCAATAGACTGCGGCCATGTCCCTTCATTCAGCCCACCAAGAATAACAATATCCGGCTGCTGCAAACGCGCTTCAAGTGGTCCCCAGATAAATAGTCTTGGATGCACAGGTGTCTGGGGCCGCATGGCTTTGCCGGAAATAAGACTGTGATAAAGCTCGGGATAATCAAAAACCGTAATCTCTGGCCCGTCTATCTCATCATTGTAAAGGTCCGTCAGAAACAGCGATAAAGCCTCACCGGCTTCCCCGGCCCAAAGCGCATCACTCGTTCCTTCATGGTTCACAGCCAGTGCTTCTGCCACCTTCACATGCGCCTCAACAAACTGCTTCACAGATCCCGTAACATCATTATTCGCTAACGTAAGCAAAGGCTCAAATGCCGCTTCAATCTTGTCGAGAAGATCAGCCGCGCGGTCCCAGTCACGCTCACCCATCCGCCGCATAATGCCATGTCGCTGATAACCGGCCTCAAAGTCAGACCGCGAACGCTCAATCGTCTTGCGCATGGCATCAATGCCTTGCCCTGCAAGAGGTTGTCTCAGGGCAATAATCTCCAGCGACCGCGCAGCAGCCCTGATCTTGCCAGCCTCAATACCAAGCCGCGTCAGAGGATGCTTCAACAGCGACATCAACTCAGCCGCTGCAAACCGTTTCGACATAACCGAAGCCACAAGGTCCATAAACACACCGGGAACTGTCTTGCTCAAAGGCCGCCCGGCCGAGTCATCGACCGCAAGCCCCCATTTCAACAACCGCACTGAAACCCGCCGTCCCAAAATCCTGTCAGGCGTAATAAGCGCGGCAGTCATTCCGGGAGTTTCTGCTGCGTTGCGCAAAATCAATGAAACAGCTTCCGCCTCATCCTGCGCACTGGGAGCAGTAATCAGAGCGCAGTCATCCAGTGTCTCTGCCAGTTTGTCAGATAACCCGTCTTCCTTCAGATAAGACTGCCAGTAATGCGTCATACCAGCCGGACGCATAGTCTCCGTCACCAGCTTCACACGTGCAAGATCAGCCCCTTCAGGCTCTGCACCCGGTAAATAGGAAATCTCCGACCGCTCAACCCCAATCCGTTCCAGCAGTTTCTTCATGCCAAACTGCGGATGTTCAGGATGATCCGGCGTTATCGCATCCCAGCTCTCATCATCAAGCTCCATATCAAGTCCGGGCAAAACAATAGAACCGTTCGGCAAACCCGCCACAACCTTCAACAACTCAGCCGCCGCCGGAATACTACCAGTCGCACCGGCCGCAATAATCGGATGTTTTGGAGGATTATTCTGAAGCCGCTTCACTTCGCTCAAAAGCAGTCTGTTCCGCCGCTCCATTGGAGGCACAAGCCCCCGCTCTTCCAGATGTAATGGCCAGATCTGTGTAATAATCTGCAAAAACTTGAGCGTCTTTTCCCAGTGATGCGCATAATTCTCGGGGACAATCTCACTCAAACCGGACAGGTCAATCTGCTCAGTCTCAGACTCATCCATCAACCCACATAGCTCATGAGCCAGCATACTGGCCTGAGCTGGCGTTGCTCTTGGTGGAACTGGCACTAGCGGATCGTCTTCTGCTAATGCCGCCTCGCGTTCAACATCCATCCACTTCAGAACCAGCTTCGTCAAAACCAGACGCCGCTCAACATCGGTTACAGGAGGAGGGATCTCAAAAATATCCAGATCATCCATCCCACCTGAAAAAATCAGACTGATATCTTCATCGATCTCGCCAATAGGCCGGATACGCGGAAGCACAGCAGCCTGACCGCCGGAAATTTTCAACAGTGAGTCCCGCATTGAACGGCAGGCACGCCGGGTTGGCAGCAACAGTGTCAACTGCGTCAGCTCAATCGGGTTAGCCCCATATTTGGAAAGAATAAATTCGGAAAGTTTGTCCAGAAACGACGAGGTTTGAGGAATGGTATAAACGCTGGATAGTGTGCCTTCAGGGCTTGAGCTTATGTCCTCAGACAATTTTTACGTGCTCCTCTGCATCCTCCAGCGCTTCAGGGGTTCCAATATGCATCCACTCACCTTCGAGAAGCATACCAAAAAGACGCTGTTTCTCAATCGCCCTGTCCCAGAGCAGGTTCAGGGAAAACGCTCCGTCCGGACTGTCCGCAAACAAATGCGGATGCATTATTGATACACCAGCAAAAACAAAAGGTGCCATTTCTTTTTCAGCCCGACGCCGTAATAGCCCGTCTTTCCCCATAAAAAAGTCACCATGACCATAATAACCAAGACTGTTGTAAACCTGTGCAAGCAACAGAAGGCAATCCATGCTTTCCGGATCCCAGTATTTTAGCATACGGTCAAGATTGGACCCTGCACCTTCAATCCATACAGTGTCTGAATTCTGAATAATAAACGGCTCGTCACCAAAATGCTCTAGTGCCTTCTTGGTCCCGCCACCAGTTTCCAGTAACGCATCCCGCTCGTCAGAAACAATAATCTCGATATCCTTGCGTGACGTCACATGCTCTTCAAGAATATCAGCCTTGTAATGAACATTCACAACGGCCAGTTCAATACCATTTTCAACAAGCTTATCAAGAACATGATCAATCAGCGGCTTACCATTAAACACAACCATTGGCTTTGGAATATCATTGGTCAGAGGCCGCATTCGCTGCCCTAAACCAGCCGCCATAATCATTGCTTTCTTTGGAACACTCATTTCAATACTCCGGTATTCTTATATTTCTAACGGCTTATGTCTCAGCTCAGGCGGAAAATTCCTGTCATACCACCCACGCAAATCGCTCAGTTCAGGGTGGCTCAGGTCACGTTCTACATAGGCCCAGATTCGAGGAATATGTGCCAGATAACCGGGCTTTCCGTCCCGCTTCGCCAGTCTCGCAAATATCCCAAGAATTTTCGTATTTCTCTGCGCACCCAGAATGGCATAGTCCCGCCGAAACTCGGCTTCATTAAATGGCACTTCAGAAGCCTGTGCATGTCGCTTTTCACAATAGTAATCAAGCAATTGCCTCTCGACATCCTCAGGCACCGTAAGCCGTGCATCCTGCAACAGCGAAACCAGGTCATAAGCCGGATTACCGCGCTGCGCATCCTGATAATCAATAACCCCAGCCGCAGAACCATTAAGCAAAATCAGATTCGGCGAATGATAATCACGAAGCGTAATCGTCGTCAGATTCCCCTCAACAACACCAAACTGATCAAGCCACAAACTCATAAAGGCTTCGCGCTCAGACTGACTGATAACCTCTCCTTTTCGGGCTGGCCAGTACCAGTCCGGCAAAAGCTCAACCTCAATTCCCATCGCTTCACGATCAAAAACAGGCAGCGCATAATTCCGCCCATTCACAACGGGCAGTTCGGCGTTCGGAGAATAAGTCCCAAGTGTCACCAGAACATCAACCGCATGACGGTAAAGCTCAAGGATATCCGCCCCTTGCGAAACCTTGGTCCCGAAGACCTCATCTCCGAAATCTTCAATCAGCAGTAAACCCTGATCCAGATCATGAGCAAATATCTCGGGCGCATGAAGTCCTATACGCCGCAACTCCTGCCCAACCGCATAAAACGGCGCAACATCCTCAGCCAGATGTGCAATCTGACTGTAAGGCTTGCCATCTCTGACAGGTGGTCCATCCGGCTGCTTTGGCGCATCCATCAATACTGCTCTGCGCTCGCCATTCCGCAACCGCATATACCGTCTCGTAGAGGCATCGCCCTGCAAAAAACGACATTCCGCATCCTGCCATCCTGCCGACTTCACAAACTCCTGTATCGCCACAAACCGTGCAAGCTTCGCATCCCAGTTACCGTGGGGTACAAACACCAGCTCCCGCCGCTCTTCATCATCACCTTCACTAAGCTCAATTGTCAGTCTGTCAGACGATAAAAACTCAGGCGCCTTCTCCGGCCACTCGATAATGGCAATTCCGTCTGAAACTGCTTCATCAAGCCCGAGCTCCAGCACTTCATCAGAAGAGCCAATGCGATAAAAATCAAAATGCGAAACGGGAAAGCGCTCAGTCTCATAACTCTGAACCAGCGCAAAGGTAGGACTGGGTATCTCGGTATTATCACCCGCTGCCAGCAAAGACCGGATCAGCGCTCGGGCAAATGTAGTCTTGCCTGCACCAAGATCACCCTGAAGGCAAAGCACATCTCCCTGCTTGAGTGTGGCAGCAAGGTCCTGCGCCAGCTTCTCAACGCCTTCTAAATCCAGATACAATCTATGCTTGTCCATAGTCCAATACTCATCACTCTGAGGTGTAAAAAATAGGATGGCTAAACCAAAGAAACGTGGATTATCACGCAGTTACGACTTGATTATGACGAGGTTTTCTTCGGCGGCTCAATAACTTAGGCTTGGTCTTCTCGACTTCTTTTTTCTCGCCATCCGGTTCTGAGCCTGAATTATTACCATGTTCAGGGAATCGCACAATAATAATTGTTCCCTTGCCTTCCTTGGATCGAAGATGAATGTCACCACCATGCAACTCCACAAGGCTCTTCACAATTGATAGCCCAAGCCCGGTACCACGGTGCCGTGACCCTTCAGTATTAGACTCAAAACGTTTGAACACAGTCTCATGATGTTCCGCTGGAATGCCTGAACCCTGATCGAGCACTGTAAACGCAATATTGTCACCGTCGCGCATGCAAAGCAGGCGAATACGACTGCCAGAAGGAGAGAAACCAATCGCATTTGACAGCAGATTATACAGAATCTGCGTTACCCGTCGCTCGTCACAGATAAATTCATCAATTCCCGGTTCAACACGAATATCCAGCCCAAGCTTCGCCCGAACCAGACGTTCCCGAACCCCAAGCGCCGCAGCCTTGATCAACCCGGCAACCTTAACCGGTTCAAGCTCTAGCTCCATAGCACCCGCATCAATAGTAGCCAGATCCAGAATATCATTGATAATGGAAAGCAAAGTCTTGCTCGAAGCCCGGATATCCCCCAGATACTCTTTTTGCCTCTGTGAGAGAGGACCAATATTAGGGTTAGCCAGCAGGTCTGAGAAGCCGATAATATTCGTCAAAGGTGTCCGCAGTTCGTAAGAAACATTCTGAACAAAATCGTTCTTCAGTTTATCAGCAGCTTCCAGTGTTTCGTTACGTTCCATAAGCATATTCTCAACACGCTTCGTATCCGTAACATCAACATAGGTCAGCAACGTCGCGCCATCAGGCAGCGGGTCACTGGCATATTCGATAATGCTGCCATCCATCCGTTTGAACTGTCCGTTGATAGGCTGCCTCTGTTCATGAATAGCAGTAACCGCCCGGCCAACTTCCTTCCATGAGCTTTCATCATCATGCAGCACACTGCAAAGCTCAATGATTTCATCAATATGTGGCCCTTGCTCAAGGCGCTTGTGGCTCAGTTTCCAGATATTCGCATAGGAATTATTAAACAGCTTCAGACGCCCGTCAGTAGAGAACACTGCAACGCCTTCACGTAAATTCTCCAGCGTTTCTTTCTGAACATCAAACAGTGCATTATAACGGCTTTCCAGCGCTATCCGCTCTGTTGCATCATCATAAAGATAAGTCACACCACCATCAGGACGCTGCTCGCAGACAACATAAATAGACCGCCCGTCAGGCAGGTACCACCAGTCCTCGCGAGGCTCATCAGCACTGTAGGATTCAAGCTGCGTTTCTTTCCAGGCACGATAGTCAGCCTCTTCAGGCAACATGCGCGAAGTCCGCATCTTATCCAGAATCTCACCATCCTTGACACCAGTCTCAAGCCACTGGGCATCAAGACCCCATAGATCAACATAGGCCTGATTAAAGAAGTTCAGCTTCTGGTCTGGTCCAAAAATAGCAACTGCAGTTGCCACTTTATCAAGCGTTCTCGTATGAGCTTCAGTGAGCTGATCCAGTTCGGATTTAACGGTCTCCAGGTCAGCAACATCAATCGCAATTCCTGCACTCGCCTTGCCAAGAGGAAGTGCAATCGTATCAAATGCTCTGCGCTCTCCCGAAACAATTGTATTATGTCGCTTGGAGTAAGTTTTGCCCTTGGCCAGAGACTTCGTAATAACTTTTCGCTGGCGGCTTTCAAGAAGTTCAATCTGCTTTTCACAGACAATCTTGTAATTCTCGGCCTCAACTGCTTTCACATAAGCCTTATTGACCCAGTCCAGTTTACCATCTTCCT
This sequence comes from Methyloligellaceae bacterium, assembly GCA_050633205.1. GTDB lineage: Bacteria > Pseudomonadota > Alphaproteobacteria > Rhizobiales > CBDHHC01 > CBDHHC01. The sequence continues at coordinate 28,268 of JBOEGA010000010.1, read as the reverse complement.
TGCGGAACCAGACAGGCATCGGAGCTGCATCCCAAAGGGCCCGGTTGGCAGCAATATCAGCTTCAAGATTGCGTTGCTGCTCATAAAGTTCCGCTAGCTCCTGGCGTTTGCCGGCAACATCACGAAACTTCAAAATCAGCCTGCCACCTGCTGCACGACCATCAGCTTCAAGGTCGCCACCAACAAGTGTTTTCAGCATCAGGTTAAATGCTGAGCCTTCCTGAAACATGTTTTTAAGGGAGTTTTCCAGCTCGGAAGCAGAATCCGGTTCAAGCCAGCTTCTGAACCTCAGGACTTGGCGCGGATCATCCGGCGTTCCAAGGTCCTGTTCCAGATTATTGATAATAACATTAGGCTCACCTGTCTGTTCCCAGAAAACCAGCAGTTGAGGTTCAGCCTGAATAATGGATTCGATAGAGCTTAAGCGCTTCTGGAGTTGAGCAACTTCACGTGTTGAAAGGGCCTCTGCTTTCTGGGCACGGTTGGCGGCACGCAAAAAAACGGTCGCGGCAAATACAGCCACACCGATCACACCACCAAGTATTCCGATGATCAGAAGCGTACGGACATCAAGCCTCAGTCCGACAGCAGATAAAATTGGTTTTCCGGCAAAAACAAACGACAGAAATGCAATGCATAATACACTCAATGACGCGAGACTGATAATCAGTATCATTGAGTTAAAGTCTTTGTTCTGCCCCCCCTTCAAAAACATTACGCTCTCCCCATACACCTCTCCAGGTTAGAACATGCAAACGCAACGCAATCTTTTTTATCCCCCCCGAATAATTCAGCAAATGAATAAATCAGGAAATATAGAGGTCATTGCCCCCGCGGCTATAACCTCATAAGACGCAATCGCAGCATCTTCTTTCTTATGAGCGCTTCAATTTTTGGGAAAACGCAAAAACTGTAAAATTGGAAACCACTCTGATATTTTTTTATTAACACGCTGAAATAAAATAGGTTTGTTCAGACAATTCAAACCCGAAAAGCATAACTTCAGACGCATTAACGACCCGTTTACCATTCTAAAGTGATTCGCGCAAAAAAAGTTAGTTGAAAATGCCTTCTATTAACAGGTATGCCTTTGTTTTTTTAATGTATTTCATAAATGAGATGCAACTATAGGTCATTGAGGTGAAGTTGAGCAGCCGTGTGAAATAGGTCTCACCTTGCATTTTACACAGTAAATTCTGCAGAAAATGGCTCTGTACGGTATCTATATTTCGTTGGTAGAACAGAAAAGCCAGCCTCAATAGTGAAGCTGGCTTGAATTGCAATGTATAAATTCCCAATAGCTGGGTCTTAGTTCAGATGCAGAGAGAAGCCCGCCCGAACTGATGTTGTATTAAAATCAAAGCCCTTGTCATCAAAGTCATAATGCAGAACTTCACCTTTAAGGCTGAAACCCTGAGCAATCATATGCTCTGCACCAGCTCCAATAACATATCCCATTACATTCTCGCTGCTGGAATTCGTTTCTGTAAGGCGACGTTTTCCTCTGCGCTTGTAATTAATAGTTTCAGTGCTATCCAGCTCTGCCCATGCTGCACCACCGGTAACATATAGTAGGGTCTTGTCTTTTGCCCAGCCCAGACGTCCGCGGATCGTCGCAATTGAATCAATCTCGGTATTGGTTTCGCGAGTACCAGCAGCAAGCACTTTGTCACGTCTGTGGCTGACATCAACGATTGAATAGCCTGACAGTGTATTGATTTCAGAAGTTGTTTTTGTGTAATCACCTTCAACACCAAACACAAGAGATCCTCGCTGGATATTGTATCCGGCGTGAACACCGCCAAGAGCGCCATCTTTTGTTGAACTGTCATAAGAAGAAATACCACGGCATTCATGGTTTCTGTGCCTGGAATATTTTAGGTACCTGTTGAGGCTTCTCTTATATCTTTTGCCGTCAACTTTTTTGCCAACAACTTTTCTCATTTCAGAAACAGCATCAAGCAATCCACCAGAATCCAGCCATCGGCATTTTCCACTGATGTCTTCCAGGTCAGGCTTTGCCACATTTGCATCGACAGATCCCCAGCCAATATGGGCACCAGTATAAAATCCGCCCCAGATCGTAGGGCGTTGGGTATCTCCGTCAGCTTGAGCCAAATTCGAAGAGGATAAAAATGCTGCTGTCACAGCAATAGAAAGAAGGATCTTTCTCATGTTGTTGTTCCCACCACTAAAAATTATTGAGAATCAATAAATACAATGGGAAAAAGCTGAAAGCTAAGAAAAAGGATTAGCAGAATTATGGAAATAAATTGGGTTTTTTTGAAAATATGTAAAGTTGAATTTGCGCATGAGTCGTTGTTTTATAATTACTTTTATGTGGTATGAGCTCGCGTGAGCGTACCACCTTGATATTGTTGTAAATCAGCCCCAAACATGTCTAAAAAGTATCTGAAATGTGATCAGGAGAAAATTTTTTTGAGATAAGAGGGAATATTTCGGTCTGTCTGCTGTAAGCACATAGCAATAGTTCCGGTATCTATGCACCTTGAAAGTTTTCTGCGCGGTAATGGATATTTGGATTACATTCAGTTTTTAATTAAAAAAACCTTGCAATAAATTAAAAAAACGCTATTAAACAGCAATAAAATAAAGGGGTGAATTAATTTAACTCTCCGATTCATTTATAGAGACAAGGTTTTGGCTACGCCAAAGCCTGAAATTCAATAACCTCCCAGAGAGTTATTGAACAAAGACTCCCGCAGGGCTTCGGGATCGCAAGTTGCTTACTGTCGGATAATTCTGACTGATATATTGATAGAGATACTCAATATTATCAAAAACCTGCGTTTGCTCTGTGGGAGTTGATATCTCCCGCAAAAAAGCCCGCATTCGAAAAAATACGGGCTTCTAAATCCAGGTAAAAACACACGTCAGCTAACCTAAACCTTAGTCAGCATCTTATAAGGCTCTCTGCCTGTGCGTAGTGCATCAGCCAGTTGCTCAATCTTGTCCTGCCCGAAAAACATCTCGCCATTGAGCCAGTATGTCGGAGAGCCGAAGCAGCCATTATCAATCGCATCCTGGGTATTCTTCTGATACCGGGCTTCAGTCTCATCAAGCTCGGCTTTCTCCAGACATTCTGGAGGCAGGCCGCAATCTGCAAGAATTTGAGCAATTGTACCCTTGTCAGACAGGTCCTGCTCATTAGACCAGATACCCAGCATTATCTTATGAATAAGCTCTGCCGGGTCATGACCAAGCCCAATCGCGGCAACAACAGTTTTGTCAGCCAGCATAAAACTGAACGGCCAGTGTTTGGGCTGAAGATTAAATGGGATCTTGCGAGCTTCAATCCATCTCTGCATCTCATACCAGCGATAATTCTGGCGTGATGGATGACGCTTGCCCAGTGGCAATCCACCGGTTTCAGAAAACAGGTTCAGAAGCTGAACCGGCTTATATGTAATAGTACAGTTATTCTGCCGGGCTGTATCAACAAGCAGGGCATGACCAATATAGGCCCAGGGCGAGATTACCGAAAACACATAGTCTATATTTTTTGACATAACTTCTTCCTTTTTCCGGCATCTTAGTATCACTCATCCTGATTCACAAATCAAAAAGCCGTCAGAATTCCTTCTGACGGCTGTCATAATAATATTCCGTGTACTGGATGATTATTGAGTGCACCTGCATAGCAGCGGATTAGTAGTCTTGGCTGTGCCATAAGTCTTTTTCTTGCTTACAGCTTTACAAGCAGCGGTTGCCGGTATTTTTTTAGGGTAGGTTGGGGGCTTGCATTCCATATCCTTGCAGAAGCTGTTGCACCTGTCTTTCGCATCCGCGACAGCTTTTCCAGACAGGTTATTCTTATCTGCATTACAGTCTTTCGCCGTATCATATACTCCCGAAGCAAAGCCATTTATGCTCTGTTGGGCGCATATGACAACTTTGCCATCTCTCATCATAACTTTTTCTGATTTTCCTTCAGCAGCAGAGGCGGATGCCACGGAAAAACAGGAAATCGCAAGGAGCGTGATAAACTTCATCGTCAGATATCTCAGGTGCATTTTAAACTGTCTCCATTGTAAAATCGTAATAGCGCATTGGAGCAAAAAATGCCTTTGAATGCACGGTATAATACCGTTGTGAAGGTGGCTGTGGATGGATCTAATTCATTGTATATATTCATAAATATACAATGTTCTTGTAATGCTGAACCTAAGTTAAGCCTCATAAGGCAGTCTAAATAATTAGAGATTTCTTCCTTGACTTTCCCTGCGATTACGCATTGCCTGTGATCCCGGTTTAATGCAATAAATTCATCTGCTAAAATTTTAAGGTGGGTATTATGATAACAATACTGAAGGCAACCCTGATCGGTGGCCTGATTGCAGCTACTCTCGATATTATATGGGCAATATCCATCGCATATCTGGCCAAAAAAATGCCTCCGCAAAAGTTATTACAGTTTGTGGCCAGCGGTCTTCTGGGAGTAAAAGCCTATGCCAGAGGCTGGTCGAGTGCAGCGCTTGGCTTGCTTAGTCATTATATAATCGCGCTTGTCATGGCTTTCGCCTTTGTGGTCGTTGCCCGGCAGATCCCCGTAATACTGGTTTATCCATTGATAGCTGGAGCCGCTTACGGAGTGTTTCTGTTTTTCGTGATGAACTGGATCGTCGTCCCCAGGTCAGGAACAGTCCCCAAATTGCCGCTTAAAGGGCCAAGGCTGGTAATGGAAATCATCGCACACATTGTGCTGGTTGGAATGCCCATTGCTTTGATTGCGGCATGTTTCATTAAATAGGACGCCATGCATTTGGCAAGGTGCAAATAAAAAAGCCGGAGCGCAGATACGCCCCGGCCTGAATGTACGGTAAGTACAAAATTCTAGTAACGGTACTGTTCAGACTTGAACGGTCCGTCAACAGAAACGCCAATATAATCAGCCTGTTCCTGTGATAGCTTGGAAAGCTTCGCGCCAACCTTTTTGAGGTGAAGCTCGGCAACACGCTCATCAAGATGCTTAGGCAATACGTAAACTTCGTTTTTGTAATTATCACCTTTAGCCCAAAGCTCGATTTGAGCAAGAACCTGGTTGGTGAACGAAGCTGACATCACAAAGCTTGGGTGACCCATAGCATTACCAAGGTTCACAAGGCGGCCTTGAGAAAGAAGGATAATGCGGTTTCCACCAGGGAACTCAACCAGGTCAACCTGGTCTTTCACATTTGTCCATTTCATGTTTTTCAGGCCTTCAACCTGAATCTCATTATCAAAGTGACCAATGTTGGAAACAATCGCCATATCTTTCATATTGCGCATATGATCGACAGTAATGATGTCTTTGTTGCCAGTTGTCGTTACGAAAATGTCAGCGCGTGGCAGAGCATCTTCCATAGTTACAACTTCATATCCATCCATAGCAGCCTGAAGCGCACAGATAGGGTCAATTTCAGTAACAAGAACACGTGCGCCAGCACCGCTCAAAGATTGTGCAGAGCCTTTACCAACATCACCATAACCGGCAACAAGGGCAACTTTACCGGCAATCATCACGTCAGTACCACGACGGATCGCATCAACAAGAGACTCTTTACAGCCATACTTGTTATCAAATTTGGACTTGGTAACAGAGTCGTTCACATTGATTGCAGGGAATGGAAGCTGACCGGCTTTCTGGCGCTGATAAAGACGAAGAACACCAGTTGTTGTTTCTTCAGAAACGCCTTTGATGTTAGCTTTGATCTTTGAGTACCAGCCAGGATTTTTTTCAAGACGACGCTTGATTGTAGCAAACAAAGCCTCTTCTTCTTCATTGCCAGGATTGGCAAGAACAGAAGGATCTTTTTCAGCATCAGCACCAAGAAGGATAAGAAGAGTAGCATCGCCACCATCATCAAGGATCAGGTTGGCAGTTTCGCCATTGCCCCAGTCAAAAATCTTGTCAGCAAGATCCCAGTATTCCTGAAGCGTTTCACCTTTCCATGCAAAAACAGGTGTGTTTTTCGCAGCAATAGCAGCAGCAGCATGGTCTTGTGTTGAATAGATATTGCATGAAGCCCAGCGAACTTCTGCTCCAAGAGCCTGCAGCGACTCAATAAGAACAGCTGTCTGGATTGTCATGTGCAAAGAACCGGCAATCCGCGCGCCCTTAAGTGGCTGCTGCGATCCATATTCTTCACGCGTAGCCATCAGGCCAGGCATTTCCATTTCAGCAATTTCGATCTCTTTGCGGCCAAATTCAGCCAGAGAGATATCCTTGACGTGGTAATCAGTAAATTCAGACATGAAGCAATCCTTGTGGGAGCATGGAAGTCGCCCGGCATACAGGGCAACATAACTTTCAAATTAAATCTCGAATTGTATGGCCAAGCCATGCAGTGATGTTCTCCCGCAACTGGCTATAGCCCCGCTTTGCCTGAGAGCATACTCAGGCACTATATCTATAGGCCTTCGTATAAGATTCTGCAATAAGGATATAAAGAAATTTTTATATGTTTGTATCTGATATAGAGGAGAACAGTTATTCGCCTTCGTGAAATTTGTCTTCAACCAGCTCAATCAGGGCGTCCATAGCCTCTTTTGCCTGGGGGCCGTCACTTTCAATAAGAATGGTGCACCCTTTACTTGCGGCAAGCATCATTAAGCCCATAATGGAAGTGCCGCCAACTGTTTCCCCGCATCTTGTAACCTTGACATTTGCGGTATAGGCTCCAGCTGTCTTCACAAATTTTGCAGATGCTCTGGCGTGAAGGCCACGGATATTGCAGATCATGACTTCTGCAGAATAACCGCCATTCTCATTTGGTTGAGGCTGTTGCTGGTTCAGGTCATTGGTGGACATTTAATCCATTCCCTTCAGGCATGCGTTACTACAGGACGATGCTTATAAAGATAATAGGTCGCCGAGGTTTTTTAAACAGGACTATTTGCCTGCAAGAACATGACTGGCAATACTGATATATTTTCTGCCTGCGGTTTGTGCCTGGTTTATTGCGTCCGAAAGAGTGCTTTCGCTTCTGACACTTGCAAGCTTGATCAGCATTGGGAGGTTAATCCCTGCAATAACCTCAATTTTAGAGTTCTCCATAACAGATATGGCAAGATTGGAAGGTGTCCCCCCAAACATGTCCGTTAGAAGGACTGCACCCTCTCCGGATTCTACACGGCGAATTGCGCTAAGTATGTCATCTCGCCGTTGTTCCATATCATCGTCAGGACCAATTGAGATGGTTTCTATTTGTTCCTGCGGCCCAACCACATGCTCTAGGGCGGAACGGAATTCCTTTGCTAGACCACCATGGGTGACGATCACTAGACCAATCATTAAATATTAGCTCACATTCAAAGTATTTTTGTAGGAACAAGCCCTACTTTATAATAACCCAAGCCATTATCTTTGTATATTTATACGGACTTGTGCAAGCGGAATTATCCAATATTCTGCCTTATTAATATATTTTTCAACGAATAGATGCCTTTATCGGACCAAAGTTGCATTTTCTCCACGTTTTCGCCCGGCAGCATTGATCAATAACACTAATTACTTCTCAAAAGTAAATATATTGATGTATTTGGATGCTGCTTATAGTTACTGTTTTTGCAGAAGAATATTCCCCTGTTTAATGAAGTATATACCCCTTGATATTCTTTGCTTAGTTATATTTTAAACATAGTAAGTTATGTTCAAATTAGTATTACTTTGTATTTCCGGGTGTTTTCGCAATGTTTGCTTTTTTCTCGAGGTCCTTATCAGCGAAGTTACTGCTCCCCGTTATGGTCATATTGATCACGGTGGGAGTAGTTGCGGCTGTTTTGGCTGTTTATAATACAAAAAGCAATAATTCCAAGGTTTTGGAAGAAAAATCAGCTCTGGTGGCAACTTTGGTTATGCCTTCCATTGCCCGCGGTCTATGGGACCTTGACGAAGATGCTGCAAAAAGAAGTCTTGCTGCCCTGGCGATTGATCCGGATGTTATGTGGTCTGTTGTTCAGGATGAAAAGAAAAATATCTTCTCAAAAGCCAGCGCTGATAAAAAGGTTGATGCAGCAAAAGAGTTTAAAAAGATAAAGCTGCCAAAAAGAAAAATTGATCCCAAAAATATCTTTAAGTCCCAGGCATATGAGCTGCCGGGCATGAAGATTGTCAAAACTCCATTACAGGTCGAAGATAGTGATAAGCCTGTAGGCCATGTTTATGTTGCCTACTCCTACGCCAGATCAGCACTGAAGCTGGAAGCTCAGGTCATGAGTATCGTGATCATGGTTACAATCTGTGTGTTCTCCGTTGGTATTATCATATACTTGTCTACTCTTGGAATTACGAAGCCGATTGGTGCTCTGACGCGCGTAATTGGTGCGATTACCAATGGAGAAATAGCATGTGATGTGCCATCCACAGATCGCCGGGATGAAATCGGAGCCGTTGCCAGGTCTGTCGAATTCTTCCGCCAGACGGTGCTTGATCGGGATGAACTGGAGCAGAACCAGAAAATAGAAGAGCGTAAAAGGCAGCAGAAACAGGAACGTATCCACGAGCTGATTGTCAGCTTTAAGGAACAGATACGTTCATTGCTCAAGAATGTATCTTCTGACAGTACTCAAATGCAGGAGGTTTCTGAGAAACTGACCCAGCTGGCAAATGAGACAACTGAACGTGCAAATCATGCGACAACTGCTGCTGATACAGCATCAATGAGTGTTGAAACAGTTGCTGCTGCTTCAGAAGAGCTGGCTGCTTCAATACGTGAAATTGGTTCTCAGCTTGTGAAAGCCAACACTGTGGTTTCCAGCAGCAATGATAAAGCTACTGAAAGTAGCTCACAGATTGAGCTTCTGGCAGACGGAGCTAATCGAATTGGTGAGGTGATTACGTTAATTCAGGATATTGCGGAGCAGACAAACCTGCTTGCATTGAACGCTACAATTGAGGCAGCAAGGGCTGGCGAATACGGAAAAGGTTTCTCTGTGGTTGCCTCCGAGGTGAAGAACCTTGCAAATCAGACTTCTAAAGCCACCGAGAATATTACAGAGCATGTAGACAATATCTGTAGCACCACGACCGTAACAACAGATTCCATCACTGAGGTAACAGCAATGATGAAGGATGTTATGGAGCATTCATGTGCTATATCTACGGCTGTGGAAGAGCAGGGTGCCGCCACAGGTGATATCAGTTCAAATGCTCATCAGGCTGCTATGAGCACACGTGAAGTGGCTGAGAGTGTAACAAATGTTCTGTCTGCCGCAGGTGATACCAAGCAGGTATCAGAGCAGGTTGATATGGCCTCTCGTAATATCATTGCCAAAACTGGAAATATTAACACTGTAGTTGCCGAATTCCTCGACCAGGTTGAAACTGTTCAGGCTTCATAATCACTGCCCCTCACAACAGACTGCATCCTCATCTGCACTTATCAGAAGCGCTTGGCTGATTGTTTTATCAGGGAGAGAAGCTTCAATGGTGCTGACGGTTCAAAACTGTGAAGTTTGACATGTGGCAGGATATGTCCCTCAAGATTTTCCAGACAGCTCTTCTCAAATGGAACCTGCATACGCGGAACACTCTCAAAGTCCACCAGGTCAACCACTATCTGAAGGTTGGCATTATCAATATATGGGACTTCAATCAGCCCGACACCCCTCAGTTCAATCAGCCCTTTAATATTATCTGGTCCGTGAGCAATAAGGTTACCCTCTTTAGCTGTCAGGTAAACACGATCATCTGAAACCAGATAACAGTTCGGGTCAGCCAGGGAAATAAACCTGTATGCCAGATCTGACTTGCCGGAACCACTGTCTCCCCGGATTAAGGCAGCATCATTGCCAAAAGCAACACAGGTTCCGTGAATAGTTTGTTCCATATCAGCCTAAAACTATTTCTGCCTTCTTCCCAAAGGATGGTCCGCAGGGAGTGTTATAACAAACCGGGCGCCAATCCGTTGTTTTACGTTATCTTCAGTCTTAGAGTCTCCGTAACGGTTCTCGGCCCATATTTTTCCTTTATGCGCTTTGACAATTTCCTGAGAAATATTAAGTCCCAGTCCTGAATTTTCACGGAAGGCATTTTCACCAGGGCGGTCAGTGTAAAAACGCGCAAATATTCTGTCGAGATTATCCTCGGGAATACCCGGCCCTTCATCTTCGACTGTAATTCTGATATCAGCATCGACACGTGTGATCCTGATCCAGACTGTGCCATTGCTTGGCGTAAATGATAGTGCGTTATCAAGAAGGTTTGTGAAGACCTGTGCCAGCCTGCTGTCATGTCCCTGAACAATAAAAATATTGCTGTCTTCCATAAGTGGAGAAAACTCAACAGTAATCCGCGCCCCTTTCTTGCAATGCACATCATTAAAGATCTCTGCGATACTTTTGAGCATTGAAACCATATTGATTGGGGCTTTGTCGGCGCGTGCCAGCTCTGCATCAAGTCTGGAAGCACTGGCTATATCAGTAATCAGGCGGTTTAGGCGGCTGACATCATTCAGTACAACTTCAATCAGGTGGTCCCTGTCTTCGGTGCGTTTTGCAAGCGGAAGAGTCTCAACAGCACTTTGCAGTGAGGTCAGAGGGTTTTTTAGCTCATGAGATACATCTGCCGCAAAGCTCTCAATTGCCTCTATCCTTTGATGTAGTGCCAGTGTCATTTCCCTGAGGGCTCCTGATAGCTGTCCAATTTCATCAGGTCGGTGGCTGAGGTCAGGTATCTCGTGAATTTTCTTGTTGCTCTGTTTTATGCTCTTCATTGCTTTTGAGAGATGTCTCATCGGCGTGGCAATCGTAACTGTCAGATATATTGAAACCGTAAGAGAAACGATCAGGGCAACAATCGCGACGGTAATAATTACATTTCTCGCTGTTTGCACAGCTTCATCAATTTCAACACCCTTGGTCGTTAGCAGCAGAACCCCGGATACCCTTTTGCCGATCTTGATCGGAGTCGCCACGCTTACAATCGTCTGACTGTCTTTGTTCACTCTGATGATTGTCGACTTTTGTCCGGTGAGTGCAATTTTGACCTCTGAATAAGCCTTGCCGTTAGCTCCTCCGATATCCTCATATAATGGAAGTTGGGCATAACGGAACAGCTTCATAAGATATTGCATAAACTCGCTGAGAACCCCTTTGTGCGGGGGAGAGTTTGTTTCCTGCTTTGGCGTAAGCGCCCTGATAACCTGACCGCGGGGAAGGAAAATATTACTGTCCACCAGCAGGCTGCCATCAGGTTCATAAACTCTGGCTCTGGTATTGGTCAGCTCTACAGTTTCCTGTAGCAGTGGCTCAATTTTTTGAGGGTTTAGATCAAATCTGACTTCAGCAAACTGCTTGCCAAGCTTCTTGGTGTTTTTGTCATCCTTATACAGAAACAGAAGCGTATCGATATCAAAGCTGTCGTCATTACGTTTACCTGAGGCATTAGAGGCAGAAATCACCGCAGCGATAATTTCCCCGTCTTTTGTCAGGTCTTTAACTTTCATATCGAGCAGGCTTGCGCGAAAACCACTGAAAAAATAAACCCCGGCCACCATCACGATAAGGCCGATAAGGTTAAGCAGCATAATGCGCAACCACAGATATTTAAAAAACCAGTGGAAGCCGAATTTGTCTATATAGCGGGCAAAGGTATTGGTAATGCGACTCAACCAGTGACGCAGTCGCTTTCGTATCTTCAGATTCTGTAACCACTTCACTGGATTCTGTGTAAGCAGTGGTTTGAATTCGCTATTACCTAAGGTCACGCTTCTTTAAATCTGTACCCAACACCATAAAGCGTCTCAATAACATCAAAGTCATTGTCGACCACTTTAAATTTCTTGCGTAGACGTTTTATATGGCTGTCAATCGTCCGATCATCAACATAGACCTGATCATCATAGGCTGCATCCATAAGTGCATCTCTGCTTTTTACAACTCCTGGACGCAATGCCAGCGCTTGTAAAATCAAAAACTCGGTTACAGTTAACGTGACGGGCCTGTTATCCCAGTGGCATGTATGCCTCTCCGGATCCATAAGAAGCTTGCCACGCTCAAGTGTCTTTGCGCTGGCCTCACCGGGAGCTATCCCGTCTTTCGGGTGAAGCCTTCTTAAAATAGCCTTCACACGCTCAACAACAAGCCTCTGAGAGAAAGGTTTGGCAATATAATCATCCGCACCCATCTTCAGTCCGAAAAGCTGGTCAATTTCCTCATCCTTGGATGTAAGGAAGATAACCGGCAATTCACTGACCTGACGTACGCGCCTGAGCAGTTCCATTCCGTCCATTCTGGGCATTTTAATATCAAAAATCGCCATATCAGGAGGGTCTGCAGCGAGTCCGTCCAATGCGGATACGCCGTCATTATAAGTGTTAATCTTGTATCCCTCCGCTTCCAGAACCATACGCAAGGAAGTCAGAATATTACGATCATCATCAACAAGAGCTATAGTTGGCATTTCTTTTTTTCGCCTCTGCGACTTAGATTCATTGAATGTCGCGATTTATGGCCTCAAAATGGGATAATTATGGCATAGTCAATATTATGTTGTTATTTCTCAACTTCCAAGTGATATTTTTGAAAAATCACGTACTTTGTAAATCTTTATCCAGTCATGTAAACTAAATGAAAATGATTCTGGGTACTCTTTGGTACAAAATTATTATAAGGAGATTTGCTACGAGTATACAATTAACCGTAAGCAAAATTGCTATTATACAACCCTGAATATATGCTCAGAAATTATTTGTATGCGACATTATGTATTCTTCGTAAGTCTTTATTTTTGAAGCAAATATAAAATTGGGCTTGTATTTGACGTTATCTTTCGTCATAACGCCGCATTGTCAATTGAACTTGAGGTGGTCATAACATGTGCCCTGACATTTCAGTTCGAGGGATAAGCAGAATTATATTTTGCAGGCGGAATTTGTGCTTGCGCTGGCAAAATAGACAAAATTAACTTTTATCCACAAAACCTGCTCATATGCTTTTATATGGTATTAAGATAGCATAAGGAGTGTTGCAGGTTCTAAAACCGGCCCTTTTTAGTACATATACATAGAATCGGAGTTTGACAATTGCACAGTTCAACAGGTGAGGAACGTGAAACAACGGCATTCCAGTTTCCGTTAGACAAAACTAAGCTTTTACATAGAAACAATAACGCTGCAGAACTGTATGAGCAGGCAATTGAGAATGGCGAAGGGCAAGTTTCGTCTTCAGGTGCTTTTGTTGTACAGACTGGACTGCACACTGGACGATCCGCACAGGACAAATTTGTTGTCCGGGACGCGAATACTGAAGATCGCGTTTGGTGGGATAATACAAAACCATTATCTCCGGAACATTTTGATAATCTGCTTGAAGACTTTATCGCCCATACGGAAGATAAATCCCTGTATGTGCAGGACCTTCACGCCGGAGCAGATCCTAAGCTGAAGCTGCATTGCCGTATTGTCGTTGAATATGCATGGCACGCAATTTTTATCCGTAACCTTTTGCGCCGACCCGAATTGTCTGAGCTGCAGGGTTTCCTACCTGAATTTACTATTGTTAATCTGCCAAGTTTTAAAGCCAATCCTGAACGCCACGGTGTTCGCACAGAAACAGTAATAGCTTGTGACTACACAAGAAAGCTGGTTCTGATAGGTGGCACATCATACGCTGGCGAAACTAAAAAATCTGTCTTCTCTTACCTGAACTACTACCTCCCTCAAGAAAATGTAATGCCGATGCACTGCTCCGCAAATGTTGGAGACAATGGTGATCCGGCTGTTTTCTTTGGCCTTTCAGGGACTGGTAAAACAACACTCTCGGCTGATGCTAAACGTGTGCTGTTGGGCGACGATGAGCATGGCTGGTCTTCAGAGGGCATCTATAACTTTGAAGGTGGCTGTTACGCAAAAACAATTCGCCTTTCAGAAGAGCAGGAACCTGAAATATACGCGGCGAGCAATCGCTTCGGTGCAATCCTTGAGAATGTGATCCTTGATAAAGATACAAGAGATCCGGATTTCGAAGATGGTTCGCTGACTGAAAATACACGTTCTGCTTACCCGTTGCATTTCATTCCAAATGCCAGCGAAACAAGCACATCCGGTCATCCAAAAAATATCATTATGCTGACTGCTGATGCATTTGGTGTATTGCCTCCTATCTCCAAACTGACACCAAGTCAGGCTATGTACCACTTCCTGTCTGGTTACACAGCAAAAGTCGCCGGTACTGAAAAAGGCGTCAGCGGTGTGGAAGCAACATTCTCAACATGCTTTGGCGCTCCATTCATGCCATTGCACCCGAGCGTATATGGCAACCTGCTTCGTCAGTTGATCGCAGATCACGGAGTTGACTGCTGGTTGGTAAATACTGGCTGGACAGCAGGCATTTATGGCGTTGGTCACCGTATTTCACTTAAAGCAACAAGAGCTCTCGTAAACGCTGCCCTTGATGGTTCCCTCAAAAATGTTGAGACAAGAACAGACAGCGTATTTGGATTTGAAGTGCCAACAGCTGTAGAAGGCGTTGAAAGCAAAATCCTGACACCGCGTGATACCTGGGCTAACCCTGAAGATTACGATTCTCAGGCTGAAGAGCTGGTACGTATGTTCAGAAAGAACTTCGAAAAATTTGAAACTTACGTAGATAATAAAGTTCTTGATTCAGCGCCTCGTTCCAAAGACGTTGCAGCATAATCTGAATAAGCAGATCAAATGAAAAAAGAGCGCATTCCTTTTTGGAGTGCGCTCTTTAATTATTTTTGACTTAGTATTTTTATTATTATTGTGTGGCCGATTTTTTATGCGGCTTCTTTTTTATTATTTCTTTTCAGCAGGCTTCTCTTCTTTTTTCTCTTCTGTAGGCTCTGCCGGTTTTTCTTCTGCGATAAGTGCAGATGCAGGTATCCAGAAAGACTTGATCTGTGCCGGTCTTTGGGCTTTCACAAAGAGGCCGTCTTCCGGGCGTTCGGTTACGATCACAGAATCACCTTTGATAAAGACTTCGCAATCTTCCGTAAATTGAACTTTATCCTTATTCGTAAACATGTTGACATATTTGGACATCTCGGCTGCTACTGTTTTGGCAACTTCTTTTTCTGAGCAGCCAAGAGCAAGCTCGGCTTTAATAGCATCATCATCAGCAAATGCTGGGGTAAAAGCAAAAACGGCAAGTACCGATGCAACAACAAATTTTTTCATTTTATATCCCTACGTCTCTTTGTTACTGTTATTGACCTATGGTGTTATCAGGCGTCGTTGTGGCAGAATTTAATGCGTACACTCATTCTGTTCTGTTTTATTGCGTTACAAGCTGGGTTTTCCCAGGAAACTTAACCCGGCTTGCGGTTGAAGGTAAATCGTAAGGATAACGCCACCAGGCGCTCCCCCCAGGATGTGCCTCATGAGCTATCCCTCCTCCTGTCTGTCTGTCATTCATGGCATACATTGAATAGGCAGTATAAATCGCTGCAAAAATGATTGCGGGGATTCCGACAGGAATAAAGAGAAGATAAAGTTTTGCAGTTGGCCAGAAGAGGCAGAACGAAAATACAATTCCCGTAATAGCTCCTGATGCGCCAATAGCAGAATAATTCCAGTTATATCGCTTGATATAAACAGCGACCGCTCCGGATATTATCAGTGATCCCAGATAGACAATGCCAAAGCCAGAAGAGCCGATGGCAGCTTCAATATTGGATCCAAAATAATAGAGCGTAAGTATATTAAAGAGAAGATGAAAGGGATGACCATGAAGGAACCCGCTTGTGATCAGGCGGTAATATTCCTTATTACGCAGCACTGCTCCGACATGAAGCGAATAGCGTTCAATCAGGCCTCTGTCCATGTAAAAAGCATAGCCACTGACTATGATATTCATGACGAGCAACGCGTAAGTTAATGGAGCATCTGTCATACTTGGCCCACCTGATTGTCCGTCCTTTAAAAGTCAGCAACACCCGGAATCTAACGAACAACTTTATGCTGTGTCAGTACCCTTCCGATGCATTTCATATCTCAACTGGAGAGACTTGAACACGATATTAACCATACTGCAATGAATTTACTGCCACACATAGGGTAAAAATAAAAATTCCCTGATTGGGTATTATTTGAGTTGTAAATTGCTCACATGTGGACTTGTGTTGGAAAATATAGTTGTTATCAACGCGCCTGAACAACCTCATTTCAATAGATATGTTATAAATACCACACATATGTGCATCAAAGATACAGATTTGAGGGCAGTACATATCTATTTAATGAGGCTGAAGTATCCTTTAGGCACCTTGTGATCAGCTAATTTATTTATTTGGTCTCACGAAACTCAATGCCACCAAAGAGTGCTGTGAAATTCAGACCGGCATCTTTAAAGGCTTCGGCTGCACCTTCCTGACGGTCAATAATAGTAATGACAGTATGCACGGTAGCGCCGTTCTCCTGAAGTGCTTGAGCAGCCCGGATGGACGAACCTCCTGTTGTTGTTACATCTTCAACAACAACAACATCCTTGCCGCTCATGTCCTGATTGCGTGGCAGCCCTTCTATAAGGCTTTTTGTTCCATGTTCCTTGGCCTGCTTTCTGATGAAGAAGGCATCAACGGGCCGTTTTTGTGCATGGCTGACTGCGGAAATCGAAGCTGCAATTGGAACAGCGCCCATTTCCAGGCCTCCGGCCAGAGTTGCAGGAGTGCTTTTAATGATATCAAGCATAAGACTGGCTATAAGATAAGAGCCTTCTGCATCCATCATTGTTGGCTTGGTATTAAAGTAATAATCAGAGATCCGACCAGACGTAAGCGTAATAGGTTCTCCGGAAATCAGGGACTTTTGACAAATAATATCAAAGAGTCGTTGTCTTTCCGAAGCGCGTTCAGCAGATGGAGTAAATATGTGGGAAGTCTCAATGCGCCCGGTATCCGTCATAATTATTGGTTCCTCCTGAGGGTCTCATGGTAATCTGTCCTGGCAGGGTCTTAAATCCACCCGCCAAGTTCTCTTTTGATAATATTGACCAGCGCTTTTATTCCCGCATCTGAGTCATTTAAGCATGGTATTGCAGCAAAATTCTCACCGCCGTTATCTTTAAAGATATCTCCATTTTCCATGGCAATTTCTTCAAGGGTTTCAACGCAGTCCGCTGCAAATCCAGGTGTTATGATTGCAAGATTTTTAACTCCGTCCTTGGCGAGTGCCTCGACAGTTTTATCGGTATAGGGCTGTATCCACTCTGCCTTGCCAAATCTGGATTGAAATGTAAGACGGAGCTTATCTTCACCAAGTCCTGTTGCCTCTCTGAGAAGGCGAACTGTTTTTTCACAATAGCAGCTGTATGGGTCACCCTTTTCAAAATACTCTTTTGGAATTCCATGAAAGGACGCCAGAATAACTTCCGGTTCAAAATCAAGCTTTGCCAGAGAGTCCTGTAATGTCGTTGCAAGCGCTGATATATAGCCCTGATCATCATGATAGGAATGGACACCGCGAATAGTCGGTTGCCATCTCATCGTTTTCAGGGCGTCGAAAGCTTTATCATAAACTGTGGCTGTCGTTGCTGCACAATATTGCGGATATAATGGGAATATAAGTATTCTGTCACATCCCCTGTCCTTGAGTTGCTCAAGTTTGTTTTTTATCGGCGGATTGCCATAGCGCATCGCCCAGTCAACAATAATTTCCGGATGGCCACTCAGGGCATCAGCAATTTTATTGGATTGCGAACGGGTAATTGTCCTTAATGGAGATTCATCCAGTTCGTTATTCCATATTTTTTTGTAGGCCTCTCCCGATGAAGAAGGGCGCTTTGTTAGAATAATGAAATTGAGAATGAACCACCAAAGCGTTCTGTTGGTCTCGATAACCCTCTCATCAGACAGAAACTCTTTTAGATATCGCCTCATGGACCAGTAATCTGTTGCATCAGGGGTTCCCAGATTGACGAGAAGGATACCTGTTTTACCGGAAAGAACCCGGGGGTGTCCTTCGGGGGTGTGGTGACTGTCAGGCAAAAAGGCTTCAGGCTGCAATGGTTTTGTCATAAGATAAGCGGCTCTATCTGTAATTGGTCATCAAAAAATTGAAACTTGTTTCGCACGGACAGGGGGAAGTTTCCAGAACATATAGTGTCTCATACCTTCCTATCCTGAAAACTTTATGAATAGCGCAGGGCGAATATTGAAATAATTTGGAAGCTCAATTGTTCTTATCAAGGCTGTCAACAGGTTTATCCACAGCTTATTCAGTGGATAAATGCGACGTTTTGGATCAGGTGGTGGCGATATTTCATTTTTTTCTTTTTGCGATAATGAGTGTCCAGAAGGTTTTGAGTTTGGTTTTTTTATCATGAACAAGAGCGATACCCATGTCAGTTGCATCAGGAAGTATCAGGTTGATATTATGCTGCTCACTTGCCTGCCATAACTTTAGCAGGGATTTAAAATCACTCTGGCCTGCACCAATGTTTTCTGTTGCCATTTCAGGGGTATAGCCTCGGGCGACGACCCGGTCCCAGGGATCACTGCCATCTGTGCTTACGTGAAAAACCTTGTCCTTGCTGGACATGTCAATTGAATGCAGATAGGCAGCATTATCGAGTTTTCGATTCAACTTAAGGGGGCGAAGCCCTTTTGATGACCTGTAAGAATTAATAGCATTACGTGCCGAGAGTTTATTTAAAATAGGGCCGATAGAATTTAGGGGAGCGACTTTTTTACTGACTTTTACATTGTGATCCAGAGAAGCAAGGCGAGTGCTCTGCTGGGTAGAAGAAAATGTTCTCCTCCCGGAATCACTATAGATTGTCGAGGTCTTGAGGTTTTTATCTGCACCATCCGGGCCGTATGAAAAACCAACCTGAGAGCTGGACCCACCACAACCGTTAAGTATTAATAATGCAAAGAAACCGGATGATAAAATATAACGCATACTCATAACATGTACTTCTGTGACTATTTAGTAAAATTGATTGTCTAGGTCTGAAACAATAAAAAAAAGTTAAGTAAAAGTGCTTCAGTGAAATGGAAGTGCGGTTTTCCATGTAACAGCAAAGCGATATTCTACTATTTGGTGCAGTGCAGCACTTTCTGTTTCAATATAACCATATATAATCGTTGCATCACCATTTCGGTAATTAGCGCGTGTAAATTACACTTTATGAGTGTATGCTATTAGCACGAACAAATTATTAACAATAAGATTTGGCAACGATTTAACGGGTCTTGGTTTGCATGTTTCTGAGAGGTTGGCAGTGCGGTGATAAAACTTCATTCCGCTGCAACAGAATAATTTGCCGATAAGTTATATCAGGCAGATTTTGCAATAATGGATTTAAGGCAGTTTCTGGCGTTGAGTCATGAGTCACGATCTAGGTCATTTCAGTACAAGGGTACGATATGTCTACAGAAAGTTTTGAGGAATTTGCACAAAGTACGGGATGCGTTCATTCTTTCTCTTCGCTGGTCCGGATATTTATAAGAAGCATGGAAAGCCACGGTTATACAAACGTGGTTCTGTTTCGCACAAAAGCAGGGCGGCTTGCAGCAATGCCTGTCGCACAGCTGGAAGAAGGCCTGGCAAATTGCTATCTGGGCAATAAGAATGAGCAGATAAACCCGATATTCGAATATACAAGATATTCATCTCATCCATTTTTCTGGCTGGATATGGAACGTCAGGGTGCACTCACACCTGAGCAATACCATATGATGGCAGAATTTGAAAAGGTTGGAGCTGTTTCCGGGTTGACTATCCCGCTGCCTTCACTGGAAGGTGAGCAGGCTATGGTATGTCTGTCTGGTGATCATCCTGAAAAAATATCAAGTGAAGATCTTCCCATAATAAATGCAAAATGCATGCAGTTCTGGTTGGCTCTTCATAAACTTGATGGTGGAGAGAAGGTCAAGGACGATAACCTGCTGCAGGAAATCCTGACGCCAAGAGAGCTTGAATGTCTTGAATTATGTCTGCATCACGAAACCACACGAAGCATTGCTCAGTCGCTGGATAGAGCCGAGCAGACTGTTCAGTTTCATATTTCCAATGCTATCCACAAGCTGGGCGTGCAGAACCGGACACAGGCTGTAGCAAGGGCTTGTATGCTTGGTCTTGTTGGGAAGTCTATGAAGGTTGATTGAAAGTTAAGTGTTTTTTTAGTCAACCTATTAGATACCACAGTTTTCAAATAGCAAACTTATTGATAACGTCTTACTCATATGCGGATAAAAGAGGAAACCATTGCTTTTAATATCGATGCAGGCAAAAAAGGATATTAAAAGTGATGTATGGCCATACAGCTTATGATATAAATAAGTATGGTCGATGTGCATCGGTCTCCTCTGTCACTAGTAATGCGTAACTTAAAGAGGCAATAACAATGTTTCCAGATTACAATAAGGAAATAAGGCTTAAACCCCAGTCTGAGCAATTCACGGTACCGGAGCTTATCTGTTTGCTGGATCAGATTGGAGAGGAACTATCCAGAGATCATATCACAGAGCAGTATGCTCAATATCTGTCTTACGTGTCCGAACAGCTGCGAGTAATGCGGCAAAAGGCGATTGAGGTCGCTATGGAAGCTGAAGAAGATAAGGTGGCATACCCTCCGGCAGTAGTAAAAAAGTTTCTTCCTCATTAATATAGATAGTCTGGCAAAAGGGTATAAGATGCCGCTGCAGGAAATAGCCTGCGCGGGCCTGTACCCTTTCGCATGACCTGGGCACTCTTTCGCACAGAAACTTGCTTTTCAAAATAAAAAACGATTCCAGCCTTTTAAAAGTTCTGGAAAAATCCATTTAATCACAATAAACATCTGCGCTTCTCTCAAACCGCACTAGCATTGCATCATCATTAGCCTTTAAACTTGTTATTAACGAATCACTGGGCGACTCATATTCATGAAAATAACCTTGGGTTGTACAGCTTATTAATAAGCGATTAGGAAATTGCTGATATGTCGGAATAGGTGCAATCTTCCAACTCGTATAACAAGCATGTCATTAAAGGACACTTGGCTGATTAAAATATCCGTTTTTGTTTGGTGTATAACTGTAACGAAAGTGTAGGCAGACACGGTATTGCGGATCTATGATTAGCTGGGAGGAGGAGGCAAGCAATGGTTGCGGGAATGCTTGATCGATCAGGCCTTGCTCAGATTGCCGTATTGCGTATTCTATGTACCGGAGAAGCAGGCTGCACAACAGCAGAACTGAAAAACGATCTTCAGCTATTTGTATCTCATCGCCTCAGCCAGGGTGAATGGCGGCGCACACTGACAGAAATTCTAGAACAGTTGATTGGAGAAAAGTCCATCCACTTAATTTCCAGGGAACGTTATGTCGCCACATCTGAAGGTAGTAAGAGAGCCCTGAACTTTTTAGGAGCTTCAAAACTGCCAACGAAAGACTGGAAAGACCTGAAATCTCTTTTTCTTGTCGCAAAATCACTTGGAATAAAATCTCGTACGGTAAGAACTCTCCGTTCTTTAAAAGTCGCAGAAGGCTTGCGGGCTGCAATTGTAAAAAACTACTTTGATCTGCCAATAAAAGCAGAAGTACCTGGTATCTCTCAGGTAAGAAACGCTCTTGCAATCCATACGATCGGTAAAGCTTTCGATACTCCCAAATATCAGGGGTATTCCGGAAGTTCCCGTGTTCCTGAAAAGCTTGCACTATTTCTTGCAAGCAGAAATCTGCATCGTCCGAGAGACATAGAATCATCTGGCCGGCTAATGACTTTGCTGGCTGCGGAGGCCGTTGGAGCAGTTCAGTCAGACCCAAACTCGTTACGTTTGGCGCTGCTTCGCAAACTTGTAACCCATACTGAAGATGAGGCGCTTCAGAAGGTGGCTGAATTTAGCATGAATGATCATCTGAAAAAAAATGAATCTATAGAGAGAAATGAACCTTTAGATCTGGCAGGCTTTGCAGGAATCGTGCAAAAGCTAGCCAAAACCAGCGCAAAAGGTTGGTCTGGAAATAAACGTGCTTACATATCTCATGTATGGCACAGTATAAAGACCGAAAAACCGGAGTTAGCAATTGACGAGGAGGCTTTTAAGTCAATGCTGACCGATGCACACCGCGCTGGCCACATCACACTCGCAATCGCAGATCTGCGAGATAAAGCAAATATGGCGGATATTCAGGATTCAGTGACGCGTTATAAGAACACTGAATGGCATTTTATCCGTGTCGAAGATTAGAGGGTAAGCATGGACCGAGTTCAGAAACTACTAGGTTCGGAGCAGGCTTCCTGGGTCTTTGATCATAACATCACCTGGGAAGACGACGTATGGAAAGCCGACTACTTCGATGTCGAGCAAGTCCATAGAACTGCACGAAAAAAATATCTGGATCTACTCTTTGCCATAACTGAAGGCAATAACCAGATTCAGTCGCGTATACTGATGTTTCAGGGCCAGTCCGGCGCTGGAAAGACGCACCTTATTCGCGCCTTGAGATCTTATTCTCATTGTGCTGACAAGGGCTATTTCGGTTACGCTCAAATGACACCGGATGTCAAAAACTACGCGGACTATTATCTGCGCCGTTTAATCAACTCGTTGGAAAAACCATACAGTCCGATTAAGCGCTCTGAAAACAGTCTGCTAAGACTGACAAACTCATTAGTTTCGGATGCAGAAATGCTTTCGATTGACGATCTGGAAAAACTGCGTGAAACAGACTTCAGTCATAAAGATCTCGCACGTCTTATCATGGAATTAGCAGACGGTATCGTCTCATCCCCCAAATTCTGTGATCAGGACCTCGATATCAATATCATTCGCGCATTGTTGTACTTACAACGTAATGATCCAAAAATTGATCAGCGTATCAGGCAGTACCTGTACGGCCGTCAGCTTAATGAATTGAGTAGCGAATCTGTCGCCGCTCTTGACCCTAATGACGGGGAAGACCGTGCATTTGAAATCATCGAGTCTCTTGGCCGTCTTATGTGGACGACTGAGCAGGCTGCAATGGTATTCTGTATTGACCAGGTAGAGGACTTGCGCTTCTTTGATGATGCGGAAGAACGCTTCCAGAAGGCAATACGTGATCTGATCCAGATCGCAAACAGGGTTCCATCGGGAATTATCCTGATTTCATGTCTGGATGACTTTTACTTCCAGATGCGGGAATATCTGCCGCAGTCTTTCGTTGACCGGATTGAAAAAGCCGGCCCCGTTGTACTGCGTGAATCCCGCACAGAGCAGGAAGCCAGACTGATCCTTCAGCGTCGCCTGAAGCACGTAATTTCTGCAACAGAAGAAGAACCTGCTGACATGGATGTCAGTGAATTCTTTGGGGAAAGTTTCGTCCATGAAATGGCGGGACTGTCAACACGCCGTCTTCTGGAAGCTGCAGAGTTACGCAGAAGAGAATTGTGTGGAATGGAAAATGCCAGTGAAGAGCTGGCCGCTTATCTTTCTCCCACAGGCGAGAATATCGCTGGAGACGATACTGCTCAGCCTCAACAGGTTCAGGGCAGCAACGGTATCCACGAAATCCAGCAGAACTGGGAACGCTTTACATCAACATTCGAAGCTGAAATTCCATCAGATGAGGATGAGCTTGTAAGTATTCTTACATCTGCAATCTTGCTTAGCCGTGAAGAAGGCATGGAAGATATCCGTATCTCCGTTGAACCTTCATGGATCGAAGGATTGTCAGCAATAGACCTGACATTGGAATATTCTGATATTCCAACAGCAGAAAACCGACTGTTCATTTGTAATAAGGGCAGTCAGGGCGGCGGTCTGAAAAGGCAGATGGAAAAAGTTATCCAGTCAGCAGGTGGTAGAGATTCCATCATCCTGCGTGCAAGTGATTTCCCGCCAAACCCCCGCAGTGTCACAAGTCAGATGTTGCGTCGTTACAGGCAAAGTGGTGGCCGTTCATTTGTGATCCCGATTTACGAATGGGAACGCATGATAACGCTGCAGGAATTCCGTGATAACTTTAAAACACTGCCAGGTTTTGGCGAGTGGATGAAGGCCGCACGGATCATTCAGGACCTGCCTTCGATCAGGCACCTGCTGCGTCTTGATTTGAGAGATGCAACACGGGCGAAAGCAATGCCTGCTGTATCTTCTCTTCAGCATCCTATTCTGCAGGAAAAACTTGGGCAGGTACCTCAGCAACCAGTGGCAAACGAAGCAGGGCAGACTTCTGCACCGGCAATGCCTCCGGTTCATCAGGAAGCTCCTGTCAATCCGGCCACTACGCCGGCATCAGCAATGGATGCTGATAATGTTCACCGCATAGACTTTGCAGGAACTGGACAGGAGATACCGCCGGCTCAGTCAGCACAGGATCCGGCAGCAGGGGATAGCACGATTACGTTTGGCGAACTGACAGACGAATTCAGTGAATCCGTTATGGGAACATCTGAGCCTGCAACACCACCTGAGATGACACTCGAGGCTCCAAAAGAGCCTGTCGTTGTTGGCCCTCACCAGCTTAATGTTGGTTCTGTTCTGCCAATGATGGATGACCAGGTTATTTTCCCGGTAAACATTCTGAAACGTCACGCTGCAGTACTCGGTGGTTCAGGTAGTGGTAAAACAACTCTTGCCCTGAACATAATCGAGCAGTTGCTGGAGCGTGAATTACCGGTGATCCTGATTGACCGTAAAGGTGATCTTTGCAGCTATGCAAACCCTGAAGTCTGGATGGAAGATGCCGGCCTGAGTGAAGAACGTATACAGATCAGAAATGAACTGAGAGAAAAGCTTGATGTAGCAGTCTACACACCAGGCCGTATCTCGGGTCGTCCGATCTCCATAACACTTATGCCAAATGGTATCGCCGATCTGCCGGCACATGAACAGCAGCAGCTTGCAAACGTATCTGCAGCCGCTCTGAGCGATATGCTTCACCTTGGTAACTCTGCGACACACCAGCGTCAGGGAGGTATTCTGACCGTAGCCCTGAGGCTTCTTGGAGCTATCAGTGCAAGAGAAGTAACACTGGCAGATTTGATAGGTCTTCTCGAAGACGATCACAGTGAAGTTGTAGACGAAACTTATCGTATGGACCCCTCCGGTAAATTGCGCCGGGATCTGGTTGCACAACTGGATTCTCTGCGTCACCGTAACTGGGCTCTGTTTGAAGGTGGTGGAGAGCCACTGACTATGGATTCACTTCTTGGTCTGGATCAATATTCCCAGACAGGAAAAACCCGTCTGTCAGTAATCTATACCGGCTTCCTCGGCGACAATGAAAATATCCTGTTCTGGGTCTCTCAGTTCCTGTCCGAAGCACTGCGCTTCTGCCAGAGAAACCCGAACGATGAGCTTCAGGCAGTTATTATGTTTGACGAGGCGGATCTCTACATTCCGGCCAACTCAAAACCTGCTACAAAAGAACCTCTGGAAAGCCTTCTGAAACGTGCCCGTTCTGCTGGTATCGGCCTGATGCTTGCAACGCAAAGTCCGGGTGATCTTGACTACAAGTCTCGTGATCAGATTACATCCTGGTTTATTGGTAAGGTCCGTGAGGATACAGCTTTGAGAAAACTTAAAGCAGCCTTTGCCAGTGAAACAGGTATTGATCCGGTTTCAGCACTGCCAAACCAGAAAGTCGGTGAGTTCCACTTGCTTCAGGAGGGAGCGATCAAGTCTATCAAGGCCGATCGTTCACTTGTGAAAGCCGAGCAGGTTCCATTTGACCGTATTGAGGACCTTGCAGCCGATACAGCTCTGCATCCAACCAAAAGAAAGAGGAAGAACCAGTTGCTGTTCGACTTCGGATGAAAGGGTTTTTGGAAAAAAAAACGGTAGGCAACTAACCGAAACTTAAATTCAATCACTTATGATATCTCGTAATTTTCCTAGAATTCAGGAATGGATATATCGAAAGTGCAAAAGTTTAGAGTTGCAGAATTATTAGGCGCACTAAGTAGAGCGTTGGATTTAACAGAAGGTCAGCCTTCGGGACATTGTGTCCGAAGCTGCTGGATCGGTACAAATATTGGTATCGAATATGGCCTGAATGGCCATGAACTGTCTGATCTCTATTACGCTATCCTGATGAAAGATCTGGGCTGCAGCAGCAATGCAGCCCGGATTTGCTCCCTTTACCTCACTGATGACCTGAGCTTCAAGCACGACTTCAAGCAGATGGGAAACAGCTTACCCCAGGCTTTTAAATTCATTCTCAATCATACTGGCCTGCATGCAGGCCTTGCCGAACGTTTCCGTGCTCTCATATCTGTTATTCGTAATGGAGGAGAGTTTTCCCGTGAACTTATGGAAACCCGCTGTAACCAGGGAGCCGATATAGCCAGAAAACTGAGATTTTCAGAGCAGGTAGCCGAAGGCATCAAAAATCTCGATGAACATTGGGATGGAAGAGGGCTACCTGATGGCCTGTCAGGAAATCAGATCCCCGTAATATCCCAGATTGCCCTGATGGCTCAGGTTATTGACGTATTCCATTTTGATAACGGAAAGGACATTGCTATCAGTGAGGTCCGGAAGCGTTCCGGTACATGGTTTAGCCCTGAACTGGTAGCCATATTTGAGCGTGCAGCAGAAAAAAGCAGCTTATGGGATATGCTGGCATCCCCCGATATTCAGACAGCTATAGCTGAAATGGAGCCAGGTCAGGTCGATCTGAGTGCAGATGAGGACTATCTGGACGATATATCCATTGCCTTTGCCAAGGTCATTGATGCCAAAAGCCCTTTTACAAGTGGTCACAGTGAACGGGTAGCTCTTTATACGGATTTAATTGCAGAGCAGCTGGGCTTCGATGATGATCACAGGCGTTGGCTCAAACGTGGGGCACTGCTTCACGATATGGGCAAGCTGGGGGTCAGTAATGCAATTCTTGATAAGAATGGCAAGCCCGATGATGAAGAATGGGCTGCCATTAAAATGCATCCTGTCTACTCCTATGACATCCTTTCAACAGTCCCTGTTTTTAATGATATTCTCCCAATAGTTCGCGGACATCATGAGCGCCTAGATGGAAAAGGGTATCCGGATGGATTAAAGGGAGACGAGATAACCTTTGAAACAAGAATAGTTACCGTCGCTGATATTTTTGATGCCCTTACTGCAGACCGCCCATACCGGAAAGCTATGTCGGTTCCCAAAGTGCTGGATATCATGGAATCTGACCTTGAAGTTGCTCTGGACCCTGAAATCTTCAATGCTCTTAAGCTTGCCCTACAAAAAATTGGAACTTCAATAGCAGCATAAAAAAAGCCCCGCAAAGGCGGGGCTTTTTCTAATTAAATCTTTGCCTTAGGTAGGCTGAGGCTCCATGTCGCCATTAGGCTCTTTACCAGGACCTTTTTTCACTTTACCTGAAGTAGGAACGGCAGAACCTGAACCGCCGTCAGATGAAGTATCATCATCAAAGCTTCTCTCAGGCTGTTTACCATTAAGCAGGTCTTTCAGTTCCTGACCAGTAAGAGTTTCAAACTCAAGAAGAGCCTGGGCAATTGCATGAAGGTCATCAATACCCTCTGTCAGGATCTTGTTAGCCATCCGGTGGCCATCTTCCACAAATCTCCGGACTTCTGCATCAACCTCTTTTTGAGTATCGTCAGAAAGGTTCTTGGTCTTAGCTACAGAGTGCCCAAGGAAAACTTCTTCCTCATTATCACCATAAGCAAGCGGGCCAAGCTTTTCAGACATACCCCAGCGTGTAACCATTGAACGCGCCAGATTGGTGGCCTGCTGAATATCCCCGGAAGCACCGGCTGTAACATTGTCACCGCCCATAATAATTTCTTCGGCGACACGTCCACCCATAGCAACTGCAAGATCTGCTTTGCACTGGCCAATACTTTTCGAAATCTCGTCACGCTCGGGAAGGAACTGAACCATACCCAGAGCCCGTCCGCGAGGAATAATCGTCGCTTTGTGAATAGGATAAGAGTTAGACATCTTCAATGCCACCAGAGCGTGTCCGGCTTCATGATAGGCTGTATTCTTTTTCTCATCATCACTCATCATCCATGAGCGGCGCTCAGGCCCCATCAGGATTTTATCGCGTGCATCATCAAATTCCTGGGCTGTAACCAGACGTTTTGATCTCCGCGCAGCAAGCAGTGCTGCCTCGTTTACTAGGTTCGCCAGATCTGCACCTGAGAACCCCGGAGTACCTCGGGCAATAACACGAACATCAATATCCGGAGCAATAGGAACTTTACGAACATGCACCTTCAAAATTTTCTCACGGCCCATAACATCAGGAAGCGGAACTGTTACCTGGCGGTCAAAACGTCCAGGACGCAATAGTGCAGGGTCCAGAACATCAGGACGGTTGGTAGCAGCAATAAGAATAATTCCCTCATTTGCTTCAAAGCCATCCATTT
>JBOEGA010000009.1:0-64500 GCA_050633205.1 Methyloligellaceae bacterium | reverse complement strand
GCCCATCTTAATGCGTCTTCCAAACGAGTCCGATTTATTAAGGTCCCTTGAGGACCAGTTTCAATCATACCACTCACAAATACTAAGATTAATTGCGCACTCCGGCCACAATCGGTGAGTTGCGCTGTATAAAAATATGAAAGCTTTGATCATGAACAGTAGTTTGGACAATAGCGAATCTAAAAAATGGGTATACTCATTCGGTGATGGCGTAGCTGATGGCACAGCTAAAATGAAAGAACTTCTCGGAGGCAAGGGGGCCAACCTCGCCGAGATGTCAAACCTTGGCTTGCCTGTGCCACCCGGCTTTACAATTACAACTGATGTTTGCAAGGCCTATTACGAGAACAATAGAAAAGTACCGGATATTGTTGTCTCCCAGGTAAAAGAAGCAATTGATAAAATCGGCAGAACTGTTGGTGCCACATTTGGTAATAAGGAAAACCCTCTTCTGGTTTCCGTTCGCTCCGGCGCTCCGGTTTCTATGCCGGGCATGATGGACACTGTGCTTAACCTTGGTTTGAATGATGAAACAGTTGCAGGTCTTGCAGAAAAAGCCGGCGACAAACGTTTTGCATATGACTCATACCGCCGCTTTATACAAATGTACTCAGACGTGGTTCTCAGCGTAGATCATCACATTTTTGAAGACATTCTTCAGACATATAAAAATTCAAATGACTTCGACAATGACACTGAATTGAACGCCGATGACTGGCTGGAGGTTATTGACCAGTATAAACAGTGTGTGAAAACGGAACTTGGACAGGAATTCCCGCAGGATCTTGATGAGCAGCTTTGGGGCGCAATCAATGCAGTATTCGGTTCATGGGAAAATACTCGTGCGGATACTTATCGCAGACTGCATAATATACCCTCGCATTGGGGAACAGCGGTAAACATTCAGGCAATGGTTTTCGGAAATATGGGTAATGACAGTGCAACCGGTGTTGCCTTCACCCGAAATCCTTCTACTGGTCAGAACCGCCTATATGGAGAGTTCCTTCTGAATGCTCAGGGAGAAGATGTTGTCGCCGGAACCCGCACTCCGCAAAACCTGACAGAAGAAGCTCGCGTTGAAGCAGAAGACGACAAACCATCACTGGAAGCGTTGATGCCGGAAGCTTTCTCAGAATTCAGGTCTATCTGTAATAAGCTGGAAGCCCGTTACAGGGATATGCAGGATATAGAATTCACAATCCAGCATGGAAAGCTCTGGATGCTGCAGACCAGATCCGGAAAGCGAACAACTGAAGCTGCATTTAAAATCGCTGTGGATATGGCAGATGAAGGTCTGATCACCCGTGGTGAAGCGGTTCTGAGAATAGAACCGGAATCTCTCGATCAGTTATTGCACCCTACACTGGACCCGGATGCCTATCGTAAAATTTTGACCAAAGGTCTCCCTGCATCACCGGGAGCAGCGACTGGCGAGATTGTTTTCAACTCCGATGATGCTGAAGCAGTCAGGAATGAAGGCAAGAAAGCAATCCTTGTGAGAATAGAAACCAGCCCGGAAGATATTCATGGGATGCATGCCTCGTCAGGCATCCTGACAACGCGTGGCGGAATGACCAGTCATGCAGCAGTAGTTGCACGTGGAATGGGTCGTCCATGTGTTTCTGGAGCTGGTCGTATTCAGATCAACTACCCCGACCAGTCAATGGTTATTGATGGGAACAAATTTGTAAAAGGCGATATCATTACTATTGATGGTGGTACCGGACATGTAATGGAAGGCGCCATACCAATGCGTCAGCCAGAACTATCTGGTGATTTTGCAAAAGTCATGCAATGGGCAGAAGAATCGCGCCGCCTGAAAGTCCGCACCAATGCAGACACTCCGCAGGATGCCAAAGTAGCTCGTGAATTTGGAGCAGAAGGTATAGGCCTTTGCAGAACAGAGCATATGTTCTTCAATGAAGAGCGTATTCTGGCAGTAAGAGAAATGATCCTGTCCGAGAGTGAAGAAGGACGTCGCAGTGCTTTGGATAAATTGTTGCCTATGCAACGTGGTGATTTCGAAGCTATGTTTGAAATAATGAGCGGTCTGCCTGTTACCATTCGCTTGCTTGATCCTCCACTTCATGAGTTCTTGCCGCACACTCCAAAAGAAATTGCATCTGTAGCAACAGCTTTGGGTGTTTCTGAGCTGGATATGCAGCGTCGGATAAATGAGTTGCGTGAATTCAACCCCATGCTTGGTCACCGGGGTTGTCGTCTGGCAATATCGCATCCTGAAATTACTGAAATGCAGGCACGGGCAATTCTGGAAGCTGCCGGTTTTGTTACTGAAAAAACAGGTCAGGACATAGAGCCTGAAATTATGATCCCACTGGTTGCAACAAAAGGTGAGTTTGATTATCTGGCTGAGCGTATTGCAAAAGTAGCTGAGGATATTAAGCGGCAATCAGGTAAAGTTGTGAAATATACAGTAGGAACGATGATTGAGCTGCCGCGAGCCTGCTTGCGGGCGGATGATATTGCCAGATCAGCTGAGTTCTTTTCGTTCGGCACAAATGATTTAACTCAGACCTGCCTTGGTATAAGCAGGGATGATGCCAGCCGTTTTCTAGGGGAGTATGTCGAGCATGGCTTCCTGCCTGTAGACCCGTTCATATCAATTGATCAGGATGGGGTGGGTGAACTGGTAAAGATGGCCTGTGAAAGAGGACAGAAAACTCGTCCGAATTTGAAAAAAGGTATCTGTGGGGAGCACGGAGGCGATCCAAAATCAGTTGAATTCTTCCACCGAATCGGTCTGGATTATGTATCCTGTTCGCCGTTCCGTGTACCGATTGCTCGTCTTGCTGCTGCCCAGGCAGCATTAAAAGAGAGTGGTCTAAAGGACACAAACTCATAAATGAATCAAAAAGAGCCCTGCAACCATGGGCTTTTTTTACCATAATCTGTACGAATATGGGGCGCCCACCCCATAGCATTAACCTATCGTAAACATTTTTCCTGCCCAATGACCTCCATTATGTACAACGTAACAAGACAGTTTACGTTGGAGGAAGGCGTTAACCCATTTTGTTAGTGGGTTATTAAATTAGCCTAATGTGGTTTAAAGTAAAAATGTTGTGTACAGTTATGAAAAAAATAAATGACCTTTTACAAAGCCCATTCAGATGGTTTTTGCTTGGATTTATCCTGACCCCCATGTTCGTTTCGGGCGCTGTGGTTGGTAACAGTGAGGCTTTCCAGGCGTGGTTTCATCCATATGGCAGTGCTTATCAAAGCAAAGCACAATCTTACGCAGATCAGATTCTGGAAGCAGGGAGAAAATCAAGAGAACTAAGATCCCTGATATCACTGAAAGCAGAACTTCCCCCGGTTCTGGCAAGTGAAGGAATTAAGGTTGCAGGTTTAACAGACGAAATTAAAATTTCGAATCACCAGGTAAATCGCAAAAAGAAACAGGATGCGTTAGCAAAACCATCCCTTCTTCAGCAGGAAGCTGGATTAATTCGGCGTTTTCCCGAAATTCCCATGTGGAAAGGTAAGGACGCAAAGTCTTCTGCACTCCAGTTAATAAATTATAGCCCTTTAACTAATGACAGGGTTTATCAGTTTGGTAATGCACCAATATCGGAGATAAGCCCCAATGTTAAAGTTATAACCGCTTTGCCAACAAAGCGGAGGAAAAACTGGGTAAAATCTGAAGACCTGCCAATTCCTGTCCGTAAAGATGAGTTTCTTGAACGCACAAAGCACTATTACGGTTCAAAACTATCGTACAACGACCGTAAAAAAGAGCAGCATTGCCTTGCAATCGGGATTTATTTCGAAGCACGTGGGGAACCTAAAAAGGGACAGGTAGCAGTTGCTCAGGTAATCATAAACCGGGTGAAAGAGAGATTCTACCCAAATACAGTCTGTAAGGTTGTATGGCAGGGCTCTCACAGAAAAACCGGTTGCCAGTTCTCATTCACATGTGATGGCCTCTCTGATAAACCGAGAAGCTGGCGCAAATGGCGAATGGCTAAGAGAATTGCCAGAAAGGTAATGAATGGCAAAGCCTGGTTAAAAGAGATCGGCAATGCAAGCCATTACCACGCGACATACGTAAGTCCAAAATGGAGACACGGTATGTGGCGACGCAAAAAGATCGGTTTGCACATCTTCTACCGTGGTAAGTTTCTACATAAAAAACGTTACAGAAAACGTAGAAGAGCTGCTTATCGCAGACGCGGTAATACCCAGACTTAATATTAAGTCATTGGGTATTGGAAAAATTGGGCGCGCAATTTAGTAGATTGCGTGCCTTTTTCTTTTAAAACCACTCATCCTTGATATCTTCATCAAGGTCATTTTGGGAAATCTTTTTCCGCCTTTGATTATAGGTCCCTTTTGGTAAAAGTAATAATATCAGAAGTGCTGGCGGAAATATAAAGCAGGAAAAGCCCCAGTTATCCGCACTCCTGTTTTTCATAGCTGCAATTATAGCTCCAAAAAGTGCTCCGCTTATTGCCGTCACACCCCATATCAATACAATTGTTGCAAGGTCCATCTCAGTTAGCATTACACCGCCTTACAAATAAATTTACACTGAGTAGTGTATAAGTTTTTTCAGATGAATACAGAATGAAAAACTTATACTATGGACCTAAGTATTTGTAGTAGCAAAATCAAGGCCTATATCAAGTACAGATGCTGAATGTGTTAGAGCCCCAACAGAGATAAGATCTACCCCTGTTTCAGCAATGGCTTTTACGGTGTTAAGCGTAACTCCACCAGACGCTTCAGTTACAAGACGCCCATCAATCATAGCCACCGCCTCTTTCAGAAGGTCTGGTCCCATATTATCCAGTAACACTATATCTGCTTTACAGGTCAGAAGCTCTTCAAGCTGTTCAAGCGTATCAACCTCAACCTCAATCTTGACATTATGACCAACACCAGCCCGCGCACGCTCTACCGCCTGGGTAATCCCCCCCGCAATCGCAATATGATTGTCCTTGATCATAACCGCATCATTAAGTCCAAAACGATGATTAATTCCACCACCGCAACGCACAGCATATTTTTCAAAGGCACGAAGTCCGGGAGTGGTTTTGCGCGTGCAGCAGATCCTGGCTGAAGCCCCCTCAATCTCACGCACATATAGATTTGTAAGGGAGGCAATGCCGCTCAGGTGCCCCAAAAAGTTCAGCGCAACTCTCTCGCCGGTCAGAATTGCCCGTCCGGTCGTTCTGATCCGGGCTATTTCATCACCAGGCATGACAGCCGTACCATCAGGTTTCGAGATTTCAAACTGCACATCACTGGTCAGTGCCCGAAATGCCAGTTCAGCAAACCTGATCCCTGATACCACACCACTCTGCCGCGCATTAAATACACATTCAGCCATGGTCTGCTCAGGGATAACACTGTTCGTTGACAAGTCACCCGCATGACCAAGGTCTTCTTTCAAAGCCATTTTAACGGCTTCATCAATCATAAACTCAGGGAGACTGTAATCAAAACTGTTCATTGTATCAGGCTCTTTTTCTGGAAGCACTGGCATCCATAATATTGGTAACCTCAACAGTGCCATGACTGTTGTATTTAAAATAAGAGCGGCGCATAAAGGTTTGATCCGATTCCGGGTAATCACTCCTGAAATGCCCGCCACGACTTTCATTTCTGCTGATGGCAGCAACTGTCATTATTTTTGCTGCAACAAGTTTATTGGAAAACGCATTGTGCCCAGAGTAAGTTTCCAGCATTTCATTCAGTTCCTTAAGCAACACTTCCATAGCTGCTTTTTCACGGACAACACCAAGATCCCGGGCCATACTCTGGCGCAGTTTTCTCTCCACCTCTGACAGGTTTCCGCTGGCAGTAACTGACTGTGTCTCAACTATATTCGAAAGACTGGAAGCTGATTGCCTGATCTCGCTGGCCTTAAGGTCATCAGCTATTCTGGAAGCAAACACAACCGCTTCAAGCAACGAGTTCGACGCCAGCCTGTTTGCACCATGCATCCCGGTAGAAGCCGCTTCACCACAAGCCCACAACCCAGGAACACTCGAACGCCCATCCTTATCAGTTAAAATACCACCCATATGATAATGAGCAGCAGGGGCAACTGGAATAGGAGATACAACCGGATCGACCTCGGCCTCCATACATTTTTCATATACTGTCGGATAGAGTTCTGGGAATGCCGCTCCAATCGCTTCCCGACAGTCCAGAAAGGCACCTTGTCCACTTACAACCTGCTCGTGTACTGCTCTGGCCACAATATCACGCGGAGCTAGTTCTGCGTCTCCATGATATTCCGGCATAAAGCGCTTGCCATTCTTGTTAACAAGGCTGGCTCCTTCCCCTCTTAATGCTTCAGTCGCAAGCGGGGCAGGGTCAATGCCGACATTAAGTGCCGTAGGGTGAAACTGAACAAATTCTGCATCAGCGATAACTGCTCCGGCAAGCGCTGCCATGCCAAGGCCTTCACCAGATGAGGTTGAAGGGTTGGTCGTCACTCCATAAAGTCCGCCAACACCGCCAGAAGCAACAACAACAGCAGGAGACTTAATTCTCAACTCAGCTTTGTTATCAGAATAACTGGAAAGGTAGATGCCGCAAACTCTGCCGTTGTCAGTGATCAGTCTCTCAGCACGATATCCCTCAATAACAGTAATCGATGGTGTTTGCTTTACCGTTTGAAGCAGAGCACTCATTATGGCTTTTCCAGCCATATCACCTCTCACGCGAACAATTCTTCGTTCACTGTGAGCAGCTTCACGGGAAAGAGCCAGCTTTCCTTCTATATCCTGATCAAAGGGAACGCCGTAGGAGAGAAGATCTCTGATTCGATCGGATGCTTCATATGCAACCATAGAGGCAATTTCAGGGTCAACGATACCACCACCAACCTGTATTGTATCTGCCGTATGCTTGTCAGGGTGGTCGCCTTCTCCAATGGCAGCCGCAATACCTCCCTGAGCCCAGAAGCTGGAAGCACCTTCTCCAAGTGGAGTAGGAGAAATAACTGTAACAGGTAAAGGCGCGAGCTTCAGAGCTGTAAACAACCCGGCAAGTCCCGCACCCGCAATAACAATCTGTGCCTCAATATCAGTGACATCTGATCTGCCAGATGTCACCTGAGAATTTAACGGCATGTCTCAAACCTCCGCAGTAAAAGCGGTTAGTTAGTCAGGTTGATCATTCTCTCAACAGACTGTCTGGCCGGCTTGATAACCTCCGGATCAACATGAACTTCATCAGTAAGGTTGACTAGAGAATTCAATATCTTATCAAGCGTAATAAGTTTCATGTGAGGGCACAGGTTACATGGGCGAACAAAATTAACATTTGGATTTTCTACCGCAACATTGTCACTCATGGAACACTCAGTTACCATCAGAACTTTGGCTGGCTGGTTTTCCTTAACCCAGTTAATCATACCGCTGGTAGAGCCGGTAAAGTCAGCTTCCTCAATCACATCAGGAGGACATTCTGGGTGAGCAATAATTCTTACTCCAGGATCGCTTTCCCTGTATCCACGCAGTTCCTCAGCTGTAAAACGCTCATGCACTTCACAACTACCCTTCCAGGTAAGAATTTTTACATCAGTCTGAGTAGCAACGTATTTTGCCAGATACTGGTCAGGAATAAGTAGAACCTTGTCAACACCAAGCGATTCAACAACCTTGACTGCGTTGGATGACGTACAGCAAATATCAACTTCAGCTTTAACATCAGCAGATGTATTCACATATGTAACAATAGGAACACCAGGGTGTGCTTCACGAAGTGCACGAACATCAGCAGCAGTAATTGAATCAGCAAGAGAGCAGCCCGCTTCCATGTCTGGAATAAGAACCGTTTTCTCCGGGTTCAGAATTTTTGATGTTTCAGCCATAAAGTGCACACCGCACTGAACAATAATATCAGCATCAACTTTTGCAGCTTCTTTAGCAAGCTGCAGGGAGTCGCCAACAATATCTGAAACACAGTGAAAGACCTGCGGTGTCATATAATTGTGCGCAAGAATTACAGCATTTCGCTTTTTCTTGAGATCATTAATAGCTTTGATGTAAGGGGCATACGCTGGCCACTCAACCGCTGGTATTACCGAGGCCACCTTTTCATACATCGGCGCCATTTCCTTGGCCAGCTCCGGGGTATAAGTAAGGTCAGGCATATCTACTTTGCCGTGTTTCTCAGTCAGTCCAGACATTTGTTTTTCTGTTGAAAGGTTGGTCAAGACGTCCTCCTAAACCTGCGCTTCTCCATATATACTCAATATGAGCATAAGTATGGTCTAAAAAATCCCGGCTCAAGCCAGTTTCATTGTTAAGCCACTAGTAATACATGACAGATGTATGAATGTGTAGCCCAAATTTCTAGGACATAATGACACTAACTAAATAAAAATATGTAACCATCTAGAAAAAAACTATGTTTATTAAAGGATTAGTTAAAAATAAAAAAACTACATTTAGCTCCTGATTTTATTGATTTTAACCCCCGGTGCAGGACGTTCAAGCAGTACCTCACGCCTGAAACGAAATAATTTAGCAGGCCGTCCCCCCGTTTCAAGGCTGACCTCTCCGGTTGGTTCAACAAGCCCCGCAGTTTCAACAAGACGTCTGAAATTTTGTTTATGAATATGATTACCACTGATTGCTTCTACAGTTTTCTGCAACTCGAACAAGGTAAAATCCCTGGCCATTAACTCAAAAATAACTGGCCGGTATTTTATTTTACTTCGTAGCCTGCCCATCGCCGTTGCAAGTATGCGGCGGTGATCCTGTGTCATAGGTCGCCCTGGTATCTTGTGCGGCATATGTTTTGCTGCGGAGCGGCCATCCCGAGCTGCTTCTTTAACGAGCCCAGCCTCGTAAAGCAGTTCATATCTTTCCAGAACTTTCTCCTCATCCCAGTTATCCTCTCCAATTCCAAAGGATATACTCAGGCGTTCGGATCGCAGTAACGGGTGTTTACTTTCATGTGTATTTTTTGCCCATTCAATGAGTTTGGGCTCAATATCATTTGTCAGTATATCAGGTTTGCCATTGCGCCAGTCTTCCCAGGGGAAATACTTATACCATTGCTCCCAATGGGCGCCATTTGACTTCTGTTCCTTATTATTCCTGGTAAGTGCAAGATATCCAATGGAGACCACATGTGGAGAGGTATCTGTTGGTTGCGCATGGCGGCCACGGTCACCAAAACTGTATAGCTGCTCAACATAACCAAGATTAACTCCGGTCAGCTCTGATACCCATGAGCGCAGGCCAATTTCCAGTGTTCGGTGTTCTAGGGG
Source organism: Methyloligellaceae bacterium (assembly GCA_050633205.1). Classification (GTDB taxonomy): domain Bacteria; phylum Pseudomonadota; class Alphaproteobacteria; order Rhizobiales; family CBDHHC01; genus CBDHHC01. The sequence continues at coordinate 55,244 of JBOEGA010000009.1, read as the reverse complement.
AGAAAACGGTCCAAAAGGTAGGCTTTCCCAGTCACCCTCGGCATTTTGTTCATCAGGAATAATGAGAACACAGGGCTGCCCGTCCTGAACTGCCAGAATAGCAGCATTCAGACCAATTTCAATCTTGGCGCTGTTCTCCGTATTTTGAGACATAAAACCCTGAATACCAGCAATACAGTTTGCTCACAAAAAGAAGATAAAACAATCAGATCAGAGCGGATTAGTGGGCACTGACCCTAGGAGCCCGGCAGGTTCCTGTGATTGTTTTTACCTGTTTCAGCATAGATTGCAAGCGTCTCAATATCGGATATGGCGAGCTGATCCTGGGAGGTGCTGACACCAAGAGGACGAAGTTTAGCCAAAGCTCTGGAAAAACTTTCAGGTTTCATACCAGGCCGGGCTGCAATTAAAGCTTTTTCATATGGAAGCTCAAGATTATATTGTCCTCTCCCCTGAGGGCAGAGCTTAACAAGAAAATTTGCCACACGCCTGGAACCGGGTAAAACCTTTATTTGTTCAATTTGATCAACAAGATATCTTTGATGTCGTGAAGATGCAGCCAGCAACGCAAAAGCAACATCAGGGTTACTTCGTATCATATTTCGTAGCGCCTGCCCATCGATTTTGACAATTCTTGTATCAGTTACCGTGGTTGCACAGGCCGGGTATTGTCCTCCCATAAACATGGCATTTTCTGCAATGGTCTCACCTTCGGTAAACACGCCAATTACGGCTTCCTCACCTGATGCAGTAACTCTGAAAACTTTTACCCACCCACTGAGTATAAGAAAAAACATGTCTGCGCTGTCACCCTGTTGAAATAAAGTGGTTTTTTTTACATAGGTAACTTGCCTTGATGCTCTGATAAGTTGATGAATCCATTCATCTTCCATAGCTGAAAAGAGCTGAGATGTTTTAATTATATTCCAGTCGTTATGATCCACTCTGATGTCCTGACACAATGTAAAATCTTTAAAACTAGCTACAGACCATCTGGGAATTTACACAATGGCAGGAAGGATATATTGATTAATGTCAAGTAAGCATCTGGTGAGAGAAAAATGTGTGGAAGATTTGCATTAAAGGTAAGCTGGGAGGAGTTGGAGGAGTGGTATGACGTTTTAAACAACGGATTACCGCCATTTCCCGAAAGCTATAATATAAATCCAAGCCAGCCAATTCCTATAATAGGCTGCTTTAATGAAGCCGATAAGAAAAAACGGGAGCTTACATTCGCGAGATGGGGGCTGATCCCTTTCTGGTGGAGAAAATCGATGGATGATCTTCCAAAATCAATGAATGCCCGGGCTGAGGGAATTGAGAGTAAGCCATTTTTCAAGGCGCCATTCAGATACAGACGATGCCTGATTCCGGTCAGTGGTTTTTACGAATGGAAGGGGAGTAAAAGCCCGAAACAACCCTGGTATATTTCCGGGGCACGTCAGCCATTATTGACTTTTGCCGGTCTCTACGAGGAATGGATAGAACCTGCCTCCGGTTGTGAAGTCCTTTCAGCAACAATCATCACGACTGAAGCCAATAACTTTATGAAGTCAATTCATAGGCGCATGCCGGTAATATTGCAAACAGAACATTTCAACGACTGGCTGCATGGTGAAACATCAGAACTGTTAAAGCCCTGTGCAGAAAATATTTTACAGGCCTGGCCCGTATCAAACAGAGTAAATTCAGCAGGTTATAATACAGCAGACTGCATACAGCCTCATGAAGATAATCCAGGATTATTATAATCCTGAATTATGCAGCGGTCGGGGTTGCAAAATCAATTGTCTGAAGTTTTTCGGTAAATTCAAGCCCGCCAAACCCTTCACTCCACCACATGACTGTTGCTTCGACACTCTCCCCATTTTCAAATCTGGCAGTAACAAGCGTTCCCTTCTCCTGAGAAGGGGGACCCTTGATACGAGCACCTGACAGGGAAATATCAGCAAGTTCATAAATGTACTCATCATTCTCAAATAGGAGAGTAATTGATCCGGCAGCATCAAGACGAGGGTCCCGGCGGCGGTTCGCAAATTCAATGGCATTTTGAATTACAATAGGTATTTCCCGTTGCATTTCAGCTGAAACAGACAGCATATTTTCGCTGACTATTGATGCTTCCTGAGCAAATGTATAAGTATGCTTGGTCAGCTCTGAAACTTCGTCTATCTGACCACTCATGACATTCATAGCTTCTTTTGAATTTGAAATGATTTCAGAAAATGCCTGTGTTGTACGGTTTTGCTGTTCCATGGTTGCAGCAATCGAGGATGAGGCCTGACTCAACTGATCAATATTGCTCGCAATGAGTTCTATTGACTCTACAGCTCCCTGGGTCTTTGATTCAATAACAGATACCTGTTCAGAAATCGCTTCAGTAGCCTTATTGGTTTGCTCTGCCAGTTGCTTGACTTCAGCAGCAACAACAGCGAACCCCTTTCCAGCATCACCAGCTCTCGCCGCTTCAATAGTAGCGTTCAGGGCAAGCAGGTTTGTCTGATCTGCAATGTTGCTGATCATTGTCACAAAGTCACTGATGCTTTCTGCTGCTGATGAAAATTCTGAAATTGCTTTTTGGGAGGAGTTGGAGCTTTCAACTGCCTGTTGTGCAATAATATGGCTGCTTTCCGATTGTTCTGTCACTTCACTGATTGCATTACGCATCTCGAGAGACAGATTGGACGCTTCGTGTGTGTATTGTGTATTTTTATCAGCCTGCTCTTTGGCTGCATTAACAGACTTTCTTGTAGTTGTAATAAGCTTGTGCATCTCAAATGACTTTTGAGTCAGATCTTCAGCAGATTCAGAAACTTTCATGATACCTGTTTCAATCTTGCTCTCAACCTGCTCAGCCATGGCCGTAAGACATTTATGACGCTCTTCTCTCTCCTGCAGTTCCAGTTCTCTTGCCTTTTCTTCAAAGTCATTACTATTGCTGCCCGAAGAGTTAATAGATGTTACCCAGTCCTTTATCATAGAAATTTCGGGTATATCCAGAGAGAGTTTTGATTCAGAAATTTCCGTTTGAGTGCCTTCAAGCACATTGGATATTTGAGTGATAGGATGGATAATAGTTATTATAAGCAGAAAAAGGCATGCAGCAGAAATGATCAGAGATAAGGAGGCTGCAATAATTGATATTATGCTTCCTTCTGTAATAAATACAAGATAAGCGGAAAGGCCTGATGCCAAAACAAACAGTACAGAAACTATACTTATGATCAGATATTTAATCGACATTGCTCATTTCTACCCACCTGGTATCTGTATAACTGGCTGAGTACCTTGCCAGCCAGCTTAAATCCGGTCTCCTAAAATAGCTCCACATTATCCTGATTATTGTCTTCCGAAGCTGTTTCACATGATATATGCGATAACTTCTCAAAATCAGCCTTTGATAACATTTCCAGGTTTCTCATCATGCTTTTCCGCATTTCTGCGAGGGTTCTTTCTGAAATAACCTGGCTCATGTTGTCAGAGTTAGACAGCACTTCACTCGTATCCAGCCTGTGTGTTTCTTCTGTATGTGTAATTTTGTTATTGGCATATCCATGCACAGATTTAAGTGCATCAGAAATATTTTCCAGTTTTTGCTTGGCAATATCCTGAAATTGAAGGCTTCTTACCATATTGGACATGCTCTTGGTTACATCAGGGCATTTTTCAAATTGTGGATTTTGGTGCATTAGTCCCACAAGCTCCTCAAATGCCTCAATGATAAATTTGGCCTTATATTCCAGTGCATCTGCCAGGGCATCTAGTTCAAACTGCAATAGTTCAGTCGTTACAGCCTGTGTTTTGGCAAAGGAAATCCATTCGCGCAGGTCAGTGCTATCTGTCTCCGAACCAGATTGATCATGAGATGCAGTGCCTTCTTTTTTTTCGTATGCCGGATCGTTTGGCATAAACCTTCCTCCTATAGCAGTTCTTATACACGAACTGCTCGTATAGAGCCCTCACCACATGCCTTAAGGATACTTCCTGACATATTAGCTAAGCAAACCTGTTTTTCTACAGCACCAACTTCCATCGCTACACCAGGCATCCCATAAATTGTTGAGCTTGCCTCGTCCTGTCCCAGAGTTTTTGCTCCTGCATTGCGCATCCTCAAAAGACCGTCCGCTCCATCTTTACCCATTCCGGTTAATATTACGCCAACCGCGTTTGCTCCAACTGATTTGGCAACAGAGTAGAATAGATGGTCAACAGAGGGTTTATGTCCGGATACTAAAGGGCCATCTTCAAGGAGGCAGATATAATCCGCACCACTCTTGGCCACAGTTAAGTGAACATCACCAGGTGCAATATAAACATGCCCCGGGAGCAGGCGTGCCTTGTGCTTTGCCTCAGTAACATTTGGTAAGACCTGATCATTTAATCTTTGAGCAAAACTTGATGTAAAATTCTTTGGCATATGTTGAGCAATGGCAATAGCCGGGCAATCCGCTGGGAGTTCAGCAAGAATATAGGAAATAGCTTCAACTCCACCTGTAGAGGCACCTAATGCAACAATCTTCTCTGTCGACTGGTAACTGATTGAGTGGCCACCAGGCTTTGGCGCAGCAGGTTTGCGTTTTGCAGTTTGCAGGTTTGCCCGGGCAGCAAGTTTGACCTTACTGATTATTTCCCGGGACATCTGTTCTATTCCGGCCTGTAATCCAATTTGTGGTTTGGCAACATAATCCAGGGCACCCATTTCAAGAGCACGTAAAGTTGTCTCTGCACCTTTTTGTGTAAGTGAAGAAATCATAATAACAGGCGTAGGTCTTAAGCGCATAATTTTATCAAGAAATGTCAGGCCATCCATCTTGGGCATTTCGACATCAAGTGTAATGACATCCGGATTGGTTTCCTTGATCATATCTCTTGCCTGATAAGGGTCAGCAGCAGCACCAAGAACATTTATGCCGGCATCAGAGTTTAGTATATCTGTCAGCATATTTCTTATCAGCGCTGAGTCATCAACGATTACTACACCAATTTTACTCATAGCAATTACTAACCTCAATCAAACAATTCAATATCGGACTCAACCTTCGGAGTCTTAATGGATTTTCTGAGTTCACGCTCACGCTGTGAAACCTTGGAGTCCGAAGTAGCTTGAAATAGAAAACGTGCCACACGGCCAGTTTCCGGGAAAAAGAAAATTTTACGCGCCCGGTTTCCTCCCAGATCTTCCGAAATAAGGTTTAACCCTTCCCGACTGATATAATCCCGAATAAAGCTGGAATTATCAGCACCTACCGAGACATTCATATTGCCGACATGGGCACCACCAAAAATTTTTAGTTCAAACCTGTCTTTCTTTCCGCCAAGCTTCAGCATGTCATTTATAAGGAGTTCCATGGCATGGTTGCCATAGCGTGTTCCCACATCAGCGAAGCTTCCTGATTTGTTGTCCCCGGCTTCAGGCAAAAGAAAATGGTTCATTCCACCAATGCCGAGTAAGGGATCTCGAATGCAGACCGCCACACATGACCCGAGAATAGTCACAAGCATCTTTTGATCTTTCTCGCAAACAGCGTACTCTCCAGGGCGAACCCGTCTGGCACTGCAGTCGAACTTCTTGTCAAAATAGATGTCCGGTGTCTCATGGGCTGAGCTTGCCTGTGCTTTTATTGCTTTTCCCGCAGCCATGTTTACTGAACTTTCTGATAGGTCGTTGGGCCGACATTTTTTATCATCTCGGGCGGATTCATGATGGATTCTGCATGTCCCATATACAGAAATCCTCCGACCCGTAATTTTCCAATCAGTTGTTCTATAATGCGTCTCTTGTCCTCTGCATTAAAGTAAATAAGAACGTTACGGCAGAAAATGGCATCAAGTCCCCCTTTTAGAGGCCAGTCTTTCATAAGGTTCATTCGGTTAAAAGAGATAAGCTTTCGTATGGATTCATTCATCTCAAATGAGCCACGGTCATCAGCACACACTGTTGTGAATTTATTGCGCAAGGCAACCGGGATGTCTTTATGAATGGAAATGTCGTACTTCCCGTTACGTGCTGTTTCCAGCATTTTTGTATCCAGGTCCGTAGCCAGAATCTTGAAGTTGAATTGCGATGAATTTTTCAGAACATCACTTACCGTCATAGCAAGGCTATACGGCTCCGGGCCAGAAGCACAGGCTGCAGACCACATCCTGATTTTTGGTTGTTTACTTTTTATAAGTTCTGGAACCAGGACATCTCTAACGTGATTAAAATGATGATCTTCTCTGAAAAATCTTGTTAGATTTGTTGTAATAGCATTAATCAGATGCTCTATTTCACTTTCATCGGAGCTGTTTTTTAGTAGTTCAAGATACTGCGAGAAAGTTGTTAGTGCCAGCTCCCTTAAGCGCTTGGCCAGGCGACCGTAGACCATATTTTTTTTATGGTCCCCAAGAACAATACCACTACGATCATATACCAGTTGGGCAAGTGCTTTGAAGTCAGATTGTCTGAAGTCAAATTCCTGGTCACTACTTGTATTTTGTATAACTTTTTCAGGGTGCACTGGCTTTACTCTATATTACTGTTATTTATAAGTCCACGAAGGCAGACCACACCCACGCAAGGTGTGGTCCGTATTTATTGCCTAAAAGTCATCCCATCCATCATCTTCAAACTTTTGGGCGGCGCTGCCGTTTGCAACAGCTCGAGCTTTCGTTTGCTGGGCTGCAATTGCAGGTGCTGATTGGGTCAACTGTTGTTGAATAGCCTGTACACCTGGATTGGAAGGCTGTCCCATTCCCAGTTGACCGGCATCAATTTTGAAGAAATTAACCTTCTCCAGTATTGTTCCGGATCTCTCTTCTAGAGAGCGTGTAGCAGCAGCATTTTCCTCTACCAGTGCAGAGTTTTGCTGTGTCATGCTATCCATTTCAGTGACCGCTGTATTGATTTGATCAATTCCGGAGGACTGCTCATTACTTGCAGCTGAAATTTCTCCAACAATATCTGCCAACCGGGTAATGGATCCCACAATCTCTTCTAGTGAAGAGCCGGTTTCATTAACAAGCTTGGCACCTTCTTTAACTTCAGAGCCGCTTTCCTCGATAAGCTTTTCAATATCCTTGGCTGCATTTGCTGAGCGTTGTGCAAGCTTGCGAACCTCGGCAGCTACGACCTCAAATCCTTTACCAGCCTCGCCCGCACGTGCAGCTTCCACCGCAGCATTCAGGGCAAGCAGGTTAATCTGGAATGCGATCTCGTCAATAACACTGGTGATATCGGCAATTTTGCGAGAGGACGTTTCGATGCGGTCCATCGCATCCACTGCACTTTTCACAACATTACCGCCAGTTTCTGCTGCTGCTCTTGCGCTTGTGGCAAGTTGGTTTGCCTGGCCTGCATTTTCAGCATTCTTTTGAACAGTAGCCGACATTTCTTCCATGGAAGCTGCTGTTTCCTGCAGACTGGAAGCTTGCTCTTCTGTGCGTTGAGAAAGGTCTGCCGTACCGGTAGATATTTCTCTTGCCGCATTCGAGCTATCAGTAATCATTGTTTTGATATCTGACATCATATTAGCAAGCTGCTCAGTTGTTTTATTTGCATCCGTGGTAAGTTTCCCAAACAATCCTTTGTATTCTTTCTGAATACGTCTTGTCAGGTCACCACTGGCAAGTGCTTCAAGAGCATCTGCAACTTCAGTAACAGCTTCTTTGGTCGTACCGGCCAGGCCATTTATTGACTTGGCAAGGTTAAGGTAAAAACCTTCTTTTCCTTTTTCCTCGATACGGTTATTGAAATCGCCGTTTGATACTGCGGTCACGACATTATCAATCTCACCCTCAATAGTTTTTTCAAGAGTGATATCCTGCCACTCGATAGCAACACCCTCAAGGTTGTTATCGTTATCGAATACCGGGTTTGCTATCAGGCTGAATTTACGTCCACCAACACCAATCTGGGTCTCAATTGTTGATGTTAAAGTCGCCATTATACTACGCTGATGCGCCGGGTTCTTATGGAAGGTATCCATATTCACACCAATAAGACGCGATGCATCAAAACGAGGCAAATCCTTGCGAATATCAGCTTCAGCATTTCTAAGCATCTGTTGGAGAGCATCGTTCATATACACGATATTAAAGTCAGAGTCTGCGACCATGACATTAGTAGTACAGTTCGTAAGTGCAGATCTGATACGTGCATTTTCTCTCGAAACAACTTCCTCTTCTTCCTTCTTGGCCAGCATATCAGTCTGGTTGTCCCACTCAATTGCAGTACCAAGTCTTTTTCCATTGTCATCAAAGACAGGAGTTGCAATAAGCTCCAGTTTCAGGCCTCCAAGTTCAAGTCTGGTAGTGAAAGTATCATTCAATCTTTCAATCATACCGCGCTGATGAGCAGGGTTTTTGTGGAATATATCAGGATTTTGACCAATAAGACTTGCGGCCTCAAACTTTGGAAGGTCCTGCCTGATCGCACTTTCAGCTTCTTGCATCATCTTTGTAAGTTCAGAGTTCATATATACAATCTGCATATTCTCATCTGCGATCATAACATTCGTCTGACAGACCTCCAGAGCTGCGCGAATACGGGCATTATCAGACGCGAGTTTATCCGCCTCTGCTTTCTCTTTCAGCTCTTTAGTAAGATCTTTCCATTCAATAACAGTTCCTGTGCGTTTTCTGTCTTCATTAAAGACAGGCGTTGCTATGAGAGATAGCTTTCTGCCTCCCAGTTCAAGCACTGTCGAAAACGCTTCATTAAGCCCCTGAATCATACCGCGCTGGTGAGCAGGGTTCTTGTGAAAAACATCTGGATTTTGGCCAATAAGGCTTGATGCATCAAACTGAGGGAGATCCTTGCGGATATCTGACTGTGCTTCCCTGAGCATTTTATCAAGCTCACTGTTCATGTAGACGATATTCATATTCTCGTCTGCAACCATGACATTGGTTTGACACACATCAAGACCTGCCTTGGCAATAGAATCCAGAGCACGTTTTTTGGATGTTTTGATGATCGAGTTTTTCAACTCACTCATCACTCCGGTATCAGAAAAGCGGGATGAAAACTCCTCAACCTGACCAGGGTTTACAATCATCTGGGCAAGGTTTTTGACCTTGTCGCAAAAGTCACTGCGCAAACGCGTTGCGATGTAATATACAAGACCTGCTTCAACCACAAGAAGCGTAATCATAACTGCATTGGTTACAGTGTTTAGTGTTCCGGAGATTAGTCCGGATGCGACAAAAGTGAGAACCGGAGCTAGAAATCCTCCTAAGGCAACAAGGAAGATAGTGCTTTCATAATTCCAGTTTTTGGCTTTTTCAGGGGTTCCTTGCCCCTTACCAAAGTTTTCAATTGTAGACATAATACTTAGTTCCTATACTCTGATTTACTTAACTCAAAATGTATCAATTTTCTTCGTCAGAATTTTTTGACAAATCTTCAATATCGATATCTGTTCCAGCTCTTAATTGACTTAATTCAAGAATGGCAACCATCCGGTCATTAAGTGTTACAAGGCCTGACAGGAAATTTTCCCTGGATGACCCATCGACATTTGGAACTTCCTGGATATCGTTCTTTGATACCGTCAGAATATCTGAAACTGCATCTACCAGTATTCCGATATAGCGGCCTTCTATCGATACAATGATAACAACGTTAATACTTGAAGCTTCTGTATGTCCTCCGCCAAAACGATGTCTTAAATCAATTATAGGAACAATTGCTCCACGTAGGTTGAGAACCCCTCTGAGATAATCAGGTTGGTTTGGTAGCCTCGTGGTTTCTGTCCAGCCCTTAATCTCCAGCACTGACATTATATCTATGCCGTATTCTTCTTTATTCACTGTAAAAGTAATATACTGAAAAGTTCCCGGAGAATTGGTTTCTTCGAGATCTTTTTTTCCATCAATCAGGTTGCCCATTGAAGCATTTGCCTCGCCGGGAAGATCGCTGGTTTCGTGTTGGTTGGCTAAAGACATTATACTTTACCTTGCCTCTTCAATATGGGTTTCCGTTTTCCCTGTAGGTTCTTCAGTAGTTAGTTCGTGTAGTGGAGCAGCGGCATCCCTCGAGTTCATTTCACATGGCAAAAGGTTGCTTTCGTATGTTTCCTGCTCTTTAAGATTGTCAATGTCCAGAATTAGGGCGACCTTGCCATCGCCAAGAATTGTTGCCCCTGATATACCCGGGACCGGATCATAGTTTTCTTCCAGACTTTTGATGACAACCTGCTGTTGCCCTTCAATATCATCAACAACGAGACCAATTTTTCCCATCTCGTCAGTTTCAACGAGAATAACCAGCCCCTTTCTGGGGTCATTTTTCGAGCCGGGAACTCCAAATACTTTGCCAAGGTAAACCAGGCTGTAATATTCACCGCGAATAGAAACAACCTGCCTGTTATCTGGAAGTGTGTTGATCTCTTTATCTGTAGGTCTGAAACTTTCCAATATGGTTGTCAGGGGGATTACATATTTCTCCCTGGCCACATTCACGATCATGCCATCCAGAACTGCGAGAGTAAGTGGCAGTATCAGGGTGAAAGTCGTTCCCTGCCCGGGTCTGGAATGAACAGAGACACGTCCGCCGAGATTTTCAATATTTCGTCTGACAACATCAAGACCAACTCCACGACCGGAAATATCTGTTACTTCTGCTGCAGTTGAAAAACCTGGCGAGAACAGAAGGTTTTCTATCTCAAAAGGGCTGAGGTGAGCATTGGGTTCAACCACGCCGTTCTCAATTGCACGTTTGAGAACTTTTTCACGGTTAATACCGCCACCATTGTCTTTAATAGAAATGACAATAGCGCCTCCGCGATGTTCAGCCAGAAGTTCAATTGTCCCTTGCCTTGGTTTGCCCGCGGCTTCCCGAATATCCGGTGTTTCGATGCCATGGTCGATAGCATTTCGTAAAAGGTGATTGATTGGGTCACCGATTTCTTCGATGACTGTCTTGTCAATTTCAGTATCTTCACCATTGAGTACAAGCTGAATGTCTTTATTCAACCTGCGTGAAAGGTCTCGAACGACACGGGGCATACGTGCAAAAAGAGAGCCCACAGGCTGCATTCTGACAGCCATTACACTCTCTTGCAGCTCACGTGTATGTAGAGCAAGATCCTCTATGCCACGTATGACATCAGTGTTTTCTTCCCCACTGTTATTTCTTACCATTTGTGAAAGCATGGACTGGGAAATAACGATCTCTCCAACCATATTAACAAGCTTGTCAATTCTCTGAAGATCAACCCGGATAGATTTGGTTTTGTGCTGTGAAGCCTGTGCTGCACCCGCAGTCGATTTTGCCTTCATCTCCGAATTTTGATTTATAGTCTTCTTGGGAGAAGCTGCAATTTCGGTTTCATCAATGGCTGCTACGTCTTTTTTGCTGGTAAGTTGGATTTCCAGATCACAATCATCTATGACAAATTCAAAAACCTCTTCGATCAGGTCTTTCTTTTTCTCTGTCTTTAAATGGAACTCCCAATGCATATAGGAAGATTCTGGATCCATCTTTTCAAGATCCGGGATCGTGTCTGTATGTACCTGAATATCAAGATCGCCAAGCGCATGGAGTTCTTTTATGATAAATATAGGGTCATTAGCATGGAGGAATAGTTCTGGCTTGGGTTTGAAAACTATATCATATGTGGCTTCATCAAAAGATTCATCTTCAGTCTTCTCGAACAGTCCAAAAGTATCCGCTTCCTGCCCATCATTGGCACCATCTTCATTAACCAGTGCGGCCAGGCGTGTTTGAACATCCTGAACAATAGACTGGTCAACAGAGCTGCCATCGCGGGCAGCATCAACAAGACTTGCAAGAACATCACCTGCCTCCATCATGAGGTGCAAAATGTCCTTGGTAGCTTCCAGCTGGCTGCTTCTGAGTTCATCCAGAACAGCTTCAAATTCATGTGCAAAGTTTACAAGATCAAGGAACTTGAATGCTGCTGCTCCGGCCTTGATGGAGTGAGCTGTTCGGAAAATAGCGTTCAGCCCTTCAATATCCGGACCCTCCGCTAAGATGCGAGACAATTCAGTTTCAAGTTCTGTTAACCGCTCCTCAGATTCTTCAAAAAAAGTATCTTTAAGGCTGTCAAAGTTTGTCATTTTTATTGTCCCCCAAAATAGTTACTCTGCCTTTAGTGGCAAACCTTTCCTACCACCTGCAGCAGTTTCTCAGGGTCAAATGGCTTAACAATCCAGCCCGTTGCACCAGCAGCACGCCCCTCATTCTTTTTGTCGTCACCACCTTCTGTCGTGAGGATAAGAATAGGAGTGGAGCGGAATTTGTCCTTACTGCGTAATTCCTTAAGCAACGTAATGCCATCCATATTAGGCATGTTGATATCAGTAATAATAAGGTCAAACTCACCGGAACTTGCGATGGTCAGTGCTTCCTGTCCATCAACTGCTTCGGTCACTTCATATCCCTCGCCATTCAAAGTAAACACGATCATATTGCGCATAGTCTTTGAATCATCTACTGCGAGTACTCGCTTGCTCATGGTTCTATATCCCCTTTACCCGATTAAGCTCATCCGTAAGCCCCAGATCTATAAATGCCCCTTCAACACTGCTGGCCAGATTCTGCACTTTCATTGATTTCTTACATCTTTGAAAATAGCGTGCACCAGCAATAAGTATTTGAATAAAGGGAGTTTTAATATCCTGAACGTTCTTGCAATCAATCACGACGTCATGATCTTTAGAAACAGCATTGAGTAGATGCTCTTTCAGTTCAACCGATTGCGGCAATGCCAGCTTTGCTGGCAAAGTTAGGTAACTTCCGCCGTTTTTGTCTTCCTGAACAATCTTCATCCTATTTACCCGGCTTTAATTTTACTTAATAAAAATAAATACTTTCATCAGTAAAAACCCTTATGTAGTGCATAAATACACGATGTGCAGTAAAATTAGAATTAATTGATACTGAAAATATTCATGAAAAAAGAAGTAATTTTCTATTTGTACTTCTTGAATTTGTGTATTCGCTGTAGTGAATGCTGTTCAGTTCTTGGGGGGCTGGAAGTATCGGCGTGGAGGGGGCCCGGATCACAGAGAAGGTTCTGACAAAATGATCCGGGTGAAGTCTTAGTCTGGCATTAGTTGTTTAGCGCCCTGTCATAGGCTGCAAGAAGCTTGGCGCGTTCATTATCCCAGTTGATATGTTCCGCTCGTTTCTGCCCCTCCTGCTTCAGCTGTTCACATAGATCAGGTTCATTAACAAGTCTTAACACTTGTTCCGCAAGATCTTTGGGACAGTTATCTCTGGCATAAAGGGAAGCTTCTCCCGCAGCAGCTCGCCCCTCGCTGAGGTTAAACTGAACAAATGGGATCCCCATAGCCATATATTCAAAAACCTTATTCATCGAAATCTTGTCATTATAGACATTTTCCGGATCAGGGATAACACCGACATCAAAGGTAGAGTAGGCCTGTAACAGGTCATCACCACTCAGGTAGCCGGTAAAGGTAATATGATCTTCCAGTTTATAGTCTCTGGTCATCTGTTTGAGTTTTTCAAGTTCTGTGCCTGACCCCACGATCACACATTGCAGGTCTGTTCTCTGCTTCTCTTTAACCAGATACTTCATGCTTTCAACAAGAATATCAACGCCGTCCTGGTTCCCCATAATGCCGACATACCCGATAACATGCTTGCGGCCAGCTCTCAGCTCCGCAGAGGGCTCAACCCGTTTGAATTTTTGAAGGTTAGGTGTGCTTTGGACAATAAATACATCTTCAGGGTCCATGCCACCTCTTGCGACTGCGATATCTTTAAATGTCCCGTTCGTAGCAATCGACACATTTGCTGATTTGAAAGTCCAGCGTTCAAACATGAGAAGCAATGAGTGAAAGAAACCTTTCCGTCCAAATTTGACCTCAAAAAGCTCAGGGTTAATATCATGATGATCAAATATAAATTTCTTGCGGAAAAAGATCTTGTAAAAGAGGCCAATGAGAAAAATCAGGTCAGGTGGATTACAGGCATGAATTACATCAAAGCCCTGTCTCCGTAAAACCTTCATTGAAAGCCAGAATTCCCAGAATAGAGCTGAGGAATACTCAAATAAATATCCGATTTTGGTATCCGCTTCCATAAGCAGGGTATGGCGATATACATGTATATCTTCCATAACTTCGTAGCGTTCATGATATTTATCTCCAACCGGACAGATAATCGAGACATGATACCCCGCATCCCGAAGTGCTGTAGCTTCCTGCCAGACACGGCGATCCACAGGTATAGTCAGGTTTTCAACTATGATGAGAACACGTTTTTTTTTAGTTTCAGTCAATGCAGCCCCCAGGGTAATACTTTCTTGTGTCTTAATTAAGCATGTGTATCGGTTGTGTACTGGATTGTATAAATTATAAAATGTAACGGTGTCTTTCTTAAAAAATCAGGAACTATTGTAAATTCAAAACACATAAACCGAATTTAATCATTGTAACAGGACAGCGCTATCATGTATTTACTGTCTTTTTTACAAAAACTGGATTTGAAGATAGTGTTAATAGAAAGAAATTTTTAAGACAATGCCTTTTTTCGCTATGACGAAAATCTGTGCTGAGATACTATCCTGGCATAATAAATTTACGCTGTAGATGCAGTTTCAGCGTGGAAATAGTAAGGTTAATTCCTGCGGTTTTTTAAAATATCTTAAAACAGTATATTGTTGACGGAACTAAAACTGTAGCCTTACCTGATTAAGGCGATATAAAACTGCCTGAATGGTGACGTTAAAAAGAAAAACTATTACGCCCTGTTGAATGAGGGGAGCCGGAAGCGGGTATATCGCAGTGAAGCATAAGCGCTGTTCCGTATTGAATGTACCAGGCATCTCATTCACGATGAGTAATATAGGAAAAAAAATGCGTAAACAAACTATAAGCAGCAAAGTTCCAGCCAGAGCGATTATGCTGTTGGCTGTGTCCGTGCTTCTGTTTGATTTTTCTGTAGCACTGGCCGGGACTTATGAAGTTAAAGGCACTGATATTAGCCTGCTTGATAAAGAAGGAAAAAAAGTTCCCCTAAAGAAAAAAATATCCTCTCTTCAGGAGTTGGTAAATGGGGGGCTTCTTGAGTCTGGAGATGTGGTTCGGCTGAAAAGCGGTAATTATAAGACCCTGGTAATTTCCGGATTAAAAAACAAAAAGATGGTTTCAATCATCGCCGACAAGGGGGAAACTCCGAAATTCTCTTCAATCTCAATTTCCGCCAGCAGCAACTGGTTACTCAGAGGATTGGAAGTCAGTTCTTCATTTTCTAAAGACTATAATAGATATTCTACTTTGGTAAATATTTCAGATGGTTCAGAAAATATTACCATTGAGAAGTCTGGTCTGTTTTCAGTTACAGACAGTTCTGGCTGGTCTTCAGATAACTGGAAGAAGCTGGCCTCAAATGGGATTGTCGTAAAAGAAGGGCGCTATATAACCATTAGGGGCAACCGGATTAGTAATATTAACCACGGCATTTTTATTGATGCAGGAAACTCCCTTATAGAAGAAAATACAATTAACAACTTTTCTGGAAAAGCAATAAGCGGAGCCGGTAATTTTTCCACCTATCAGTATAATACCATTCGCAATTGCCATACAGGTGGTAGAGGAAAGGTTGGAGGACTGATTTTCTGGCTGAACCCGAAAGGGAGAGGAAAGAAAATACCGGTTTCTGAAGGTGGAGTATTAAGGGGTAACAGGATTATTAATAGGGAATCTCTAAAATCTGGTTCCCTCTGTGCATTAGCTGGAATACGTCTCTCCGGAGGAATTTTCAGCAAATGGGTTATTGAGAATAATCTGGTCATTCCTATGCATTGGAGCGGTATCTCAGTCCATGGTGCCAGAGATGTTGTTGTCATGCATAATACTGTTTTTAACCCTTATACCAGGAACCCGAAGGCTGCACAGATTAGTGTAAGGGGACATAAGGGAGATACTGTGCCTTCAAAAGGCAGNNGTCAATAATATTGGCCAGGGCTTTAGTCGCTCAAATAAGGGGACTATTGTGATAGGAAACCTGAAGGTAAGCGATGGAGAAGATTTCTTCCAGAACTATAGAAAATTTGATTTTAGATTAAAGCGTGGAAGTCGCGCTGTGAACTCTGCAATAACAGCCCGGTATTTCGATGCACTGACTAAAATTCAGTTTCCTGAATTACCGGATAAAGATGCCTCTGGAACAAACAGGCCTCAGGGTCTGGGGCGAGATATTGGAGCATATGAGCGGCTGGAGAAATAGCTTTTCTCCAGTATGCTACGCTGTGGTTAGCTGTCCGGGTCAATTCCCCTAATAGCCATTTTTCCATTCATTGCGTCTTCGCCAGATCTGTCGCCAGGTCTTTGCTGCTTCTTCATTAAATTTTTCACGAGGGCTGACTATCTTGAGTAAAGCTCTGACAATATTTTGTCGAACAGGCCACATCAGGTAGAGGAATGCACCGAGCCCACGTGTAAGTGGTGACCAGTGTCTTTTGACCAGCGATATCTTTCCTTTGAGCAGGCGCACCATCTTGTCTTCCTGAACCGTATCAGACGCACCACCATAATGTATAATACCTGCATTAGGGGTAACCATGGGAGAATACCCTTTTTTTCCGGCACGCAGGCAAAGGTCGGCTTCTTCCCCATACATGAAAAATGCCGGATCAAAACCTTTTAGGTCAGTCCATAACTCTTTCGTTATCAGGAAGAAGCATCCGGTAACAATATCAACCTGTCGGACACTGTCTCGTTGCCACCCTCCGTAAGCCTCTGAGTTGAGAAACTCACTTTTAGAGAAAACGCCCGCAATCCCCGAAACCCGGCAAAAAAGATTCCATACCGTAGTTCTTCTCCAGCAGGAGTATGGATTAAGGGATTTATCACCATAATAGGTTCTGCCCCCCCATATTCCTGCTTCTGGTCGTTCTTTGGCAAAAGTCATAAGCCTGTCAATGGCCTTGTCCAGAACAACAGTATCCGGGTTTAGTAGCAGAACATACTCGCCACTGGCATGTTCCGCTGCCAGGTTATTTGCTTTTGCGAACCCAAGATTATCCTTGAGAGCCATAAGCTTGATATCTGGAAACTCTTTCTCAATGGCTTCTGCTGAGCCATCCTGAGAGTTATTATCAACTACAATTAGTTCGTAACTGCAATCAACAGTTTCATTGACGACAGAGTGCAGGCACTCAAGGGTCATTTCGCGAGTATTATAACTTATAACAAGAATAGAAATTAATGGAGAGTCAGGAAGAGGAGAATTCATCGTTTCTGGCATATTTTGCATTTGGATTTTCCAGGGCGTAGAACGAAAAAAATACTGTTTAAATAAAATTGGTTGATTGCAACCCTCTATAGTATAGATGTAACAGTTTAATCAATTAGTCACATTTAAAAATCATAAATAATAGGCTTATTAAGTTACGTTAAGTTAGATATAACAATTACAGAATTTAATTTATTGGGGCATAAAGGCGCTGGGTTGCTGCATGGCGCTTCTATTCAAACGGATATAATGAATGCAAAGCGTTTCAAGTGCACAATCTCGCAATCGTGCATCAGGGATACCTGTTTCCTCTAAAGTAGGAAAAGCTGCTGGTCTGTCCATAGTTGTTATCATTTTCTTGTTCACACTTTTGCCCCCTCTGAGCATACCGCTTGGGCCAATAAGACTATCCCCCTATAGGATCCTCTTATTAATAATGCTGGTTCCCTGCTTCTTTAAATTTATATCAGGCAAAGCGGGTAAAATTATAGCAGCTGATGTTTTTATTTTTCTTCATGCATTCTGGGCTGTCATTGCATTAAGTGCTGTTCATGGCCCTTTCAGGGAAATAGAAGCCGCAGGAATATATGTCATTGAATTCTTGGGATCTTACCTTCTGGCAAGGTGTTACATTCGCTCCAGTCATCAGTTTGAGGAGTTGGTGAAATGGTTTTCATTTATTCTGCTATTGCTGCTGCCTCTGGCTATATTTGAATCGCTTACTGGCAGGCATCCGGTTCAGCAGCTGTTTAACGTTTACATCATTCCCGTAGAGCCGCGTATGGGGTTGCACAGGGCAATGGCAACATTTGAACACCCGATTCTCTATGGAGTATTTGCAGCGTCAACTTTTACTCTGTCATACTACCTGACCATCTATAAATCGTCGTTAACAAAAACGGCCATGCGTACTGCACCATCATTGTTCGGGACTTTCTTTTCTCTATCAAGCGGTCCATTACTAAGCCTGATTTTACAGTTCGGAATGATCGGATGGGAATTTATCACCAGGCGTATCCCGTTCCGGTGGTTAATATTATTTCTGTTTTTTGTGCTGATGTATATCACAATAGATTTGCTGTCGAACCGCAAACCTATACATGTCTTCGTGACCTATATGACGTTCAATGTTCAATCTGCCTATACCAGAATTACAATCTGGGACTATGGCATTGCGGAAGTTATAAGAAACCCGTGGTTTGGCATAGGTATGAATGACTGGATCAGACCCTTCTGGCTGAGTAGAAGTGTTGATAATTACTGGTTGGTCGTAATGATGAGATTTGGCTACCCTGCGATAATCTTCTACGCACTGGCTGTATATACAATGATAAGGGCTTTTTCCAAACGCAGGCTTAGGAGTAAGAAGCTGATTACAATCAGAAAAGCCTGGACCATAACCATTATGACGCTGATTTTTGCAGTGTGTACGGTTCATCTCTGGAACGCAACATTTTGTCATTTTCTGTTCTTGCTGGGGTCATGCGTATGGCTTCTTGATGAAAAAGAGGAAGAAGAGCTGAAAAAGCAAAGCCAGCCAGTAAATAGGCAAATGCATCCTCGCCATTTGTAGGCCACGATAGTCATGCAGATAACTGGAACAGGTTATCTGCATGACTATCTGCATCTATCAGGCTTTTCAATATCTGCAGCTTCTGATATTTTGCCAGCGATACACCTCCCCAACGATAGAATAACAAAGATAGGTATCCAAAAATGACCAATAATCCTAAGCACATAGCCGTTCTTTTGGGTGGATTGTCTTCTGAGCGCGAAGTAAGCCTTAATTCAGGGGCTGCATGTGCAGAAGCACTTGAAGGGGAAGGCTATAAGGTTACAAGGATAGATGTTGGTCATGATATTGCTCAAAGGCTGATCGAAACAGCTCCGGACGTCTGCTTTAACGCACTACACGGCAAATGGGGTGAGGATGGGTGCATTCAGGGTCTTCTGGAAACACTGAGAATACCATACACGCATTCCGGGGTTCTCGCATCTTCAGTTGCCATGCATAAAGAGCGGGCAAAACTGGTCATGCATAAGGCGGGAGTTCCAGTTGCTGAAAGCAGGCTTGTGCTGAGATCAGAAGTTGTTCAGGGCGATGTTATGGAGCCGCCTTATGTGGTAAAACCTGTCGATGACGGATCAAGTGTAGGCATTTTTATCATCAGAGATGAGGGTTCAAATCTTCTGTCAAAAATTGAGTCATCAGGCCAGCCCGATGATGAACTTATGGTAGAAAGATACGTACCTGGCCGGGAACTGACTTGTGCCGTAATGGGATCCGAAGCACTCGATGTTATTGAAATATTACCATCTGAGGGGCTGGATTTCTATGATTTTGAGGCAAAATACACTCCTGGGGGCTCAAAACACATACTTCCTGCAAAAATTTCACCAAATATTTACCAATTGATACAGACTCTTACTGTAAGGGCACATGTGAGTCTTGGCTGTCGTGGAATCAGTCGCGCTGACTTCCGTTTGGACGAAAAAGCCGACGGTTCTTATGACCTCGCATGTCTGGAGGTGAATACACAGCCGGGGATGACTGCGACCTCTCTGGTGCCTGAGTTGGCGGCGTATCGTGGTATGTCGTTTGGTGATTTAGTACGATGGATTGTGGAGGATGCGTCTTGCGACCGTTAGGCAAGACCAGTAACCCGAGTAACAGAAAAACAGAAAACAGAAATTTCAGGCGCTTGCTTGCAGAAGTAAGCGAACATATTTCTGCGGCCCTGGACCGTCGAAGGTCTGGAGAACAGAACTCTGTTTTTTTGGGGGTGTCAGCCCATAGGGCAAAACGTGTCTGGAAAAGGCTGTCTTATGGTCTGTTTCTGGCAGTGTTTATCTATGGAATGATCACTGGTGGGCATATCAGATATGGTCTGGATCTCGTCGTTCTCAAATTGGATGAAGTTGTAAGAGATGCAGGCTTCAGTATCGCAAATGTTGAAGTCGTAGGACAAAAATATGTCCGTAAAAAAGATATATTAACTGTTCTGGGTGCAGAAAACGTTTCACTTGTTCGATTCAACACACAACAGGCCAGAGAAAAAATAGAAGAACTGGAATGGGTAGAGTCCGCCAGAGTAATGCGGTTCTTTCCTTCGACAGTAAAAGTCGTAATTAACGAGCGCACTCCTTATGCGCTGTGGCAAACCAGAGGGCAGTACTTTCTGATTGATACAAAGGGCGTGGTTATCAGAGAGCAGAAAGTATTGAGCAGGGAGGTTGTTAGTAACTTTCCTCTGATCGTTGGAGATGGTGCAGATATAGCAGCCAGTAAGCTGTTTAACGAACTGCGCAAATACCCGAGAGCGGTCAGAAAACTGAAGGCGGCGCTGCGCGTTGCCAATAGACGCTGGACCCTGCGATTGCAGAACGGTGTCGAAATTTTGCTGCCTGAAGAGGGCGTATCTGCTGCTTTAACCAAACTGAGTCTGTTGGAAAAGCAGTATGGCATACTTTCTGGAGGTATCGAAAAAATCGATCTGAGATTACCGGATCGAATAACTTTGCGGCGGTTTAAAAAGGAACGGGGCATATGATGTCCCTGAAAAAAAACAGAAGTCCTATTCGCAAGTGCATAAAAGGCGCCAAGGCGCATAAGTATAGGAGTAGCAAATAGCTATGCGAATACGCGAAACCATACACTCCAACCCGGGGCAGACGTTGACCGTGTTGGATATAGGAACCAAAAAGGTCAGTTGCCTTATTGGTCGGGTCGATACTGTGCGAGGGCACACAAGTAAGAATCGTATGGTAAATGAAATTCATGTTATCGGTTTTGGTCACCAGGCTTCATCCGGTATGCGCTCGGGGTTTGTCCGGGATATGGCGGCAGCAGAGCACTCGGTTAGAGCTGCAGTCAGCCAGGCAGAGGATATGGCGGGGATCCAGGTTAAAAATGTACTTTTGTCTGTAGCATGTGGTGGTTTACGCAGCCTTAATTTCAGGGCAAGCGTAGATATATCTGGAAACTCAGTAAGAATGCAGGAGTTGGACCGGGCAATACAGGTTGGAGAGCAATATGCCGGTAACGATGGTCGGCAGGTACTGCACCTTATGCCCATCAGCTATCTGCTTGACGGGCACGGAGGAGTCAAAGATCCTCTGGGAATGGTTGGTGATAAACTTGCTGTAGACCTTCATGCTGTAACTGCAGACACTCAGCCATTGCGCAATTTGTGCCGCGTCGTTGAGCGAAGCCATCTCTCTATTCAGGGGCTGGTCGCAGCTCCATATTCCAGTGGTCTTGCCGCTGTTGCAGAAGATGAGGCCAGATTTGGCGTCACTTGCATTGATATTGGCGGCTGGACAACGACACTCTCGGTTTTCGTTGAGGGGCACTTCGTCTATGCGGATACAATTGCTATGGGCGGAGAACAGGTTACAAATGATATTGCAGATGCTCTGTCAACAACACTTGATGAAGCAGAACGAATCAAAACATTTTACGGCGGTTTGCACAGCGCATCTTCCGATACGCGTGAAATGATAGCCTATACGAGGGTGGGGGAAGACTTTTCCACAAATAATCGTATAACAAGAGCAGAACTTGTCGATCTGATTCGTCCACGTATGAAAGAGATACTTGTATCTATCACTGAACGTCTGGAAGAAAGCGGTATGGGAGAGCTGGCTGGCCATCGTGTCGTTCTGACCGGAGGTGGCAGTCAATTGCCCGGTCTGGCTCAGTTTTCCGCTAGTTTACTGAAAAAAGCGGTGAGAATTGGGCGGCCATGCCCTGTGGAAGGTTTGCCTGAAACAGCGTTGGGACCAGCATTTTCGGCCTCTGTTGGCTTGTTGATGTATCCGATGCAGCCTCATGCCGTTATGGGATCTGTACGCCAGAATCCCGTTGCCAGAGCGAGTAATAGCTATGCGGGGAAATTTTGGGAGTGGATTAGCGAGAGTTTTTGACGCATAATTACAAGGGCAGCTCATATATGTTCGGCGTAGGGTATTGCTCTAAAAAAAATGAGTGTTATCCATATAGGTCTCTTAAGCCTGTATGGGTAGTAGTACAAAAGAAACGAACACGTCAGGTGAACTGACGCGCGAGGCTGCGATGAGCATCAAGATTAATGTGCCCGATGTCACTGAACTAAAACCGAAGATTACCGTTGTTGGCGTCGGTGGAGCCGGGGGTAATGCGATTAACAATATGATCGCTACCGGTTTGACAGGGGTGGATTTCATTGCAGCGAATACAGACGCGCAGGCACTGGCCATGTCCAGTGCTGACCACCGGCTGCAGATGGGAATCAATCTGACCGAAGGATTGGGAGCTGGATCTCATCCGGAAATAGGTGAGGCAGCAGCCCAGGAAGCTATTGAAGAAATCAAAGCTCAGGTGGCAGGCTCTCATATGGTCTTTGTAGCCTGCGGAATGGGTGGTGGTACGGGAACCGGTGCCGCCCCGGTCATTGCTGGCATTGCAAAAGAGCAGGATATCCTCACAGTTGGTGTCGTCACCAAACCATTTGAATTTGAAGGCCGCAGACGTATGCGCGCGGCCGAAGATGGTATTAAGCAGCTCAAGAAAAATGTTGATACCCTGATCGTGATTCCAAACCAGAATCTGTTCAGAATTGCGACTGAAAAAACAACATTTGCTGATGCGTTTAAGCTTGCAGACCAGGTACTTCATGCCGGTATTGCATGTATCACTGATCTGATCCTGAAAGATGGCCTGATTAATCTCGACTTTGCCGACGTTCGCACCGTTATGAGCGGCATGGGTACTGCCATGATGGGAACAGGTGAAGCGCTGGGTGAAAGAAGGGCTCTTCAGGCTGCTGAAGAAGCAATCAGCAACCCTCTTCTTGATAATATTACATTGAGAGGTGCACGTGGCTTGCTTATCTCAATCACTGGTGGAGCTGATCTGACACTTTATGAAGTCGATGAAGCAGCCAGTCGTATCCGGGAAGATGTCGATGTTGATGCGAACATTATAGTTGGCGCAACCTACGATCATGGCCTCGATGGTAAAGTTCGCGTATCTATCGTAGCATCTGGTGTGGACCAGAATGAAAATCAGATGCTGGCGCTGGATGCCACAAAAACATCAGAATTTATTCCTTCCCGTAGAAACAGGGAAGAAGAGGAAAAAGAGGAGGAAAAGCTTGATATCGGGGTCAAGGTTACTGATATCATTTCCAACTCCTCCCGATCTGAAAGAAAATCTGATCGCAAACGTGATGACTGGGACGGGCCTGGCGATGTCTCTATTGTTAACAGGCCTCCTGGCCTGAAAGCCTCATCAGGAAACAGCTTTTCTGATAGTGACAGAGATGACGATGATGATGACTGGCTTGAAAACGGTGATTCTTTCGTTCCCGGACCTCCCAGAAATATAAAACGGTCTTCGCGGGCTATGCCTACTGTGGAAGACTTTCCCGAGATTGTTCAACAGGAGTTCAGAAGCAAACGTGGCTTCGATAGAAATGAAGAATCGGGCGATAAAAAAAAGCGTGGCTTCTTTGAGCGTTTAGCCAGTGTCGGCAGGGCAACAGTAGCCCCTGATTCGCGCTATAAGGACGATAAGGAGGACTTTGATACATATGAAAAGAGCTCTTCCAGACGTTCAGGGTTATCCCATGATGATGAAAATGTGAACGAAGATAAAGAAAGTAATCGCAGAAGTCGTTATGCTGATGGCCGACATTCAGATAGTAAAAGAGATAGTAAATCCACAAGATCTGAAGAAGAAGAAATCAATGTAAACATTGAGATTCCGGACTTTTTACGTCGGGAAGTCTGATTTATTTCTTATCAATATCTTAATATTCTTTAAAATACTATGCGTCCAGTTGGTGGAGGCGTAGCGTTCTTGGTTACCAAATTCCTGTTAAATGCGTACTTACGTTACAAAGTGTAAGAAAACGTCATTTGTTAATTCCACCACCCCCGCAGTATGTTTTAACCAAGTCAGTTGGACCAGTAATTAAAGTCTAGAAATAAGGCGTAGGTGTTCGGCAGGTATCCTGGGGCGGATCTTAATAATAAAATCACAGTCTAAAGATTCTATTCCCTTGATAACTACAAAATCTGCAGAACGCTTTTGGACACCAACGGGGGGTAAGGGCAAGTACAAGTAAATAGTACCTGCTTTAACGAATAATAAGGGATTCAAAGGACGGTACCAAATGGGCAAAGGCTTCGTCGGGGCACTTCAGACCACGCTAAAATCTGAGATAATATTGAATGGTATCGGAGTACACAGTGGGGCGCCGGTTTCTATCATACTTCATCCGGCTGAAGCAGATACTGGTATTCGCTTCGTAATAACAAAAGGCGATGAAATCGTTACTGATATTCCAGCAGACTATAAGGCAATCAGTAATGTTACATTGTGTACTATCCTGAGCAACTCTACTGGCTCAGTCGCTACAGTAGAACACTTGATGGCAGCACTCAGAGGCCTGTCCATCGATAATGTGGTTATCGAGATCGACAGTAATGAAGTCCCTATCATGGACGGAAGTTCAGCTCCCTTCGTCGAAGCAATTGACGAAGTTGGAATTTACGAGCTTGATACTCCGCGCCGTTTCCTTAAAGTCCTGAAAACTGTTCGTATCGAAGAAAACGGATGTTGGGCAGAAATCTCTCCATACAACGGTTTCCATCTTGATGTAGAGATCGATTTTGAAGCAGAGATGATTGGTAACCAGCGTTACCAGATGGACATGAACCCTGGCGCATTCCGCCGCGAACTATCAAGAGCAAGAACATTCGGCTTTATGAGCGATGTTGAAAAATTATGGGCTGCCGGCCGTGCTCTTGGCTCTTCCCTGGAAAATACAGTTGCCTTGGGTGAAGACCGCATCATTAACCCTGAAGGCCTTCGTTTTGAAAATGAATTCGTTCGCCATAAGGCATTGGATGCAGTTGGTGATCTGGCACTTGCAGGCTCTCCAATTCTGGGTGCTTACAAATCATACAAAGGCGGTCACAGAATTAACTCCCTTATCGTTAAAGCCCTCTTTGCAGATCAGGACGCCTGGTCATATGTAGAGGCTCCACGTGTTCGCGAAACTGGCCATGCAGAAATCGCACTGGCTGCAGCAAATTTCGCAGCCCACAGAAGCTGAGAATCAAAAATAGCTAATAAATAATAATAACAACAATCTTGCAGCAACTTCAGGGATCCGTAATTACAAAATTATGGGTCCCTTATTCCATCTGCCCTCCCAAATAAAACCCGAAAACAGCAGTCTGAAGCTCTAAAAAGTCGTTTAATTCACTCATGCTGTTAATAATCCTTCATTTTTTCTTATTTCTGTGCCTTTTTTTGAATAAGAAGATACATTAAAAGCTATGGATAGTATTCATTCGGGCAGGTAACCAGCTCTCAGGCCACTAATGGCAGTCTACGGACGATGGGAGGCATGGTTAATTGTGAGGTAAAAAATGGGCTCAAATCGCCTTAAGACGATATTGTCATTGGTCTCCGGTCTAAATACCAGGGTAATTGTTGGCCTTCTTGTAATTCCGGCTGTCGCCGCACTTGCAGGTTGTTCTGGAGCATCCGGCGGTCTTTCCATGTTTAAGAGCTCTGCAAAACCGGAAAACGCGGCAGATGAAGCTCCTGAGAAGATATATGCTGATGCGGAAGCATTGATAGCTAAGGGTAAGCTTGAAGATGCGGCTAAAAAGTTTGAGGAAGTGGACAGGGTTCACCCATATTCCAAATACGCCCGTAGATCTATCGTAATGTCTGCATACGCATATTACAAAAATGATGATTACCCTAAAGCTATTAATGCTGCAGCCCGTTATATTAAATTGCATCCGGGCACCAAAGAATCAGCAATGGCCTATAATATTATCGCCAGCTCTCACTTTGATCAGGTACAGGATCCAAAACGTGATCAGGCTCGTTCAAAAAAGGCACTGATTGCTCTCAAAACACTTGTTCAGAGGTACCCGAATTCTAAATACGCTGCTAAGGCAAAGAACAGAATTCGTATTGTGAGTGATGTTCTGGCTGCTTCAGAAATGAATGTTGGCAGATATTATCTGAAAAGAAGCAACTATCTCGCAGCGATCAACCGCTTTAAGACAGTTGTGAAAGACTATCAGACAACTCAACAGGTTGAAGAGGCGCTATACAGGCTTACAGAAGGGTACCTTGCCCTTGGTGTTGGTAATGAAGCACAGACAGCAGCCGCAGTGCTGGGCCACAACTTCCCGACCAGCAAATGGTACAAGGATGCATACGCCGTACTTCAGAAAAGCGGTTTGACACCGAAAGTCAGCGAAGGCTCCTGGATAACAAAGGCCTGGTCAACAAGTGTACAGTCAGGTTAATCCCCTGAGTACGAAATCATGGACTTAAAAGATTTGAGTGCGCACCAGTTCTTCTGAGTGCGCATTTTTTGAATATAAGAGCTTCCATCTGAAAAGATGATGACATGAGTGGGTCCTGACCCAGGATGCAGAGGGCGCTGTGGAAACAAAGGATTATTCTGAAATATCTGTAGAGGATATCTCCAGAAAACAGGCGGAGCAGGAGCTGAAACGGCTTGCCGAAGAAATTGCGGAACATGACAGGCGTTACTATGCAGAAGATGCTCCGGCAGTATCTGATGCTGAATATGATCAGCTGCGTCTGCGAAATCAGGAAATAGAACAGAAATTCCCTGAGTTGGTACGCTCGGATAGTCCCGCCAGTCGTGTGGGAATAGCTCCGTCAGGCCCATTCAGCAAAGTTACACATGCTGTTGCCATGCTGTCATTGGGAAACGCATTCAATGATGAAGATGTTCAGGATTTTGCAGACCGCATCCGCAGGTTTCTGGGCCTTCAGCAAGACGAACCTGTAGCCTTGACTGCTGAACCAAAAATTGATGGCCTATCAATTGCAATTAAGTATGAGAACGGAAAACTCGTTCAGGCTGCGACCAGAGGGGATGGTAGTGTCGGCGAAAATGTTACTGAGAATGTTAAAACCATTTCAGGCATACCGCACCATGTAAAAGCCAGGGATTTTCCTGATGTTTTTGAAGTGCGCGGCGAAATTTATATGGATCACAGGGATTTTCAGGAACTCAATAAAAGTCAGGAAGAAAAGGGAGCAAAAGTTTTTGCAAACCCGAGAAATGCAGCTGCCGGATCATTAAGGCAGTTGGATTCGAAAGTTACAGCCAGACGCCCGTTGAAGCTTTTTGCTTATTCATGGGGAGAGGCAAGTAATATTCCTGAAGAGTCGCATTGGAAGATGCTGGAGCGTCTGAAACATTGGGGATTCCCTGTCAATGAATACACAAGCCGATGTGAAACCATTGAGGACCTGCTTAAAACTTACAGAAAAATTGAAGCGGACAGGGCAGGGCTTGGCTACGATATTGATGGCGTAGTATATAAAGTTGACCGTCTGGAGTGGCAGTCAAGACTGGGGTTTGCATCCAGAAGTCCTCGCTGGGCAATAGCACACAAATTTCCCGCAGAAAAAGCAATCACACAATTACTGGACATTGAAGTTCAGGTAGGCCGTACTGGTGCACTCACTCCGGTTGCAAAGCTGCAGCCCGTAACTGTCGGCGGAGTTGTGGTCCAGAATGCTACCTTACACAATCAGGACGAGATTGACCGTAAGGATATTCGTATCGGTGATACTGTAACCATACAGCGTGCAGGTGATGTTATTCCGCAGGTTGTCGAAGTTATTCTTGATAAGCGCCCGCCAGACTCCAGACCATTCTCATTGCCCGGTAAATGCCCCGTATGTGATAGCCTCGCGGTAAGAGAAAGTAATGAGAAAACAGGAAAGCTGGATGCTGTTTTAAGGTGCACTGGAGGGCTGGTCTGTCCCGCTCAGGCAGTGGAACGTCTCAAACACTTCGTATCAAGAAACGCTTTTGATATCGATGGAATGGGAGCAAAGCAGGTTGAAGTGTTCTTTGAGACGGGGCTGATTAAAGTACCAGCCGATATTTTTACCCTGGAAGAACGAAATGCGGATAGCGACAATAAAATAGAAAATAAGGAAGGTTGGGGAGTAACTTCGGTTCGAAACCTCTGGAAGGCTGTTAATCAGCGCCGTGAAATATCAATGGAACGTTTTATATACGCTCTTGGTATCCGTCATGCAGGAGAAACAACCGCTAAAGTTCTTGCAAAAACCTATGGGAATATCACTGATTTCATTACAGCTATGGAGAGTGCTGTTGACCTTGAGAGTGAAGCCCGGCAGGACCTCGTGAATATCGACGGGATCGGAGAGGCAGCAGCTTCTGCTTTGATTGATTTTTTCAATGAAGAGCACAATAAGGTTGCGGTCTCGGAGCTTCTTAAACATGTTACCGTAGCTGCCTATGAAAACAGGGAAGTTGCTTCCGAAATTTCCGGTAAAACAGTAGTTTTTACAGGGACACTGGAAAAAATGTCCCGTAGCGAGGCTAAAGCCCAGGCAGAACGTATGGGGGCAAAAGTATCAGGTTCTGTATCAAAAAAAACAGATATCCTGATTGCAGGGCCGGGAGCAGGATCAAAATTGAAAAAAGCGCAGGAATTAGGTATTAATACTTTAACTGAGGATGAATGGTTGGAACTTGTCGGGTAAAGTTCTGAAATAGTTCTTCTGAGGGTAACTTTAGCTTCGTATAAAAAGTACATAAAAACATGAAATTACTTCAATTTTTCTTCCTGTCTGTTGCTTTGTTTCTTATAACTGGTGCAAGCTTGACAACAATTGCACATGCTCAGAACTCTGGCACAGCGATAAGTAAAGAATGTGAAGCCGTGAGCAGGCCNNTTACAAAATAGCAATAGCTGCTTACGAAAAGAAAGCTCGAAAGTACTGGAGCCAGATCAAGGCAAAAAAAACTAAGCGCAGAAAAAAACGCAACAATAATCAAAAAATTGTTTTGGCAGACTATGTCCTGACTTACCCTCCCTCATACAAGGGGCCATCCAAACCGAAATGCCTTAAAAAGAAATCAACAGGCGGCAGGAAATCCAGGCCATCCATAGGCCTCGTAAGTGATTATCTTGCAGCTGCCAGAAAGATTTATAATTTCGTTCCCAGGCGGGTGTCTGAGAAAAGCTATAAACTCAGTTATGCCACGGAAGCTCTTACACTGGGGCTGACTGAGGAGCAGGTCGTAGGCGTATATGCGCTCGAGACTGGTGGACTTGGTCCACATGATCGCCAGTCTGGTATCTTTAATGTTACTCAGGATTGTAAACCACGTAAACCAAAAGGGCGTCCGGCATCAACTGCACTTGGCTATGCCCAGCTTCTTGCTGCTAACACAGCAGCTGTTGTAAATGAAAATGGTGAAACCTTTACGAAAGCTATTGAATTTAAAGCTGTCCTTTCCAAAGGAGAACGTAAAAAGGATCTTCTGAGAAAGGCTGCTATTCTAAGGCGCATGATTAAGGATATCCGCGTCGGCATTCGCAAATATAAAAACCGCAATAACTGGCGTGAATATGTTGCATTTGGGAAAACCCAACGCGGCTTTGCTATTCATACATTAAATCTGGACGCAGATATCGGTCCAAAAATCCAGGTAAAAAAATTAAAGAAGATCATTACTGTTGCATCAAGAAAAGGGCATAAATCAATTTCTGCCGCTCAGTTGGAGCTCATGAACCTTGTCGGTTACGGTAGAGGTTTGGAGATGATGAGAACAGCAGCCAGAAAAGCTCCCACGGCCAACTTCTTTTCAAGAGGTGGCTATAGCAGAAATCCGGTAGCAAAAAACCTTACTGCAAGTGGATTACTAAAAAAGCTGGCTGTAATTATAGATAAAAAACGCAAAAAATGCGGATCAGTCGAGTTCAGTAAGGCCTTTCAGAAGGCAGCAGCTGGCCGGTAAAAACTGCCCGGTGCAGGGTAAAAAATACCCTGCACATTCTTCTCCTGCTCCGAATTTGTTCGGTAATGCATTGAAAATAAAGAAATAAATAGTTGGCATTCACCTTGCTTATGTTTGTGGAAAAGTTTTTCCGTGACCTGAGGAGAGTTGCCACATGGGTATTTTTGGAGCAATGACCACTGCAATTACTGGTTTGCGTGCTCAATCAACTGCATTGGAACATATTTCAAACAATATCGCGAATTCACAGACGCTTGCCTATAAGCGTACTGATACCAGCTTTGCAGAACTTTTACCTGAAAGTTCTCCGCGTGAGCAGGCATTAGGTGTGGTGCAGGCTGCTTCGAGACCGACAAATACCGTGCAGGGCGATATCTCCAACAGTGAAATTACAACCTTCTCCGCAATCAATGGTGATGGCTATTTTATCGTAGGTCAGCAGGTTGGTACCAGTGATGGCTTGCCGGTATTTAGTGACGAAGACCTCTTCTCGCGTCGTGGTGATTTTGAAATCGATAAAAATGGTAACCTGAAAAATGGCGCGGGGTACTTTCTGAAAGGCCTGCCCATTAATGCCCAGACGGGTAATACGTCAGGCAGTCTTCCCGAAATTATTCAGATTACCAATGACTTCCTTGCAGCAAGTGCTACCACAGAAATTGATTATCGCGCTAACCTGCCAAGTTTTCCAATCACATCGGCACAGGATGATACTGTAACCAATAGTGAATTGCTCGACCCTGTACCTGCTGATGCCACCTTCAGTAATGATCCGACGGTTGGCGGCGATGAAGTCGTTGTAGGTAGTGATGCCACCACATTTATTGACAGGTCTGTTTCCGGTGGAGCTATTACCGTATTTGATGCCGGTGGTCAGGCCCTGAGTGTTCAGTTGCGGTGGGGTAAGGTTGATAGTGTTGCAAATGGCGGTACTGATACCTGGAACCTGTTTTATCTGACCGATGCAACAGCAACCGGCACAGATACCGCATGGACCAATCTTGGAACCAACTACATCTTTGGTGCTGATGGTCAGCTTACTCCTTCCGTAACAACTGTAACTATTACTGGAATGACAATCGAGGGGAATAATATCGGTGATATTACCCTGGATCACGGCGCAAATGGTATAACTCAGTTCTCCGATTCAAATGGCCTTGTAAAGGTAACAGCCCTGGAACAGAACGGTTTCGCTGCCGGTGAGAGAACAGCTGTTTCAATCACCGATGACGGGCGTGTGAATGTTTCATACTCCAACGGTCAGGCAGTGGATCTTGCGCAGATCGTTCTCGCCAGTTTCTTCTCTGATAACGACCTTCAGAAGCTGGATGGTGGTACATTCCGTGCCACACAGGAATCCGGTACAGCAATCTTCTCCGCACAGGGCAATATTGTCGGCAGAGCACTGGAAAATTCGAATACGGATATCGCCGATGAATTTACAAAGCTCATCGTGACACAGCAGGCTTATGCTGCAAACACCAGAATCGTATCAACAGGTGATGAAATGCTGCAGGAAGCACTGAATATGGTGAGATAACGAGAGTAGAATAACCGCTCACAATTGGGTGATGCGTAAATGGTAAGGTTCAGGCTATGGGTTTAACACAGGCATTAAATTCGGCAAATTCAGGGCTGACTGCAACGCAGAATGGCCTGGAGCTGATTTCGCGTAACATTGCCAACGCTGATACTCCTGGCTACACAAAGAAAAACCAAAATCTCAGAAACGAGGTTCTGGGATTTTCCAGTGGTGGTGTGAGAGAACTGGACCCCACCCGCGTAATAGATACTTTTCTGCAAAAGCAGCTTCGTGATGCAAATTCCCTGCATTCCGCAACAGAAATTACCGAGCAGTTTCTTAATCGTGTTGATTCATTGATTGGCACTCCCGGAGAAACCAATGCTCTGGACTCACTTCTGAATGATTTCTCGCAAAAACTTCAGACACTTATGACTGCCCCGGAAGATGGCGTACGACGAGATGAAGTCATCAGTTCCGCCCAGGTTCTGGCCAATCAGTTTTTCTCAATAAGTAATGGAATACAGGACTTACGCCAGCTCGCAGAAGATTCAATAGCCGAATCTATTGCTGAAATTAATGATTCACTCGAGCAACTGGATCAAATCAACCAGACACTGGATTCTGCCGGTGGTCGTGCCC
This sequence comes from Methyloligellaceae bacterium, assembly GCA_050633205.1. GTDB lineage: Bacteria > Pseudomonadota > Alphaproteobacteria > Rhizobiales > CBDHHC01 > CBDHHC01. The sequence continues at coordinate 23,032 of JBOEGA010000009.1, read as the reverse complement.
CGGTTGATGTTCTTGACGAGCGGGATAAATTTCTCGATCGGATAGCACAGTTTCTTGAAATACAGGTATCATTCGCAGATACAGGGCGTGTCTCGGTTTTTACAAAAGGCGGTAACGCACTTCTGGAAGGCAATGCACGAACTCTGGATTTTGACCAGAAAGGTGCTGTAAATGCCTCCGCTCTGTATAGTACGGACCCTGATGAGAGAGGGGTCGGTACTATATTTGTCCGTAACAGTACTGGATATGCGATCGACCTGATTGCAAATGGTGCTATCAAATCCGGACATATTGGCGCGTTGATTGAATTAAGAGATGAAACTCTGACAAGTGTCCAGGATCAGCTCGATGAAATTGCACATGGCCTTGCGACTGCATTCTCCAATAAAGATATTACAAGCACTGCGGCAACCGTTGGTGTGCAAACTGGTTTTGATATTGACCTGACTGGAATTCTGGCTGGTAACGCAATTACATTAAACTACACAGATAATACCGGGCCAACTGAAGAAGAAATCACATTTATCAGGGTTGATGATGCTTCAGTTCTGCCACTGGCAGATACAGTAACAGCAAACCCCAATGATACCGTAATAGGCATTGATTTTTCTGGTGGTCTTGCCGCCGCTATCGCGGCTATAGATACAGCACTGGGAGCCAATCTGACTGCCAGTAACCCAAGTGGTAACGTGTTGCGTATCATCGATGATGGTGCTGGTGGCCTGACAGATGTAGATGGGTTATCCGCCGTAATAACAGCGACATCGGCACAGGATGACGGGTTACAGATCCCCATATTCACTGATGCCCAGAGTATCGGTCTGGCATATTCAAGCAGTCTGGATGGGCCAGGACAGAAGCTGGGTTTCGCATCCCGTCTGGCTGTAAATTATGAACTGCTGGCTGATAATGAGCTTCTTGTTAAATACGCAACCAGCCCGGAAACAGCAATCGGTTCTCCGGATAGGCCTCAGGAACTATATAGCCGCCTGAATGATACAAAAATAACTTTCCACCCTTCTTCAGGCATTGGAAAAACGGATAGCCCGGCGATTATGTCAGTAGTGGGGTTTACTCAGAAAGTAATTTCCAGAGTAACAGCCGAAGCAGATTATGCCAGAAGAACAAATGCAAGCCAGACTCTCGTAACAGTATCTCTACAGGATAGATATGAAGCGACTGTAGGTGTTGATGTTGATAGTGAAATTTCCCAGTTGATCGCACTGCAAAATGCATTTTCCGCAAATGCAAGGGTGGTGCAGGCAATTCAGGAAATGATGCAGCTCTTGATACAAACCGTATAGTAAATCGATATATAGAGAGAAAAAATGACACTACCTCCCCTTAACGCTACATATAATGTCAACAGAACCTTGCTGGATATTCGGAATAGAACAAATGATCTGCAACGTCAGTTGGCAACGGGTAAAAAATCCGTAACATACGGTGGATTAGGGGAGCAGCGCGGACTTGATTTATCTTTTCGCGGGGAATTATCTCAGGTTGAAGGTTATATTTCCTCAATAAAACATATCCAGGTCCGTATGAATGTTACCAACAATGTCCTTAGCAGAGTGCGGGACATCAGTGCGGAAACCAAAGCAGATTCTTTAGGGTCCTTATACAATCCGGAAGATACAGGACAGACTAGTTTTCAGGAAACCTCCCGGGCTAAATTTGCTGAAATGACAGCCTTGATGGATACTCAGGTAGCGGGCCGCTATATATTTGGCGGTAGAAACACGGACGTTGTACCTATGTTATCTCCTGATGTGATATTGGATGGAGCAACCGGAAGGGCAGGCTTTATTGAGGTTGCTCAGGAACGCATCCAGGCGGATGTTGGAGCCGGTGATCTCGGTCGCCTGGTTATACCTGCGCCAGGTGGGGCTGCCGTCAGTATTACCGAAGATAATGCGACATGTCCTTTCGGTTTTAAATGGAGTAACGCAAGCTCAGGTCTTACCGGCACCACCCTGGCAGGTCCTGCCGGGTCTCCTGCTGCGGTCTCCGTAACATTTACAGCAACTTTGCCGAACGATGGCGAGCAGGTCAGTTTTGAATTTACTTTACCCGATGGCACAACGACGACATTAAGACTCGAAGCCGTCTCAGGAACACCGGTTCTTGATAATCAATTTCAGATTGGAGCAGACGAAAATGAAACTGCAACCAATTTCTATAATGTTCTGAATAGTCGGATACAGACACTGGCCACTACAGAGTTGCAGGCGGCATCCATATTCGCGGCAGCAGACAACTTCTTTGATTATGATGATACAACACCACCTCAACGCGTAAATGGCCCACCATATGATAGTGCAACCTCTCTGGTAGATGCAACAACCACTGATACTGTCTATTGGTATCAGGGAGAGATTTCTTCATCCTCTGCCAGAGATAGCGCAGTTGCCAGAATTGATGATACAATAAGTCTGTCTCATGGAGTACGGGCAAATGAAGAGGCATTTAAAACTGTTCTGAAGCAGCTGGCTTCCGTTGTTGCAGACACATTCCCGCAAACTGATGCGAATGCTCATGATAGATATCTGGCAATCAGCAGTAGGGTAAATACGACTTTAAGCTTTAATGGTAATGTACAGTCAGTGGGAGACATCACTGGAGAGTTTACAGTTATACAGGCAACTTTGGGCAGCGCTCTGCAAAGGCATCAGGACAACAGTCATCTCTTAAAATCATTTATCGATGAAATTGAAGTTGCGGACACATATGAAGTGAGTGCCAATTTATTGACGTTGCAGACCAGACTGGAAGCGACTTTAAGTGTTACAGCATCACTGGGCCGGATATCACTGATAAACTTCCTGTAAACGCTGTAATATAGTTTTTTATGCAAAATTTCTATATGCCTCAGGCATTTTGATTTTTGTCGTCAGCTTTCCCGCTGTTCAGCCCGGCAGCTATCTCTTTATTAATATTAATCAATGATGTCAGTTTATCCGGGGACGGTTCTGCAAGCACCTTTAATGTATGGCTCATAACAAAGACGCCAAGAGACGCTACATTATCACGAATTGGCTTGGGAAGTTGATTATCCTCATCTGCCATAGCTGAGGCCAGAATGGTCCATAACCGCCTGTTGTAGTACAGGGCATTATCCAGGTTTTTGTAATTGTTTTCCCAGTCATCTTTGATGGACTGTAGCTGTGCAGCAGCTTTCAGAAGGATTGAAGCTTCTAGTTCCCTGGGCCCGAGACTTGCCTTGGAAATCTGACTGTAAGCGTCTACTGCCTCACGCATTGTTCATTAATTCCTTCTCGTATGCTATCAACGCTTTTGTTTCCTTTAATGCTTTATAATATGCACCCGTTAAAATCTTGTTATTAAGCCTGTCAATATGATCTATTGTGCTGGGTGCAGCATTGAGAACATCGTTAATCATTTCAAAATACATCTTGTGCAGTCGTGCTGGATCTTTATCCAGATACATCATCTGCACGAGTACATAAATGTTCTCACAGGGGGTTTTAGCCTCCTCGGGAAGCATAATATCATTTTCGCGTAATATTGGAGCCATTCCTTCAATGGTCAGTTTGGTCCTGTGCCCATCATTAGTAATGATAGACTCTCCAATAATTATACGTTCACGCGGTTTGAGTTCTATCTTAAGCGCCATACAATAAATCCTACCTGATGAAGACTAACTCATCATTAACCAAAGAGACGAAGTACGTTCTGATCAGCTTGAGAAGCCAGAGAAAGCGCCGTTGAAGACAGTTGCTGTCTTGTTTGCAGGGCCAGAAGATTTGCGCCTTCTTCATTCGTATCTGCCAATGTAAGATTTGCTGCACCGGTTTCCAGAACATTAATCAGTTCCTTCGTGAAGTCCTGCCTGGCTTCCACAACAGAAAGGTTTGAACCGAATTTTGATGCCTGGGATCTCAGTGAGTTTATCGCAGTTTCAATTTCTTCAATTGAGAACCTTATATCAAAATCAGTTTGAAAAGTATTATCAGTTGTTGTCAGCCCAAGGCCCGAGGAGCTGAAAGTAACACCTGACAGGGAAATAGATGAAGTTCCCTGCTCATTAAAGATAACAGTAAGGGCATCTCCATCCAGAAGGTTTACACCATTAAAACCTGAATCAAGTGCAAGCTGGTCTATCTGGGTTCGTAACTCATCAAACTGAGAAGCCAGGCTTGTTCTGTCAGTATTTTCTGTCCCCGCAGCAACAATTGTTGTCGTAAAACTGGCGGTTGAAGTTGCAGCAACACCCTCTACATAAGTGCCGGTCGTATCATCAAAACCCAGAGCTGCAACTGCAGTTCTGAATGCACCTGCTGTAGCATTATCATCATTATTAGTGATAGCTATTTGAATAGTTGCTGCTGAATCAGCACCTTCCAGCTTGATCTTTCCATCGGCTGTCAGCGTGGCCCGAACTTCAGCTCCACCAGCTGTTCCAACAGATACAGTGCCATTAACATTATCAACCTGATTGCCCGCAGTAACCAGAGTGTTGTCATTAATAGCTGTAACAATATCAGCTACTGTGCTGTTTGCATCAAGCGTAAGTGTTGTTGTTTCATTGGTTCCGGTTGTTATTGCAATTGTCTGGGAACCTGAAAACTCGGCATTCAGAGTGGAGAGATCTGTTGTGGATGCAAGGGCTGTCGTGTTATTTCCAAGAAAAGTTGATATGGAACTGGCAGATTCCAGCGCCTGCCGGGCTGTGGCCTCGGCAGTTTCAAGAAGGTTGGTAATTCCGGATATACCTTCATCTGCAGCTCGCAATGTCTGAACAGCATTTCCAACAAAGTCCTGTAGACGATTGAGATCACTGGCTCGGTCAGACAAAGACAGGGAAGTAAAGAACGCAGTTGGATCATCCAGCGCACTATTGACTTTCAGTCCTGTTGCTAGTCGTTCTTGTGTTTTTGAAAGCAAAGTTGCTGTTTTTTGTAGTGATAGCAGGTTGTTTCGTACAGCACTTGAAAGAGTGATGTCTGAAGCCATAGTTTTACCCTAATAATTAAATCACGATAACTTTGACAACGCATGCACTAATTGAACAGAAGATGACGGGATATTGCTAATAACGAGTTAAGTATAGTATTAAACATTATTAATAACAATAAAAAAGGCGGGGTTGCCCCGCCTTTTATTACTTTTCTGTGAAAATCTATTTTTAGAATAGTCTGAGAACGTTCTGGTCTGCCTGAGAAGCGAGAGAAAGAGCTGTCGAAGATAGCTGTTGTCTCGTTTGCAGGGCCAGAAGATTAGCACCTTCTTCGTTGGTATCTGCAAGTGTTAGATTCGCAGCACCTGTTTCCAGCACGTTAATAAGTTCTTTTGTAAAGTCCTGACGGGTTTCCACCACTGACAGGTTAGAACCAAACGCTGATGCCTGCGATCTCAGTGTATTTGTAGCGGACTCAAGGTCCGTAAGCGCAGCTGTAATATTGGAATCAAGCTGGAAGTTGTTTTCTGCTGCAGCAACACCCAGTCCGGATGAGTCAAATGTCACACCAGAGATACCCAGAGAAGATGTTCCGTCTTCGTTAAATGTAACTGTTAGTGAGTCGCCATCCAGAAGGTTAACACCATTATATTGAGCATCTTTTGCGAGTTGGTCAATTTGCAGGCGCAGTTCATCAAACTGTGTGGCAAAGTTTGTTCTGTCCGCTACCGTTGTTGCAACTGATGCATAAGTTGTTGTTGCAGTCAGGTTTAAAGCAGTCAGTTCAGCAGCATCACCACCGATAGTCAGGCTGCTTTCCGTATCAGCGAGGTCAAACTGCAGGGCATTTCCTACGAATGATGCTGTAACATTGGATACTGCGTTAATCGCACTGAGAAGTTCTTCTCTCGTGTTAACTTCATTAGCGCTGTCATCAGTGCCAAAGCTGACTGTATTGACCGTTCCCGTTCCAAGCTGGAAAGTCAGGTTTCCGGTTAATGCACCAAGGTCAGCGTTTGCAGGTTCGATCAGGGTGACACCGGCAGAACCAGTATTGGTCAGGCCAAGTGCGTTAAGTTTCGTATCATCTTCCGTACCACCGTCTTTAACTGTAATACTCAGATCACCAACAAAACTTGAAGACGCAATCGTAATCTGGTTACTGGCAAAGCTGGAATCCAGACCAGTGATACTGTTAATCAGGGAAGTTAGTGTTGATGCTGTTGCATCGCCACTGCTGGCAGGTTCTACCAGAGTAATACCCGTGCTGCCGGTATTTGTAAGTCCCAAAGCACCCAGAACAGCATCACTTGCAGAACCATTATCATTGGCCGTGATTGTTAAATCACCCAGGAAACCACTCGATGCAATGGTAAGCTGATTAGAGGCAACAGAGGAACTCAGGTTAGTAATACTATTGATTTTTGCGGCAAGTGTCGATAGATCCGCATTGCCACTGCTGGCTGGTTCTACTGTCAATGAACCAAGAGAGTTTGTCGTAAAGCCAAGTGTATCAAAGAGTGATTCATCCGCTGCACCGCCGCCACCGCTGGCGTCACTGACTGTAATGGTCACATCACCATTATTGGCATCTGCTCCGATAGTAAACTGGTTGCCACCACTAAAGGCAGCATTCAAACCGGAAATACTGTTAATCGTCGCGGCAAGCTCTGATACTGTTGTCTCACCAGTGCCTACACCAGCACCGTCATAGTCATCAAGGTTGATATAGAAACTGTTTGGTGGCGTACCATCTGAACCCGTAGTATTCGTATTGGCACCGGCTTCCTCAAAGTTAATGGTGTAGGTTGTACCATTTTCTGTAAGAGTCAGAGCATCACCGGCAGCAAATCCAAGTTGCGTTTTCAGTGTCTGGTCACCTGCAAGAGCAGCGCCTGTAACCGTAGCAGCAGCACCTGTTGAGCCGTCCGCATCATCAAGGTTGATATAGTAGTTATTGCCTGAGTCTGCTGTGGCATCAACACCATTACCGTTTTTCTCAAAGTTGATGGTGGACGTAACACCGTCGATATTAATGGTTAGTGTATCATTAACGTCCAGACCAAGATCACCTTCCAGTTCATTTGGTGATCCCACATCAGCGCCTGTAACTGTTGCAGCAGTACCGGTAGCACCGTCCGCATCATCAAGGTTGATATAATAGTTATCGCCGGACGCAGCTGTCGCAGCAACACCGTTACCATTATTTTCAAAGTTAATAATGGAAGTTGTACCGTTCAGGCTGATTTCAATTGTATCGGTATTATCGAAGTTTAGGCCAGTTGCATCAAGTTCTGCATCACTGCCAATGCTTGTGCCGGTTACTGTCGGCGCAGTATCTGCAGCAACAGCAGCAGTACCGGTAACCTGAACAGCACTCACTGTTCCACCAGCAGTTTGTAGCGCCTGACGTGCAGTCGCTTCCGCTGACTCAACCAGATTTGTAATTGCTGTAATACCTTCATCTGCAGCACGAAGTGTTTGAATCGCGTTACCTACGAAATCCTGTAGACGGTTCAAATCGCTTGCGCGGTTATTTAGTGCTGATGAAGTGAAGAAAGCGGTCGGATCGTCCAGTGCACTATTGACTTTCAGTCCTGTGGCTAGTCTTCCTTGTGTTTTTCCTAATAGATCTGCCGTCTTTTGTAGGGACAGAAGATTACTGCGTACCGCACTTGACAGTGTAATATCACTAGCCATTACTCAAAGCCTTTCCTAAGCAAATAACATTTTCTTTCTAGAAATTTACCTGACATTACACGCGCATAGATAATGCAAAGTTAATGAAAACAATAAAAGTCAAGTATTAATATCGTTTAATACATTAAAACTACTTGTATTTGTCTGAGGTATTTATTAATGAGTATTAGCATTGCTGGGCTAGTGCATTGTTTTTATTGGTAATCATTCGTAGTGTTATTTCTTTGTATTTATCTAAAAATTTATATTATTTTTTTTATAAACGTCAAATAAATAAATGGAAGACAGGGTTTTCGATGTCAGGTCGCCAGCATAATGTAATCATGTGGGGTGGAGCAGGGAGCAGGGTTTTAGTGCTACTTGCGAAAAGATGGGATTGATAGAATTTAAATAAATTTTTAGCTTCTGAATGTAAAAAAAAGGCGGGATGGGAACCGCCTTTTAGTGTGTGATAGAAGGGTTTGTTTAGAATAGACGAAGGACGTTCTGATCTGCCTGAGATGCAAGAGACAGAGCTGTCGAAGATAGCTGTTGTCTTGTTTGCAGGGCAAGCAGGTTTGCGCCCTCTTCGTTTGTATCTGCCAATGTGAGGTTGGCAGCGCCCGTTTCCAGAACATTAATAAGTTCCTTGGTGAAATCCTGTCTGGTCTCAACAACCGACAGGTTTGAACCAAATTTGGAAGCCTGGGCACGAAGGCTGTCTTTTGCAGTCTTAAGTTCACTAAGTGCCTGATTGATATCAAAGTCTGTTTGCAGACTATTTTCAGACGCCGTAACATTAAGGCCCGCAGCATCAAATGTGACCCCGGAAACGCCCAGTGATGATGTACCATCTTCATTGAATGTAACAGTAAGGGAGTCACCACTCAACAGGTTGACACCATTGTAGCTGGAGTCATTGGCCAGTTGGTCGATCTGCGTGCGCAATTCATCAAACTGCGCAGCAAAGGCGGTACGGTCGGTATTTTCACTACCGGCAGCAACCGTTGTTGATGTGAAGATAGCTTCATTACTACCATCACCTTCTGTGAATGTGCCATTGGTGGTATCAAAACCAAGAGCAGCCACAGCAGTTTCAAATGCACCGGATGTATCTCCGTCTGCATCATTTTCTATTGTAACGGTAATTGATGCAGAGCCATCAATACCTTCCAGATTCAGTTTTCCGTCAGCAGTAAGAGATGCACGAACCTCTGCACCACCGGCAGATCCAACCGCAACCGTACCATTCACATTATCAACCTGGTTGCCTGAAGTAACCAGAGTGTTGTCATTGATAGCTGTAACAATATCATCAACAGTAGTGTTAGCATCAATTGTGAGGGTTGTGGATTCGTTAGTACCTGTGGTGATTGAGATCGTCTGACTTCCCGAAAACTCGGCATTAAGGTCAGAAAGATCCGTAGATGAGGTAAGAGCGGTCGAATTTGCTCCGGTAAACTGAGCTGTTGTTCCAGCAGACTGAAGGGCCTGTCTGGCAGTCGCTTCCGCTGTTTCCACCAGTTTGGTGATAGACGAGATACCTTCGTCAGCGGCTTTAATTGTCTGTACAGCATTGGCAGTGAAGTCCTGCAAACGGTTCAAATCGCTTGCACGGCTGTTCAGAGCTGACGCTGTAAAGAATGCTGTAGGGTCGTCAAGGGCGCTATTGACTTTAAGGCCAGTAGCTAGCTTGCCCTGGGTCTTTGATAGTAGATCCGCAGTTTTTTGCAGCGAAAGCAGGTTCGATCGCACTGCAGACGACAGAGTGATATCAGATGCCATTACTCAAAACCTTTCCTAAGGTATAAACTCAAATGTTCATTCTGAACATTTCTACTAAATACATCCTGGGTCCGATGGCAGTTCGGTTATTACGGATGTAACTGAAGGTCGCTGTTTCGTTACGTTCTCCTTTCTCTTGGTGGCGAAAGACTATTCTTGCGCCTGGGTTATATGAAAGTTCCGGAATGGAGCTTTCTCTTTAAAATTTTAGAAGAGCCTGAGTACGTTCTGATCTGCCTCTGATGCCAGCGACAACGAAACTGATGAAAGCTGTTGTCGTGTTTGCAGGGCGAGCAGGTTTGCACCTTCTTCATTTGTATCAGCCAGAGTAAGATTGGCTGCACCGGTTTCGAGCACATTGATCAGTTCTTTGGTAAAGTCCTGTCTGGTTTCTACCACGGACAGGTTTGAACCAAATTTTGATGACTGGCTCGCCAGCGTATTTGTTGCCGTCGACAGATCCGATAATGCTGTATTAATATCGGTATCAGTCTGAAACGTATTTGCTGAAGCATTGATGCTTAAGCCTTCAGAGGTAAAGGTCACACCTGAGATCGCAAGCGACGATGCGCCATCCTCATTAAAGTTCACTGTTAATGAGTCTCCTGATAACAGGTTGACCCCGTTATAGCTGGCATCAACGGCCAGTTGATCTATCTGCGTTCTCAACTCATCAAACTGTGAAGCAAAGCTGGAGCGGTCAGAGTTCAGACTACCAGCAGCCACAGTCTCTGTCGTAAAGCTGGCTGTTGTGCCGCCACCATCACCTTCTACAAAAGTCCCGGATGAATCATCAAAACCAAGAGCTTCAACGGCAGTTCTGAATGCACCCGATGTAGCAGCATCATCATTGTTGGTAACTGCTATCTGTATAGTTGCAGAGGCGTCAATTCCTTCCAGGTTCAGCTTTCCATCACCTGTAATTGAGGCGCGAACTTCAGCTCCACCTGCAGAGCCGACTGAAACTGTACCATTCACATTGTCAACTTCGTTACCCGATGTAGCCAGTGTGTTATCATTAATGGCAGTAACAATATCTCCAACCGTTGTGTTGGCATCAATTGTCAGAGTTGTTGTTTCATTCGTTCCGGTCGTAATTGCAATTGTCTGACTGCCTGAAAACTCTGCATCCAGTGTCGACAGATCCGTGGATGAAGTCAGCGCAGTTGAGTTGTATCCGGTAAACTGCGATGTTGTTCCGGCAGACTGCAGTGCCTGTCTGGCGGTCGCTTCAGCAGACTCAACCAGATTTTTAATAGCGCTGATGCCTTCATCTGCAGCATTCAGCGTCTGTACCGCATTCGATGTAAAGTCCTGTAATCTGCTCAGATCACTGGCTCGGCTATTTAAAGACGAAGCGGTAAAAAAAGCAGTTGGATCATCCAGTGCAGATGATACCTTTAGTCCGGTTGCAAGTTTCTCCTGTGTGGTACTCAGTAGATCTGACGTCTTCTGTAGCGATAGGAGATTACTTTTAACTGCACTCGAAAGTGTTATATCAGCCATATCCTGTTAACCACCTGTTCTAGGTTCCTGTTTTTTATTATTCCGGTTTCATTCGGAACTGTCCTCTCCTAGACGGGGACGAGACCATTATTGTAATGCAGGAGGTAAAGATATCTTAACAGGCGGTAACGAGTTGAGGAGGTAGTTAAGAATTGGAAAGCAGGTGATCTGAAATGGGATGCTTGTTTTTCTTATAAAATATTTATTAAACATAAAGGGGCCGAAGCCCCTTCATAATGGTTAAGAATAGTCTAACTGGCAATTAAATATCATCATATATTTACATGAGCATTTAATCCAGGACGTTCTTATAATGTAGTGTCCAGTGATACCGGGCCCGCTTTTTGTTTTATTGCAGAATTGAACCCGGCTTCATTATTGTAGACTTGTGGTCCGCCGTGATGTCTCGCAGATTTATTCGCAATGGTCTGCAGTAGCCCTTCAGAAACAGCTTTCATCGCAGTAAGAGCTGAGTGGTTAATCTCCAGGGAACGGTGAAACTGATCCTGCTGTTCTTTAAGAATGGTAACCTGTTCCGGGACTACCGATTTAATATAGGCCGCATGGGCTTTTAAAGTCTCCATATTGCGCATCAGTGTTATGGATAGTGCATGCTTCTTTGTAGTAATTGCCGAGAAGTCCTGACTGGCAGCATTCTTCACAAGCTGTGTCTCACGCTCCAGTACCGATATCAGATCAGCAGTCGTTTCAATCAGACTGGTACACAATTCTTCCGCAGCCTGTGGGCTATCAATAAATGCTTCACTATTCATTATCTAACACCTTCCTGAGTAGCCAGTAATTCTCTGTATATATTATCAGCCAGTCCAATTCCGCCGTTCTTGCCTAATTCTTTACCGTACTCGGCAATCTGCATGGACCGGTATATCTTCTCCGCATGACCGCCACCAAAAGGTTCTTCCGCCTCTATTCCGGTATACATATTCTCCAGCATGTTCGTGATAAACACTGCTTCAAACTCTTTCGCTGCTTTCATTGCACCTTCATTAATATTTGCTTTTCCACCAGCCTTATTATTAAGTAAAGCCTGTGATTTAGCGCTGAGTTGTGCTGCTTTATATTGTGTCACTATTTCCATTACATCACCTCAATTTCAGCTTGTAGTGCTCCGGCTGATTTAATCGCCTGCAATATCGAAATCATATCCCGTGGACCAATTCCCAGTGCATTCAGCCCGTCAACAAGGGTTTTCAGGTTGATACCTTTTTTTACAATTGCCAGTTTCTTCTTGCTGTCATCATTAGCCTGAACTCCTGTTCGGGGAACAATTGCCGTTTGCCCGTTTGCAAGAGCATTCGGCTGTTGAACCTGAGGATTTTCAGTAATGCTGACCGTCAGGTTCCCCTGGGCTATGGCAACTGTGCTGACCTGAACCGCTTTACCCATAACAATAATGCCGGTGTTCTCATCAATAACCACCTTGGCACTCTGGTCTGGTTCAACACGCAGCTGCTCTATCTCGGTTAACAATGTTATAATGCTGTCATTGTAATCCTTGGGTAGTGAGAGCCTGACAGTGGAAGGGTCAAGTGCCGTTGCAAGCTTGACTGAAGTAAAGGCATTAATTGAAATAGCTATTCTGCGGGCTGTTGTCAGATCCGGGTTGCGCAGAGACAGGCGAAGTTCCCTCTGTTTGGAAAGATCAAACTTCATTTCCCGCTCGATAATTGCACCATTGGCAATGCGTCCGACTGTAGGGACACCACGGACGACCGATGCAGCCTGACCTTCAGCCGAGAAGCCCCCCACAGCTATAGGGCCTTGGCCGACTGCATAGACCTCGCCATCTGCACCATAAAGGGAGGTAACGAGCAAAATACCACCCTGAAGACTTTTTGAATCACCAAGTGCACTGATGGTAATATCCATCCTGGTTCCCTGAGTAGCAAACGGAGGTAAGTTTCCGGTAACCATAACTGCGGCAACATTTGCCGTGCGGACTGAGCTGTCTCTGGTATTAACACCAAGTCTTTCAAGCATGGCCTGCAGGCTTTGTTTGGTGAAAGGTATATTATTCAATGTATCGCCGGTACCATTAAGACCAACGACAAGACCATATCCTACGAGCTGGTTTTCTCTTATTCCCTCAAAATCAACCAGGTCTTTAATTCTGGATGCTCCATGACTGAAAGTGCTGAACTGGGTAGAAAACAGCACCAGTAAAACGGCCATGCTGATAAGTTGATCGGGGAGTCGAGACGTCACCTGTTGAAAAATATTCATAACAATCCACATTAAAGAGATAAAAATTGCCGTGCTAATATATTGTCTGCGAAAATCGTGCCACATGAATATTTGATGTAAGTTATTGATAGATATCGTTTAATAGAATTTCTGGTTATTCAGTATAGGGTAATAGTGACGTAGTACTTTTTCCCTGTCGGCAATTTTTTCCTCGTTTTAAGCTTGAATTAAGTGTAGCAAAACATACAACTTCCGGTTTGGCAGGCTGAATAGGGGATAAAAATGCGTGTGAATTCTTCGAAAAATGTAGGTTCTAATGCGGGCGCAAAGAAAACTAAAAAGAATGCCTCGGGAAGTAAATTCAGCCCAATTGAAAATGAAGAAGCCTCATCTGCCACCTCAGTAAATAAGACAGCGCCATTATCCGATCTTGATGCAATTCTTGCATTGCAGTCTGTGGAAGCCGTGGACCAGAAGGAACAGCGAAAAAAAGCAGTTTTTCACGCGGATCAGATGCTTTCTGAGCTGGAAAAACTGAAAATCGCAATATTATCAGGACAGCATACCAGAGCTCATCTGCTAAAACTAAAGAATCTTATAGATCATAGGCCGGAATACGCAGAAGATAGCGGTTTGATCGACTTGCTGGACCAGATTAATTTGCGCGTAGAAGTTGAATTAGCCAAGTTTAATGCCAAAAGATGACAGTATTTCATCGCGGCTTATAACATTTTTTATGGACAAGTCCAACAAACGAACAATATCAATTAAATTTACTTATGATATACAATACAGCCTAGAAAAAACCTAATTATTCAGGTTCATATTGTTTTATCGGTCTCGGTAAGTAAATGGTTAGCTATTTGGCATAACATGTGGATCTTTCTTGGCTATAAGCTAAAGGCGGTATAAAAGATCCGCGGTTCGACAAAGAGCTGAAGAATATTTTTCAGACGGAACGTCTGGAGAAAAAGGGTGGATGTCAATGAGGTCTTCTATGAGTGACAGAATAAAACTTTCATCTGATTATAAACCGTCAGATGATGAGGAGTTTATGAACGAAAAGCAGCTGGAATATTTTCGTTCAAAGTTAATGGCATGGAAGGAAGATATACTTCAGTCTACAAAAGAAACGATAAGCCATCTGCAGGAAGATTCTACACACCATCCTGACCTGACAGATCGGGCAACCTCTGAAACTGACAAAGCTCTTGAGCTTCGCATCAGGGACAGGCAGCGAAAGTTGATATCTAAGATTGATTCTGCTCTGGCAAGAATTGAGGACGGCTCTTACGGATATTGCGAAGATACTGGAGAACCAATCGGCCTTGGTCGCCTGGATGCCAGGCCTGTGGTAACTCTTTCTCTGGAAGCTCAGGAAAAGCATGAGCGCAGAGAGCGTGTATACCGTGATGAATAGTTCTACCTGAACTGCTTCCGGATACTGGCAGTCACCTGTTCTGAAGTTGGGTGCCAGTATTGATTAACCAGTATTGATTAACCAGTATTGATTAACCAGTATTGATTAACCAGTATTGTTTAATATGAATTCGAGGTTTCCACTAGGAGCCTTTATAGGACTTCTCCTCCACCAGCGCCGAACCGGTCAGAACATTGATGGATTTTTTCACAGCAGCTCTCTTGTCATTCGTAATATAAACCGCCCTCGCAAGTTCTGTGAACTCGTTGTCAAATTTCTGTTCAGCCTCTTTTTCCCGTATCCTGTCTTCAATATCCCATAGGCTTTCATTTATTTTTTTTAGGTCCAGAACCATTGTCTCTAACTCTGGAGAGTGAAGCTGGTTTTCTTCTCTCACCTGTAGCAGTTCTTTCAGTTCCCTTGAAACATTGCTCTTCTTGCCTGCATCACTGATCCGTTCAAGTTTGATTTGCAGGATAGTCATCTTGTCCAGCAGTTCGCCGGTTGAAATAGGGACAGTAATCATCATAAGATTTTTCCATTAATGCTGGTTGACAGGTTTTTTTAGACGGGTGAGTTCACCTTCAATCTCCTGAAAGACATCTTCCCAGACCCCTGGTGTTTTCTGGCGGAATAGTTTCATTGTCGGATACCAGGCGTTTTTATCCGTGTTAAGGTGCCACCTCCAGTCAGGAACATGTTTGAGTGCAAGCCATACAGGACGCCCCAGAGCACCTGCCAGATGAGCGATTGACGTATCGGAGGTAATGATGAGGTCCAGCGACATCATGAGTGCAGCAGTGTCTGCAAAAGCTTTTGATCCATTATCAAAATCATCACCCGGCTTAAAAATTTTGTCTTTAAAACTGACGTTTTCAATCTGCTCTTCCCCACTGTATTTTTGCAGGCTGACAAGCTGGACGTGATCAATCGAGCTGAGCGGTGCAAACTTTTCCAGCGGAATAGATCGGCCCACATCTATTCGTGCTCCGGGCGATCCCTGCCATGCTATTCCAACTTTGAGTGTTCCATCCTGTGTATCTATCCTTTTTGCCCATTTTTGAATGCGGTCAGGTTCTGCCTGTATGTAAGGCACAGCCTCTCCCCAGTTTTCTTTTTCGATATTGAGCAGGCGGGGAAGTTCAAGAAGGGTAGTCCAGCGGCCATTTTCGGCGTTTACGTTGATAGAAGATGCAGTGGAAACCACCTCAACCTGATCAGAATATTGCTCAAACATGTGCAGCAGATTGTTGTTGGCAACAAAGATCACTTTGCCGACACGCTTCGCAATCATGGGAATAAATCTGGAGAACTGTATGATATCCCCGAGCCCCTGTTCGCAGATCAGAACAAGCTCAAGATTTTCAAAAGACTGCCCGTCCCACCTTGGTAATGGTGGAATATCCATTCGGTTTTTGTAGAGCATCCTGAAGCGGGCGTCATACATCTCCCAGCCGAGATCCCAGTTTTCAATCAGAAGGTTCATAAGCCCCAGCGATAATTGTACGGCAGGATCATGTGGGTTCTGTTCGTAAGCCTGCTGGGCCCGCATGAGCCCTTCTTCTATTTCACCACAGTCAATTGCAATATAACCAAGGCGCATCAATGCCTGGGAATCTTTTGGGCTGACCTCAACAGCTTCTCTGCTGGTACGAAGTGCTGCCTCATAGTTTTCCATGTAAAAATAGCTTTCCGCCAGTTCACTCAGGGCGAAGCTGTTTTTCGGGGCAAGGTTCCGGCATTTTTCACCATGCTTGATAGCCGCTTTATAATTTCCCTCCGATATGCAGATAAAGTTCTGAAGCAGGTGTGAGGTATAGCTGTCTTTCAGCGTCTCGGGCAAATTTTCGAGACAGCTCTTCATAATTGCAGCTTCTTTGGTTTCAACCAGGGATTGTCCAATTGCCTGGAGGGTATTTTCACTCCCCTGAGCAAGTTCAATAGCTTTATCAAAATGCTTGCAGACCTCATCAATGCCATCTGGTTGAGGTGTTACTTTCTGGTGCTGCCTTAGTGTAGCGGCGTAAGTCTGATGTGCTTTTGGGTCATTTGGCGTAATCTCCAGGGCACTTTTGGCAGCATTTTTTGACTTCTCAAGTTGCCCGGCTTGACCATAAGCAATTGCTAGGGCGCGATAAAAACTTGGCTCTTTAGGGTGTAGGGTTATTGCTTTTTCAAAAACTGGAAGGGATCGTTCAAGCCCGAATGAGAAATAGTGATTAATGATATAGGCTCGCCAGAAATCAGTATTATCGGGAGCAATTTCAACAAGTAAACCAAGGCCATAGGTTGCTTCGGAGAATTTTTCCTGCTCCTGAGCTGTATTTGCCCATTCAAAAAGCGTAATAGGTAATCCACTCACACTTTTATTTATAGATTTAATTAAATCCCCCGCCTCCTCTCTCTCTCCATTAGCAAAAAGAGCAAGAGCCATCTTGATTTGCGCTTTGGTATTTTCTCCGGTCATTGCAAGGAGTAGGCGATATTGCGCGACTTCCTCATCAAACCTGCTCTGATCATGTAGTATTTGAGCTAGTTGAATTCTGAGAGATGAGTTATTCGGTGATTTTTCAATGGCCTTGGCATATAAAACGATTGCCTCATCATACTGCTTGCAATAGTTCAGGCACTGCGCAAGGTTACTGAGAGCGCTGAAGTTATCAGGCTCGGCCTTAAGCGATTTTTCGAAAAAGGGAAGGGCATCCTCCCACCTGTTTTGTTTTTGAAGAATGCATCCGTAGTTATTGAGTATTTCTGTATTTTCCGGTAGCAGGGTCAGGGCCTTGGCGTAAAATTCTTCTGAATTCTTCCAGTCAGATTGAAGGGCATAACAATACCCAATCCTCTCAAGCAGGACCGGATTATCCGGCACATATTTCAGGATAGATAAAAGCTTGTTTTCAGCTTTGGAAGGCTGCCCTTCATGAATAAGTCTCAGACCAGCTTGAAACTCATTTTCAATTTCTGTCGCACTAACAGCCATAGCTATATTCCAATCCCGAAACTCCGAGTTATGTAAAAGTAATTCATCTTGTGGGGTAAAAAGATTAATGTGATGTTATTCTCGGTCGAAACGTATTCAGGATCGGTTTTAACTATGTTTTGCACCGGAATCGGTGTAAATATGTGTGCTATTTTCATTTTTTGTGAAAAAAAACAGAAAATATTACAGTTTAGGTTTGCATTTTAGCCTCATTAGTGTATACGACAAAAACTTATTTCTCCCGCAAGAACGCATAAAACAAGCGCCAGAGGCATGTAAGCTATCTAGGCGCGCAATTGTAATGTCTTTGTAATATGGCCAAAACAAACCCATTTGAGTTTATCCAACAAGTTCGTGCTGAAGTCGCAAAAGTGACTTGGCCGACTCGAAATGAGACAGTCATTACGACCATTATGGTAATCATAATGTCCTCGATAATGGCTCTGATCTTGTTCGGAGTAGATCGTGTAATACTAACAGCATTAGGTTTCTTTGGAATTGGCCAGTAACGCGTGCGAGTCAAGTTGAAACAAGCTTAATACAGATCAAGAGATTAAGATATGGCCAAGCGCTGGTACATTGTGCACGCATATTCGAATTTTGAGAAGAAAGTAGCTGAGGCTATTAAGGAGCGTGCTGCCAATTTGGGGCTGGAAGAACTTTTTGAGGAAGTTCTGGTTCCCATGGAAGAGGTGGTTGAAGTTCGCCGTGGACGCAAAATTAATGCTGAGCGGAAGTTTTTTCCCGGCTACGTTCTCGTAAAAATGGAAATGACTGATCAGGCGTACCACCTGATTAAGGATACACCAAAAGTTACCGGATTTTTGGGAACAGATAATAAACCTATACCAATATCTGAAGCTGAAGCTCAAAGAATTCTGCATCAGGTGCAGGAAGGTGTTGAGCGACCTAAGAACTCCATCACGTTTGACGTTGGTGAGCAGGTGAAGGTTGCTGATGGCCCGTTTGCCTCGTTCAGTGGATTGGTAGAAGAAGTTGATGAGGAGCGTGCCAGGTTGAAGGTTGCAGTGTCTATCTTTGGTCGGGCGACACCGGTTGAGCTGGAATACGGTCAGGTAGAAAAGCTCGGATAATTTTTTGTGGGAGGTTCGTGTGGCACGCCATGGCTGCGCGATACCCTACCACGCACCCTTAATGGGCAATGGCTCTGTCTCAGGGCAATCGAAAGTGACCTGATTTTTCAGGTTGGAAAGGGAATAAAATGGCAAAAAAGATTGACGGCTATTTAAAGCTGCAAGTATCTGCTGGACAGGCTACTCCATCTCCACCAATCGGGCCTGCGCTCGGTCAGCGTGGTATTAATATAATGGAGTTCTGTAAGGCTTTCAATGCTGCAAGTAAAGATATGGAGCCAGGTTCGCCGGTTCCTGTAATTATTACGGTATATCAGGATAAGTCTTTTACTTTTGAAATGAAGACTCCGCCTGCATCCTACTTCCTTAAGAAAGCTGCCAAGCTTAATAAGGGATCTCAGGCGCCTGGCCTTGAAGTTGCCGGCTCTGTAACACAGGACCAGCTTCGGGAAATCGCTCAGGCAAAAATGCAGGATCTAAACGCCAATGACGTCGAGCAGGCAATGAAAATTATTGCTGGTTCCGCTCGGTCTATGGGCCTACAGGTGGAGGGCTAATTAATGGCTAAAACAGGTAAAAGACTTGCTAAAGCGCAAGAAGGTGTTGATCGTAACGCTTCATATTCAATCGAGCAGGCTGTAAAGCTTGTAAAAGAGCGTGCGAAGGCAAAATTTGACGAAACTATCGAGATCGCGATGAACCTTGGTGTTGACCCAAGACACGCAGATCAGATGGTTCGTGGTGTTTGTCAGCTTCCAAATGGTTCAGGCCGTACTTTGCGTGTTGCTGTATTTGCTAAGGACGCTAAGGCAGACGCGGCAAAAGCTGCTGGAGCTGATATTGTTGGTGCTGAAGACCTTGTTGAAGAAGTTCAAAAAGGTAACATCAATTTTGACCGCTGTATCGCTACGCCGGACATGATGCCACTTGTTGGTCGTCTGGGTAAGGTTCTTGGTCCACGCGGTTTGATGCCAAACCCGAAAGTTGGAACAGTAACACCTGACGTTGAAGCTGCTGTTAAGTCTGCTAAAGGCGGTGCCGTAGAATTCCGTGTTGAGAAAGCTGGAATTATCCATGCTGGTGTTGGTAAAGCAAGCTTCACTGAAGATGCACTTGTTGAAAATATCAAGGCATTTACTCAGGCTGTGATTAAAGCAAAACCAACTGGCGCTAAAGGCACTTATATGAAACGTGTTGCAATTAGCTCAACAATGGGCCCTGGTGTGCGCGTTGAAGCCGGAAGTGTAACGGAATAGTAACTATTTCATGCTGTGACTTGTAATTACTGTTAACAGAATTTCAAGACAGCAAAGTTGTAGATCAGATAATTTGATTTGCAGCTTTTAAAATAAACGAGTTTCCGAATGTTACGGCGTTCGGAGGTTAGAGGTAGATGCTTTTGTATTTACCTCAAACCTGTCCAAGATTGCAGGTGTTGCTCATCTGGAGCAGCTTAAGTCCTCTTTGTAAGAGCCTGCATGAGACGGGAGACAGACAGATAATTTGGGGCATGATCCTGTGATTGTCGGTTTGAACCTCGTAAGCCCATGCATAATTTTCTTGTATGGCAGGACAGGCTGAACTGCTGCTAGCAGAGAAGTTGGTCTGTCGGCCATGTATTCTGGAAGTAGCAGGGTGAAGCGTTGGAACGAGTGATTCGTTCCGAAATTATGGAGAAAGCAAGTGGATAGAGCGCAGAAGCATGAGTTTGTCTCGTCATTGCACGAAGTGCTGGATAGCACTGGTGTGATTGTCGTGGCCCACTATGCAGGCCTCTCGGTTGCGGATATGACGAATCTACGTCGTCAGATGCGTGAAGCGGGTGGGCATGTCAAAGTGGCAAAAAACCGGCTCGCAAAAATCGCGCTCAAAGGGACCGATGCTGAAAATATTACAGACCTTTTTGTTGGACCAACGGTCATCGCCTATTCTGATGATCCTGTGACAGCACCAAAGATCGCTGTAAAATTTGCTAAGGAAAACGAAAATCTCGTTATTCTTGGTGGCGCAATGGGCGCTACGGCACTCGATCTTAATGGCGTGAAATCGCTTGCCAGTCTTCCTTCTCTGGATGAACTAAGAGGTAAGCTTGTGGGTCTTGTTCAGGCTCCAGCTACCAAAATCGCACAGGTACTTAACGCTCCAGCGACCAAAGTTGCCCGTGTTCTTAGTGCTTACAGTGAGAAAGACAAGGCGGCGTAAAGAGCTGTTCTCTCACAATCTATAAACAAACTGAAACTAGGTTCAAACTGGTAGGAATTTAAAAATGGCTGATTTGGAAAAAATTGCTGAAGATCTTTCAGGCCTTACTGTAATGGAAGCTGCTGAACTGGCTACGCTTCTTGAAGACAAATGGGGCGTAACTGCCGCTGCTGCTGTAGCTGTTGCTGCAGGTCCTGGTGGCGATGCAGGTGCTGCAGTTGAAGAAAAAACTGACTTTGACGTTATCCTTGCTGCTGTTGGCGACAAGAAAATCAACGTTATTAAAGAAGTTCGCGGCATCACTGGTCTTGGTCTTAAAGAAGCTAAAGAGCTTGTTGAAGGCGCACCTAAGCCTGTTAAAGAAGGCGTTGCTAAAGACGAAGCTGAAGAGCTTAAGAAGAAACTTGAAGCTGCTGGCGCTACTGTCGAGCTTAAGTAATTCTTGTACGACTTTAAGGGGGCGGAGTTTTCCGTCCCCGACACTATAAAATTGGCGAAAACTAATCGCTGCAGCTTTTTGGAGATTCTTTTTCAAAAAAAGGATGTCTTAACAGCTGTTGACGAGTGACACGAAGGAGCTGAAATGGCGCAAACTTTCACAGGCCGCAAGCGTGTTCGAAAAAGATTTGGCAAAATTTCCGAAGTCGCGGAGATGCCTAACCTGATTGAAGTACAGAAACAATCCTACGAGATGTTTCTCATGGTGGATGAGCCCACCGGAGGACGTGACGATACAGGATTGCAGTCTGTATTTGGTTCAGTTTTCCCTATCAACGACTTTTCAGATAGAGCCACACTTGAATTTGTTCGCTACGAATTCGATGAACCAAAATATGATGTAGAAGAGTGTCAACAAAGAGGCATGACATTCGCTGCACCTCTTAAAGTAACTCTTCGCCTTATTGTTTTTGATGTAAACGAAGAAACTGGTGCTCGTTCCGTTAAGGATATTAAAGAGCAGGATGTTTATATGGGTGATATCCCGTTCATGACATCCAATGGTACATTCGTTGTGAATGGCACAGAGCGTGTTATCGTGTCTCAGATGCACCGTTCTCCCGGTGTGTTCTTTGATCATGACCGCGGAAAAAGCCATGCATCAGGCAAGCTTCTTTTTGCAGCCCGTATTATTCCTTATCGTGGCTCATGGCTTGATTTTGAGTTCGATGCAAAAGACATCGTTCATGTTCGTATAGACCGTCGTCGTAAGCTGCCTGTAACGGCATTGCTTTATGCACTTGGCCTTGATGACGAAGAAATACTTTCTACATTCTACACGTCTACTCAGTACAAAAAAACAAAAGCTGGCTGGAAAGTACCATTCGATGCAGAAGCATTGAAAGGCCAGAAGCCGATCAGTGACCTGGTTGACGCTAAAACCGGTGAAGTTGTTGTTGAAGCTGGCCGCAAAATCACAGCCCGCCTTGCTAAAAAACTTTCTGAAGCAGGTGTCGAAGAGCTCCTGATTACTGACGAAGACCTCTACGGCCGTTACCTTGCTGAAGACCTTGTTGATATGAAAACAGGTATTATCTACGGCGAAGCTGGTAATGAGCTGGATGAAGCTTTGGTTACAAAGTTCCATGAAGCTGGTTTGAAAGAGCTGCCCATTCTTGATATTGACCATATCCAGACAGGCGCATTCATTCGTAATACCCTGAACGTGGACAAGGCAAATAATCAGGAAGAAGCGCTGATAGATATCTATCGTGTTATGCGTCCTGGTGAACCGCCAACCCCTGAAGCAGCCCGTGCCCTTTTTGACAGCCTGTTCTTTGATGCAGAACGTTATGACCTGTCAGCCGTTGGCCGTGTGAAAATGAATATCCGCCTTGATATCGAATGCCCGGATACGACACGCACGCTTCGTAAGGAAGACATCCTCAGCGTTATTAAAACACTGGTTGACCTTCGCGATGGCAAAGGCGAGATCGACGATATCGATAACCTTGGTAACCGTCGTGTTCGTTCCGTTGGTGAGCTGATGGAAAATCAGTATCGTATCGGTCTGCTCCGTATGGAAAGAGCAATCCGGGAGCGCATGAGCTCCGTCGATATCGATACTGTAATGCCTCAGGATCTGATTAACGCAAAACCTGCAGCAGCAGCAGTACGTGAATTCTTCGGATCATCGCAACTGTCACAGTTCATGGACCAGACGAATCCATTGTCTGAGATTACGCACAAACGTCGCCTCTCAGCATTGGGCCCAGGCGGTCTGACGCGTGAACGTGCAG